>JBDHFN010000009.1:0-56082 GCA_039590375.1 Gemmatimonadota bacterium
GCGCCCTGCTGAGTCTGGCCTGAGCCCTGGTCACCCTGCTCGGGCTGGTCGCCCTGGCCCGCCGGGTCTTGCGAGTCCTCGCTCTGACTCTGATCCTGCGCGCCCCGCTCGCCTAGCCTGCGTGAGAGCGACTCGGCACCCCGCGAGAGGTCTCTCGCCCGGTCGAGTGCTTCAGACAAGCGATCCGCTTGGTTTTCGCCAATCCCGTCGATCGCCCTCTCGAGTTCCTCTTGAAGCTCCTCGACGATTCGGGTGGTTTCGCCCTCGAACTCGTTGGTGTACTCGCGGTCCTGGACGCCGATGAGCCCCCGGGAATAGCGGATACGCTCCTTGAGCTTGTCGTCCCGTATCGTGCTTGCGGCCTCGCGCAACCGGTCCGATGCCTCTCTCTGATCGGCCCGTGCGTCGCTTGCCAGCCGGTCGATTTCGCGCTCCAAGTCGGCGACTTCCTCGTTCATCGCTTCCTTGCGTTCGAACAAGCGTCTCCCCGCCTCTGAGCCGGGCCCGCCAGTCGTCTCGCCGAGGCGGTCCATGTCCTCCTCGATATCACGCTGCTCGCGAGCCAGATCCTCCGCTCTCTCTGCGGCGTCCTCGACGTCGCTGCGGAGCCGGTCCATACGATCACGCTCGAGACGCCGCTGCACATCTTCCAAGCGATCGAGGGCAGAGTTGGCGTCAGCCGTCGCGGCGCTCCCCGCCGCGGCCGCGGCTCGGCGCATATCCCCGGCCGCCTGCTGGAGGCGCTGGGAAGCGTCCATCAACGCCTGGTCGTTGGTCTCGCGAGCAAGGCGCTCGAGACGGCGGGCCGCCTCCTCGGTCTCTTCGGCGAGCTCACGCTGACTCGCATCGCTGGCGCCGCCGGATGCGCCGCCCTGCTGGGCGGCTGCCCTGCGCTGACGTTCGGCCTGCTGCTGTTGCCGCCGCGCGAGTTCCTTCAGCGCCTCCATGGTCTCTTCGAGTTCGTCACCGGCCTGCTGGCGCTCACCACGCTCGACGGTCTCGTACTGGTTCTGGAGCTTATCGAGCTCGAGCTCGAAGAGATCGGCTAGGTCGTCCGCCCTGGCGCCGCCGCCGCCACCGCCACCGCCACCCTGCTGTCCCTGACTGACCTCGAACTCATAGTTCTCCTCCGCCCTCTGGAGCTGGAGCAGCGCCCTCAGCTCGGGCGAGATCGCCTCTTGAAGCTCCCCATCCTCGAGGACTGCCTCCGCCGCCTCCATCTCCGTGATGGCCTCGTTCAGTAACTCGGCAATGCGTTGGAACTCGGAGTCGTTCCCCAGGCCGCGAGACGTGAGCCGCCCCAATAGTCCCGCTACCTGCTCCCTCGCACGGCCCTGGGCCAAGCGCACGCTGACCAGGTTTTCCTGGAACTCGCTCTCACTGTAACGGTCGCGGTCGCGTACCAGATTATACGTGGCTGCGACCACCTGCTCCTGGAGCTCGGAGAGTGCACGCTCCTCCTGTCCGCCCCCACCGCCGCCCCCGCCCCCGCCACCCTGCTCGGCCTGGCGGAATTCGACGCGGAAAGGACGGATCTGGACGAAATAGATATCGCTCTTGGCGGTGCGGCTCTCGGGTCCCGGGTTGCTGTCCTCGACTTGTGCGTAGTAGGCGACGAGGTCACCAGATTCGAGGCCAAACTCCTCTAGAAAGAGCGTATGCCCCGCGGTAACCTCCGGTGTCGGACGGTCGTCGAAGAGCCTGATTGTGTCCTCGGGACCACCGTTCACGGAGTACATGAGAAGTAACTCGGAGACTCCATAGTCGTCGTCGGCTTTCGCCTCGAGGTAGAATTCCTCGATCGGAGTCGCGTTCTCATCGCGCCCGGGCTTGGAGAACGACACGGAGGGTGGTTGATCCGTCAGGACGTCGATCGTGTACTGGGGAGAGGCCGGAACGAGTCCTCCGCTCGCCCTCTCCAGCGCGACTTCATAGAAGCCCACGCGCTCGACAGTCAGGCTCGCTGTCCATGTGCCGTCTCCTTGGTCCGTGAGCTCCACAGCCTCGCCATCGACCAGGAGTTGGCCTCCGGGTGTGAGCATCGTGGGGAAGACCCTGAGCGTCACCACCGTCCCGCGGAGCGCGGCGATGTCTCCGCCGAACTCGACCGTGCGGGAAGCGAGACCCGAGTATGCCGGGAAGCGATACTCCAACTCGAGATGCTCCACATATGGGAGATCGGCCACCTCGATTCGGTGAGTGGCCGACCGAATGCCGCTTGATTCGATGAAATAATCGGTGTTCTCGTCCAAGCTGAGAAGGAGGAGCTCGAAGCCCTCCGATCCGTCGGTGAGCATGGAGAGTTGGTCGAACTGGTCCGAGGACTCCCCACGGAAGAAGATCTGGACGTCTTCGGTGTCGAAGCCCTCGAGCTCGGCTGTGACGAGCTGATCGGATCCCCGAGCAATGGTGACGTCACCTGGGCTCACGGAAATCGAATAAGGGTTCACCGTTCCCGCGTCCCGCGTGGGCAGGAGGAGGGCCGCTGCCCCGTTACGCAGTTGACTCGGTCCCAGAAGCAGTAGCGCGAGCGAGCCGAGCGCCACCGCGGCCAGTGCTCCCGATGCCCTGTAGAGACCCTTCTGCTCGATTCGGCGCCCAAAATCGACATCGCGTGCGCGTTCGAGCGCGCTCTCGACGAGTCGTCTTTCGAGGGCCTCGGAGGTCTCGCCGGGCTCGGACGTCGTCTCGAGCGCGGCCAGCACCGAGGCCTCCAGCGAGGGCTCGTTCTCTTCCAGGTAGAGTGCGGCCTGCTCGTCTGTGACTCTGCGCGCGAGGGGCCAAACGAGGAATCGGGCGACCAATACGGCTCCGACGAGCCACAGTATCACGCGGAACGCTACGACCGACGAGGCGCTGAAACGTGAGACTTCGAGCCCATAGACCGACAAGAGGAACGCCAGCAGACTAGCCCCGAGCACGACGGCAATCCCGCGGAGCAGGATACGCGCACGCCACCGCCTGCGGATCTTGCGGACCATGGCGAGGACCCGGTCGTGAAGAATGCCCTTATGTGTTGCTCGGTGCATAACTCCTCCCATCCTCAAATCTTGTGGTCGTCGGCCGGGAAATCCAGTTTGATATCGCGGTCTCGGTCAACAAGAGCACCAGCGCTGCCACCATCAGAAAGCGCCACAAGGACTGACGCCGCTCCTGATTTCTCGCCTGCATCTCGGGTGTCAGCATCCCGCCAGCGGCACCCAACTCACCGTCGCTCTCCCGGGGGGCGACTGCCCCCGCAAGCTCGGTGGGGTCCATCGACTCCAACTCAGACTCTGTTACATCCACGTTGACCGCCACCGCGAACACGCGCTCGGGAACGGTACCCGGCGGCCGGACTTCGTAGAACCCCTGCTCTTCTAGTTCCAAGAAACGAGGTCCGGCGGTCGCTGGCAAGGCGACACTTCCCCCACCCGGCGTAAGGGCGACCTGGTCTACCTCGGGCGTCAGCTCATTCTCTCGGTCCGCGACGAACACCAAGCCGGCGGGATCGGAGAGGTCGAGGACCTGACCGGCCGTGAACCAGGGCACCCGCTCCCGGTATCCGCCGAGGTGACGCATCATCTGGTGAATGAACGGTAAAAATACCGGTTGCACCGCCAGATCGTTCCAAAAGGCGTCCATCGTGCTGGTCCAGACGAGCACATAGCCCTCTCCCAGGCGCCGCTCGGCGAGCGCGACGGATCCGTCGTCGAATCGCGCCAGCACCCGTCCCTCCGGACCCACCTCCAGATCGCGCGACCGGAAGAACCGCGCCCGG
Source organism: Gemmatimonadota bacterium (assembly GCA_039590375.1). Taxonomy (GTDB): domain Bacteria; phylum Gemmatimonadota; class Gemmatimonadetes; order Longimicrobiales; family Gaopeijiaceae; genus UBA822. The sequence continues at coordinate 3,761 of JBDHFN010000009.1, forward strand.
GCGAAATCACCCCCACCGGGCCCACCGAATAACTCGAAGACCGGATGGGTATAGTCGAGATAGCCCAGCCGAGCCGCTCCCCTGGTATGGTCTCTGGCTGGGCCGAATCGTCCGGGAAGGATTTCCTCGAGCCCCGTCCGCCATGCGCTGCGTTCCCCGAGGACGAGCAACAGTCCACCGCCCCCCTCCACGAACCCGCGCAGGCGATCCGCCGTCTGGCCCTGTGGGAACGGGGCATCGTTGAGAACGACCACATCCGTGGCTGCCAGATCGGCCGCCGAAACGGACGTCGAACGCCTCACCTCGACCTCGAAGGCCGACTCCTCGCTGATATCGAGGGTGGTCTGAAGGTACAGGCTGGCATCACGTCGTGGACTGGCGCCCTCCAACACGAGCGTCCTCATGGCCCTTCCCGGCGAAAGCACGAAGTGGAGCTCATCGTCTTGCGGAAGGACATCGGGCTCGAGCCGGATCGACCCACGCGTGTAGAGGTCGGACAGCGTGAACGGCTCGAACGTGACCGTCGCCGAGCCAGTCGGATCGAGGCTCACGGTCTGGGTCTGAACCTCCTGCCCGTCCAACTCGAGCGCGATGGTCCTCTCGACCGGTGCCTCTCCCTGCCGCCGTACGACACGGGCCGTTGCGGTCATGCGTTCTTGGCCGGAGAAGAACTGCCGCCGGAGGGCCACCGACGCCACGCCGGCGTTCGGAGCCGTGTCATCGGTAATCAGCACGGGATTCACCACGGTTCCCGGCGGGAACGTCACGCCCTCGTCGCCGTTCCAACCGGTGCGTTGGAAGTCGCTGATGATGAAGGCCTCCCGATTCGGGAACTGCGACTCTTCAAGGATCGTCTGCGCCAACTTGAGAGCAGGACCGTACAGGGTCCCGTCCGCGCTCAGACTGGCCGTGTCCAGAGCCGCGAGCAGGCGACCCCGATCCGAGGTCGCCCGTAGGAGCGCCTCCGCGCCTCTCCCCATGAACACGAGGCTGGCCCGATCGGAAGCGTCCAAGCTCTGGAAGACCTCCCGAGCCTGAGTCTTCGCCCGATCCCAGCGGTCTCCGTAGCCCATCGAATACGACCGGTCCAATACGACAACGACTTCGCGAGGGCCGAGCGTCGAGCCGATTGCCACCTCGGTGTTCGCCACGAAGGGGCGGGTGAACGCCGCGACGAGTAGGGCCAACGCCAGGGCCCGGAGCGACAACAGTGCCCAGTGGTGGATCCTTCTCTTCTGGGTCGACCGAAACGGAATCTTCCTGAGGAACATCAAGGAGGGGAACTCCACCACGTTGCGGCGTTGTTTCTCGGTCAGGTGGACCAAGATCGGCACCGCCAGACCCAGGAGGCCCAACAGGAACAGGGGAGCCAGAAGACCCATCAGCGCACCCTGGTCATTTTTTCACGACTCGACAGGTAACGGAACAGGGCATAATCCAGCGGTGCCGACGTGTCGAGGACGCTGTAGTCGATCCTGCTTCCCGTGAAGAGGCGCTCCAACTCTTTGGTGTGCTCACCGATGAGAGAACGGTATTCCTCGGCGAGCTCATCGGGCACGATCGGGATCATCGTCCCGCTCTCCAGATCCCGGAAACTCGCCGCGCTGTCGTAGGTGAACTCGAGTTCGGCGGGGTCGAGGAGGTGAAACACGATCACGTCGTGGCCGCGAGCCCTCAGATGGCGTACTGAGTCGATCACCCTCTCCGGTTCTTCGTAAAAATCCGAAAGAAGGAGGATGATTCCCCGATGGTGGAGGTTGTCGCCCAGTCGCATGAGCGGGTCACGGAGCGTGCCCGGACGCCCCGGCTCCGCGCGCGCCAGCGTGTGAAGGACGAGTTGCAGGTGTCGGGTGGAGGGCGGCACGTAGTCCACGATCTCGTGGTCGAAGGTCGCCAGGCCCACGCGATCCCTCTGCTTCTGGGAGAAGTAAGAGAGCGCGGCCCCCAGGTAACGGGCGTAGTCCAGCTTGGTGACGGTGTGCGAACCGAAGCTCATGGACTTGGAGACGTCGAGCACGACCATGAAATCGGCGGCCGTTTCCGCCTCGAACAGTTTTACGTAAAAGCGGTCCGTGCGAGCGAAGAGCCTCCAGTCGATGCGCCGGATGTCGTCGCCGGGCATGTACTCTCGGTGTTCCGCGAAATCGAGTGACATCCCCAGGTGAGGTGATCTGTGAAGGCCCTGGAGGAAGCCGTCCACGACCGTACGGGCCAACAACTCGAGGTTGCCGATCCGGCTCAAGACGGCAGGATCGAGGAACTGAGTGTCGGCGCCGTGAACGCTCGACCGCTCTCTGACAGCCACGCGAGGACCCGCCTACAGGCCGGAAGTCGACCAGCTCATCGGTGGTTACGCCCTCGGACTCGGCATGGAAATTGGTGAGGATCCTATGCCTCAGCACCGGATGGGCGAGCGCCCGGATGTCTTCGAAGCTCACGTTATAGCGTCCCTTCGTGAGCGCCCGAGCCTTCGCTCCCAGAATGAGGTATTGGGCGGCGCGGACACTCGCTCCGAAGGCGACCCACTTGTTGATGAAGTCCGGAGTCGTCCCGTTTGGACTCGGACGAGTGGTCCGAACGAGGTTGACGGCATACCGCATTGCGGCGTCCGGGACGGGTACCTTCCGCACTAGTCTCTGGAACGCGATGAGGTCGTCGCCCGTGATGGTGTTGCTGAACTCGGGAACCTGGATCCCGGTCGTGGTGCGCACCACGTCCAGTTCCTCGTCCTCTTCGAGATGGTCCATGATGATCTTGAACATGAAGCGGTCGAGCTGCGCCTCGGGCAACGGATACGTGCCCTCTAGTTCGATGGGGTTCTGAGTAGCGAACACGTAGAAGGGCTCTTCGAGCTGGTACGTGGTCCCCTGGACCGTAACGCGGTGTTCCTGCATCGCCTCCAGGAGCGCCGACTGGGTCTTTGGCGGAGTACGGTTGATCTCATCCGCGAGCACGATGTTCGCGAAGATCGGTCCGGGGGCGAACACCATGCTGCGCCGACCCGTCTCCGCGTCCTCCTGGATAATGTCGGTGCCCGTGATGTCCGACGGCATCACATCCGGAGTGAACTGGATGCGGGAGAACTTGAGATCGAGGACTTCCGCGAGCGTGTGGATCAACAACGTCTTGGCCAGCCCCGGAACGCCGAGAAGTAGGCTGTTACCGCCGACGAGGAGGGAAAGAAGCATCTGCTCGATGACTTCCTCCTGTCCGATAATGAGCTTTCGTACCTCGGATATGATCTGCTCCCTGCCGGCCTTCATCTTGTCGGCGAGGTCTATGTCGTCCGGACTCTCGAGGGCAGCCGCCTCGGGTGCGTCGGCTTCCTCGACCATCGTTTCGGCTTCGGCGACTTCCTGCTCTTCCTTAAATGCCATTTCGTGCTCCGTCGAGGCCGTAGTGCGGCCGTTGGCTCATGGTTGTGGTTTCTTGGCGTCCCGGGTCCGCTACTGCGTCACTCGAGCCGACTACCAAGTCCTTCAGTGTGTTGTCTTCGTGCAGCCCAAGAGTTCCGGGCTCAACTTGGAAGGTAGGCGATGCCAGGGCTTTCAGCGACTCGATCCGAAAAAAGGAATCGAAGACGGTGTGACGCTCGTCGCGCTGGACGAATTCGGCCCCGGAAATCACCTGTTTCATCTGGGCGCATCAACCCCGCTTCTGAGTTCCAGAAGCAGATCCAGGCCCGCCTCGAAATTCGGTGCGATCTCGAGGGATCTGAGAATCGAGCGGCGAGCTTGTGCCGGGTTGCCGGCGGTCACGTATGCGAGGGCGAGTTCGTAGTAGGCTCCGGCCAGGTCGGCTGGTTCCAGCGCGACGATGGCCCTCCGTTCCCGAACGGCACCGACCGCGTCGCCGCGCGCCTCGTGAGCCTCTGCCAGGCGGTCGTGGAGCGCGATTTCGTAGGGGTAGATCAGAACCGCCGCGTCCATGGCTTCGGCCGCGCCGGCCGCGTCGCCCAGCTCGGTACGAAGCTCCGCGAGCTGCAGGAAGGCTTCGTAATGGCTCTCGTTCAGAGCCGTCAAGCGTGTGAGCGCGGCCGCGGCCCGTTCGGTCTCCCCTCTCTGCTGGTGAAGTTGGGCGAGGAACCAGTACGGGCTGTCATTTCCGCCGTACTCCGGGAAGAGACCGAGCGCCGCCCGGAGATGCTCCTCCGCCTCGTCCAGGCGCTCCTCCTGGAGTAGCGTGATCCCGAGGGCAAGGCGCGCCGGAAAGTTACCCGGGTTCTCTCTCACCACGCGGACCCAATCCTCGATCGTCTGGGGGTTCCGCGGAACGCCGGGACTGTTGACGGGCGGCTCCAGTGCACTCAAGGGGCTGGCGAAACGCTGCTGGAAATACTCGTCGAAGTCGCGGTCGAGGTCGTCCATGGTGATGTCCAGGAGACTCTCCATCAGCTCGGGCGTCGCTCGTCCGTCCCGGTATCCAGCGAGCATGTCCCGAATGACCTGAAGTCCCCATCGCGACTCGATGAAGTCGAACACCAGCGATGACATCAGATAGGAATCGATGACCTGTTCGGGATAGGAGGGCTGCACGAAGCCGGAGTTCAGTTCGCTCACCGGCAGCAGCAGGCCCTCCCGGTATCGCATGAGAAATCCGGGCCCGGCCTGGTGACCCCAACCCTCGCGGGCCTGCCGCTGTTCGTGGACGGCCAGACCCTCGGAGAACCAGCGCGGGACCTCGTGCTCGGTAAGCCCGAGGTGAAACACGTGGGCGAGCTCGTGCCAGAGAACAGAAGCCCAGTTGAACTCACCGAGGGGCCGGGCGGCGGGGGAATCCATGGCGAGAAGGCTTCCGAACGTCACGCCGAGCGCCCCCATGCCCGCCAGCCCGACCGTCCGCACCGAGAAGTCCGCGTGACTCGGAAAGACCTCGATACGGATGGGCAGCGGTGGCTCATATCCGCCGTAGCGCTCCACCAGGGCCTCGTACGCCTCTTCGGTGATCTGCTCTATGTACGGCTGGAGTAGCGCGGATTCCTGCCCGTGCACCAGGAAGAGGAAGCGGGGGTCTTCTTGATTGAGGTCGTAGTTCTCGAAAGTGTCCAGCAGGTCCAGGGTGTTGTAGAACCAAACGCTGTACGGATCGCCCTCGAAGGCCGTCTCGAGATTGGCCCGACCCTCATCGATCAGTCCCAGCCGGAGCTGGTTCATTCCGAGGATGCCGTAGGCCCTCCATGAGAGGGGGTCTATGCCGATGGCCTCCTCCGCCACGCGGGTCGCCTCGATGTACTTGCGGCTCTCGACGCTCAGATCGGCGATGTCGTTGTATAGTTCCGCGTACATCGGGCTGAGCGTGATGACCTGGTCGCGGATCCTGTCGTACTCCCCCGTCTCGCCGCGCAGATAGTGACTGGCCGCGAGTACGCTCATCGCCTCGAGGGAGACGGGGTTTACCTCGAGCGCCTTCTCGAGTTCGGATCGGGCGTCCTCGTGGTTCTCGGCCTTGAGGAGGAGCCGAGCCTTGAAGACCCTCGCCTCGACCAGGTTTTCGTTCTGCTCGAGCGCGCGGTCTACTTGGTCCATCAATCCGATCGTGCCATTGAACTCCATGGCGCGGGCCAATCCCAAGAGCGCGCGCGGGTGGTTCGGATTTCTTTCGAGGACCTCCTTCAACGCGGCGTCGGCCTCGGGCCCATTGTACTTCTCGAGAAACAACTCCCCGATCAGAATTCGCGGCTCCAGGGTGCCGGGATCAGCGGCCACGGCCTCATCGTAGGCTCTGAGCGCGTCCTGGAAGAGTTCATGCTCGCGAATGCCCAGGTACCGAACCGCGGTGCCCACGGCCGTGAGATCCCTCGAGGAGAGAGGGGTCGAACCATTGTAGATGTCGATGAAGGAGTCGAACGCCTCGAACGCGACGTCCCGACTCCCATACGTCCATTCGAGGATGGCGAGATTCAAGCGGGCGGTTATCCTGTCGACCGCTCCGCCCCGGATCGCCCGACCGAACTGATCGCGGGCTTGGTCGATCTGTCCCAACGCGTAGAAAACCTCACCGGCCGTGTTGGCGAGATCGGTCGCGAGGGCGGGAGGGGCCTCAGCCAGGGCTTCGCGGGCTTCCTGGTATCGGCCGACCTCGGCCAGCGCGGAAACGTACGCTACATAGGCCCGCGCGCGATCGCTCTGGTTCAGTTCCGGCCCGGAACGGGAGATCCGTCCGAGAGCATCGATGGCGGACTCGTAGCCCCCCCTGCGAACTTCGGCGATGGCCTCGTCCAGTGTCTGCGCCACTCCACCCGTGGACAGACCGAGAGCGGCGAGGGCGAACAGGAAATGCCCACGCTTCATTAATTACCAGCCTCCCGGCTCTGGATCGCCCTATTCGCGAGCGCGAGTTCGACGAGCAACTCCTCCAGATCGCTATCGTAGCGGTCCTGGTCGATCTGACCCCTCAACTCCCGAAGCTCCGCGATGCGCCGCTCGAGATCCACCTTCTGCTCGTAGAGGGCCTTCAGCACCGGATCGTCGGTGGCCCGTGCCGCGGCCGTGGACGGGTCGGCGGCCAAGAACATGGTTCGCGCGAACGCACCGTCCGCCGCGTCGACCAGCTCGGTACTGCCCTCTCCGTCGCCGTTATCGTCGAGGACGGGGTGTTCCGTGACCATCAGGTTGGACGTCCCGTACTCCCGCTCGACCTCGGTGCGGCCAAACTCGAAGGCCTCCCAGACCGAGACGCGGCCGTCCTTGTCGAGATCGGCTAGCTCTCCGTCGAACGCGTCGATGAAGTAGCCCCCGAAGATGGTTACGTTTCGCTCTCTCCCCGTCCTCGTGGCGGTCACGATGGTCCGTCCCTCTCCCGAGAGCGCCTTCACGAATTCTCCACTGGCACTGGCGAGGTTGATGAACGCGACTCGCCTGTCCGACAGCAGATCGAGGTGGAGTGCGAAATCCTCTGCTGTAGGATCGGGTCCGGGAAGGTTGAAGCGAGACTCTCCGTCGGTGTAGCTGCCGTGTCCGATCAGCACAACGAAGACTTCATCGTCCGGCTGTGAGTTGGCGACCAGGTCGGTGAAGGCCCGGTCGACGTTCTCCCGGGTCGAGCGGTCCTGGATGAGCGGATCGGCCGCTGGGTCCTCGCCCAGATATACGATGTTGCTCGCGGGTATCGCGAACTTCTCAAGGGCGGCGGTGACGAGAGTGCTGCCCCACTCCGTGAATCGCTCGCGAAACGTGGCGTCGCCTCCCAGTCCCGCTACGACTAGGACGTGCGTCTCCTGGCCGAGTGCCGGGTAGGCCCCAGTCGTCGTCAACAGCATGACGATGGCCAGAGCACTGCGCGAGATCATACAAGTCCCCTCTTCCGCCGGTAGCCCCATTCGGCGCCCATCAAACCCAGGACCAGCAGCAGCAGAATGGGCATGTCCCAGAGATCCCTCTCCTCCGTGAGCGTGACCCCCGCTCCGGTCAGACCGATGTCCTCCGGAAGGGTGGACACGGTCTCCGGTGTGTAGAACAGTCCTCCGGTCTGGTCGGCAACACGGTTCAACGTAGTCCCCCGCATACTCGCATCGAAGTACTCTTCGTCGGAGGGCGCCACGTTCACGTAAGTGCGGGCCGTCCCGATGGTATCCGCCCCGCGGGTCGCGTGTACCGCGACCTCGTACAGCCCCGGTCCAGACGTCGGGAATCCACCGTCGTAGTGCCCGTCCTGCTCCACATCCCAGTCCAGGGGTACGGTAGTGGAGCTGCCGTCCGGATCGAGTACCACCGCGACGACGTTTCCGTTGTTCACCTCCGCATACGCGGAGTCTCCGACCTCGACCGCGAGATTCACGGGCTGTCCGGGCTCGACGACCTCACGCTCGCTTTGGGCCTCGACCTGGTCGGGCACACCGTCCGCGAGCCAGCGGAGAAGCTGGCGCCAGAACGTCTCGTGGGTCTGGTCTTCGAGCGGGATGTCGGCATGCATCTGCCAAGTCCACGAGTCCTGGATGGGCAGTGCGATCACCTTGCCACGGCCATACCGATGGAAGGCGAGAACGACTTGGCGTTCACGGTCGTCCTCCGGACCGCCCGTCAGGAGGCCCGTCGCGCCGGGCTTGAGGCGCGTGATGGGATTCAGGGTCGTCACGGGCGGAAGGGACTCCCACAGTTCGCGGACCGCGTCGCTATCGTCCTGCCCCAGTTGCGTCGTGGGATGAGTGAGACCCGTTCGCGTGGGGGTGATGAATAGCTCGGTCGAGTAGGGCTCGACCCCGGTGCTCAGTTCGTCGTCCATGAAGACGGGTAGAGCCTCCGCCAAGCGTGTGCCCTGGTAGCTTCCCTCGCCGAACGCGTTTCGGCCCCCGAGGACCAAGAGGCCACCGCCGCGCTGAGACACGAAATCCGCGATCATGTCGAGTTGATCGTGCGTGAAGAAGCTCGCCTCCACGCTCCCGAGGATCAGCGCCCGGTATCGGAAGAGTTCCTCCCGCGTCCTCGGGAAACCGGCTGCCAGCTCCTCGGCGTCATCCACGTTCAGGCGCAGGAACTTGCTCTCGGCCGTGCGTTGAAGCACCACGACCTGGAGGTTGTCGTCCTCGGACACCGCACGGCGCAGGAACTTCACCTCCCAGCGGGGCTCTCCCTCGAAGTAGAGGATCTTCTCGGCTTCGTTCACGACGTCCACCAGGACGTCTCGAGCGTTGTTCTCCGTTACGCGTTCCCCCTCCTGAGGGCTGACCCGGAACCGAAGCAGACGGGGTCCCGCGTCCTCGGCCTCGATCCGCACCCTGGACACCACGGGCTCGCCATCGCGCTCGAAGGTCACGTCTTCCGAGGCCAGAAGGACACCCGTGTCTTCCACAAGGAGTTGGACTGTGCGACCCGTGTAGCCCCGGTGGGAGACGATGACGTCCACCACCAACGACGTTCCCACGAGGACCGTCCTCGGTAACTCCACACGGCTGACTTGCACGTCCGGCGACAGCTCCTCCTCACCGAGACCCACTGTATAGACTGGAACGCCGGCGGCCTGGAGGGGAAGGAGCGACTCGGCCAGAGCCTCGCCGGAATTGTCGGCGCCGTCAGAAATGACGACCAAGCCTGAGATCGGCACGCCGGCCAATTCCTCTTGAGCCCGTACCATGGCGTTACCGAGGTCGGTCTCGGTACCAGAGTACGTCAGCTCGTTCATACTGTTGAGACGGCTGGCGTCGCGGCTGAACCGGAAGAAACGAAGCGTGAACTTCTCCGACAGGGCGTCCAGCATCTCACTGCCTTCGGCGCCGAAGGTCGACTGAACGAAGTCGCTTCTGGCTACGCCGTCCTCGTCCGCAATGCGCATGCTCTGCGAGTCGTCGATCAAAATGCCGACGAAATTCCTCTGTGGGACGACCGAAGTGAGTATCAGCGTGGGCTGGAAGAGAATGAAGACCAGGACACCGACCAGACCGAGTCGTATCGCAGCCATCACGATCCGGTCGATCCGTTGGCTGTCTCCCCGGGCCGCACCATACGTGAAGAGAGCGGGAATGGTCACGAGCGCGACCCCACCCAGAATGAACAGAGCCGGCCAAGGCGAGGCGAACGTGAAGTCCCCCTCCTGGAAAAGGAGAGGTCTGTACTTGAACAGGAACTCGAAGATCGATTCCATCAGCGTGCGCGCTCGGTCATCAGTGGCTCATCGCATAGACGATAAAGTTGACGCCCATCTCGTAAGCGTACGTGGAGTATTTCAGCGGGTAGTAGGGGTTGTCCGCCCACTCCCAGGCATCGCCCAGGTCGGTGTTCCAGTTGATGATGACCATGAGGCGGCCGTTGTCGTCGTGGATTCCCCTGACCATGGGAATGAACCCGTCACGTTCGTAGGTCGGACCTCCGCGCGTACCGTTGCCCACGTTCGGCACCTGGAGAATCTCCTCGATTTCATAGAACGTCGTGAAGATCGGATGATCGAGTGTCAGGTCGACGATTTCGTACTCGGGTAGAACCTGTCGGATCTGGTACTCGAACTGCTGCCACTCCTGGGTGCCCCAAAAGTCGTCGATGACCAGGAAACCGCCCGCGAGCAGGTAGTTGCGAAGGCCCTCGATTTCGGGCGGGCTGAGCGACATCCTTCCCACTTCGAGCGCGTACAAGAAGGGGTAATCCCGCACCTCGGGGTCCGGAAGCTGGACCACGAACTCCCGCTCGTAGGCATCGAGGTTCGGGAGGAGCCGATCGATGAACGAGAGGAAGATTTGGTCCGCCTTCGGAAAATCCGTGGCCCAGGATCTTCCCCCGCGACGGAAGCCGCCGTAGCCCCCGTAAGCGACACGGGAGAAGTAGAACTCGCGCGGGACACCGGTGGTCTGGATCTGTAGCGCTTCGGCCGGGCTCTCGGACCCCCGGACGGCTGTCCCGGCCGGGCCGAGACGTTCACCGGGGGCGGAAAGAGTCCCTGGCCCCGCGTCGGTGCTCATCGTGGCATTCGTCGTCACGGGTGGAGAGCCGAGCAGGACGATCACTGCGGCCGAACCCACGCATGACCATAGTGCTCGCACGATACGCTCCAGTCTTAAGTCGGTGACACAAGTCGGTGACACTTCGTTTCAGCGTACCGGGCCGACGAGTAGCCGCGATGCCCTGACCAGCAGGCATATCGGTACGTTCTTGTGACGCGAAAGGTCCCTCACACCCGGCGTCCATCTTGTGGCCGCCGCCCCCGGTGAATCCAAAGACCTAATAGCTACGTAGGGTCTCCCGCAATGAGGGAACGACGTGCGCTCAAGCATCGAGGGATAGACATGGATCCGATGACGAAAGTATCAGTCCGTGATTTCGCCATCTTTCAGCTGAAATTGTTGATCGATGGGCTGAAGGACGGGGCCGTCTTCGCGGTGTCGTTCGTGGCGTTCGCGGTGGACCTCGTCTTCAAGCGACATGGGCGGCGGCGGTTCTTCTACAAGGTGATGAGGGTCAGTGAGAGGTTCGACCTCTGGCTCAACCTGCACGGTGCGGCGGAAGGGGCGGAAAGCGATGAGGACGGCCTCTTCGGACGGAGTGAGGCGGGGAGCGACTCGATGCTCGGTCAGATCGAGCAGATCGTTCGAGGGCCCGAAGCACGGCCTTCCTCGGACACGCATATGGCCGTGGATGCCTATGGTCAATCGGCGTCCGTCCGTCTGACGTAATTCGGGCCTGCACTTCTGTCGGGGTCATGGGTACAGGATGAGCAGAATTCCGGCTCGTTTCCGACCCAGAACTCCAGTGTGAGGTCAAAGCATGAACGTTGCGGTACAGGATGCCTTCAACGAACAGATCAAGAACGAACTGTTTTCCGGCTATCTATACCTCTCCATGGCGGCCCATTTCGATCACGAGAATCTTCCGGGGTTCGCCCATTGGATGAGGCTTCAGGCCCAGGAGGAGCTTGCCCACGCGATGCGCTTGTTCGACTACGTACTCCGAAGGGGAGGGCGGGTCGAGCTGCACGGCATCGAAGCCCCCAAGACCGACTTTGGGGCACCGCTCTCACTCTTCGAGAGCGTTCTGGAACACGAGCGCGCGGTGACCGGCATGATCCACGCGCTGTTCGAGCTCTCCGGCAAGGAGGGCGACTGGGCGGCGCAACAGGAACTCCAGTGGTTCATCGCCGAGCAGGTCGAGGAAGAGGACAGCGCCTCGACCGCGAGGGATCAGGTGCGAATGGCCGGTGAAGACCAAGCGGCCCTGCTCATGTTGGACCAGCAATTTGGGAGCCGTGCGGCGGAGCCGCCTCAAGCCTGATCCCGCGTCATTTCTTCAGACCCCGAGGGGCCGGCGTGCCCCTCCTCGCACTATTCGGTGCTTGTGATGCGCACCTCTTCCATGACCACTGGCTCGAGGGGGCGATCCCCTGGACCCGTGGCGGTGGCGCCGATGGTACGTATCGTGTCCATGCCCTCGATCACCTTTCCGAACACGGCGTGCTTGCCGTCTAGCCAGGCGGTGGCGGCGAGCGTGACGAAGAACTGGGATCCGCCGGTGTTCGGACCGGCGTTTGCCATCGAAAGAACCCCTTCCGAATCGTGCGTCAGCTCGGAGTGGAACTCATCGGGAATCGTGTAACCCGGTCCGCCTCGCCCGTCTCCGTTGGGACAGCCTCCCTGTAGCATGAAGCCCGCGATGACGCGGTGGAAGACGAGCCCGTCGTAGTAGCCCTTCTCGACCAGGTCGATGAAATTCGTCGTCGTCTGGGGAGCCCGATCTTCGAAGAGCTCGATCTGGAAGGAGCCGAGGTTGGTGGTGACGTTCGCGATTCGGTTTGCCATGGGACTCCCTGGCTTGAGAGGCTATTGAGGAGGAACAGTGGGCCGCGGCCCCAGCCCGGATAATCTTCAATGAAGCGGGTCCCGTCCATAGTAGTGGCTAGAGTCGAGAGTCGTGGCTGGAGTCAAGTCTTGGGTCGATCGATCACCAGCCCGGCACCGCAACCGGTGCAGAGAAGCCAGAGTCGGTCTCTCACGTAGGGCACATCGCTTCGCGGAGGGACGTTGGTGCGATCGAAGGACCCCCCGCACCGAGGGCAGGACAAGTCGGTTCCGGCGATGACAGCGGCGCGGATGCGTTCGACTTCGTGTGGTTCGAACTGTTCGGCCATACGCACCCTCGGGTCGGTTTCGAGCTCGCCACATCCATCTCATCGCGGGTCGACGAAGGTCGTAGGTTACCGACGGTTCTTGCCCGAAGCCAGGCCAGCCGTGGTCGTCGGGTCCTTTCCACGATCCCTGCCGGGCCGTAACGCCGAATACATATCGTTGCTCACTGGTTGGGCGTATGCTATCGTCCGAAGTGGTCGCAACGGATTCAACGCGAGAGGCGAGTGGCAAAAGAGGCGATTGAAATCGAGGGATTGGTCAGCGAGGTCCTGCCCAACGCCCGGTTCCGAGTGGAGTTGGAGAACGGACACGAGGTCCTGGCCTATCTCTCCGGAAAGATGCGGCAACACTACATTCGCGTGCTGGAGGGAGATCGGGTGAAGGTGGAGTTGTCGCCCTACGATCTGAGCAAAGGCCGCGTAACCTACCGCTACAAGTAGGCCTGCTTAGGCCCGGCCTCGTCCCGGGAAATCACGCTTTGGAGAAGCCCCGGAGCCGAGTCACCTGATCGGGTTTCCCCAGCACGATCATCTCATCTCCAATGTCCAGGCGGGTATTCGCCTCCGGATTGAAAACGAACTTTCGCGTCTCGTCGATCTGTTTCCGCACCGCGATGACGATGAGTCCGGTTTCCTGAGGGATGCGTGCCTCCATGAGCGTCTGTCCCGCCAGCGGGGAGCCCGGGTGGACCTCGGCTTGCTCGAAGCGTAGGTCCATACCCTCCGAGCGGGTCACGACGTCGAGGAAGGAGACGACCTCGGGGCGGAGCAGCATCGAGGCCATCCTGATCGCACCGCTCACATTCGGGCTCACCACGTGATCCGCCCCAGCTCGGTACAGCTTTTCCATGCTTCCTTCTTCGAGCGCCCTGGCGACGATCGTGACATCGGGGTTGAGGTCCCGTACCGAGAGACAGACGAAGACGTTGTCCGTATCGGCGCTCAGGCACGTCAGCAGTCCTCGAGCCCTCAGGACCCCCGCCTCCCTCAGGTTCGCGTCCACGGTGGCGTCTCCGATCACGGTCAGGACCTCGGGATCACGCTCGTGAATCCACTCGAGGCGCTTGGGATCCCGCTCGATCACCACGAACTGCTGCCCCAGGGCCATCAGCTCCTCCATCACCTGCCGGCCCGTTCGCCCACCGCCACATAGGACGACGTGGCCGTCCAGGTCTTCTAGCATGCGTGCCCTCCAGCGTCGTTTTCGTACGTCACTCAGGTCGAATTCCAAGATGAATGATGTGATCAGCGCGAACCAGACTCCCATTCCAGTGATACCCGCTGCCAGAATGACCATCGTAAAGTCCCGGCCAGCCTCGGACAGTGGGCGGACTTCCTGGAAGCCCACCGCGGTGATCGTGATCACCGTCATGTATATGCCATCTTGCCACGGCCAGCCCTCGATGAGCCTGTACCCCACGGACCCAACGACGGTCAGAGCAACGAGATAGCCGATCGCACCAAAAAATCGGGGAATGAAGACGTTCATCGCTCGATGACTTCTCCTGATGATGCTGATCTGATCAGAAGCGACCCCTCGTACGGGAACCTAGGCAGGACGCGGGTTTTCGGCCAATACGTTACTTGACGCTCCGGTGAGCGGGCCTTACCGTTGTGTTCACGGATGCTTGCCGGAACCGAGGCGGTCCTATGTGGTCCGAATGCGGCGCGTGAGGGGCCCGACACGCACGAGGTCGGATCGGAACCGAGGAAGGCCGGCAGAGGCCGCGAAGTCAAGAGGCATCACCCCCTTTTGAGGAGTAACAAATGAACAAATCCGATCTAGTAGACGCCCTTGCCGACAGCGCGGGCATGACCAAGGCCGACGCATCTCGTGCCCTGGACGCGCTGTTCGGTTCCGGAGGTGTCATCGCTCGCGCTTTGAGGGCCGAGAAGCGTGTGCAAATCACTGGCTTTGGCACGTTCGAAGCGAAGCATCGCAAGGCTCGCATGGGCCGGAATCCTCGTACTGGCGCCACGATTCACATCGCGGCGTCGAAGACTCCCGGATTCCGCGCCGGTAAGGGCTTCAAGGACGCCATCCAGTAGACACGTTGGATAGGTAGTCCTCTGCGGAGGAAATCGAGGATCGGATAGAGGCCACACCTTCGGGTGTGGCCTCTTCTTATTTACGGCCCTCTCTACTGCGCGAGCTGCGAGGCGCCCTGCTTTCTCCCGACTTTGTTCCGCCGCCACGGTCGTAGTCCACCCTGGCGCTCCGTCCGCGGATGGTCGAGCCGTTGACGGCTTTGATGACTTTCTCGGCGTCGGCGGGCCGAACCTCGACCAGGGAGTATGTATCGCGTATTTCGATCTTGCCGAATGACGATCCTTCCACTCCCGACTCGCCGGCGAGCGCGCCAAGCAGGTCGCTGGGCTTCACACCCTCCATGTCACCGATGCTCACAAAGAGACGTGTCCAACCGTCGCTTCCGGTCGCTCTTTCGGCACGGGCCGTCGAACTCGCGGGTGCAGCGGTATCGGCTGGTCGGGGAAGGAGCAGGGCGAGGGCCGCCGCCGCGAGCTCCTGAGGGCTGAACCGCTCCAGCAAAGGTTCGAGAATCAGGTAGAGCGGGGCGAGATCCCCATGGGTGGCCGCCTTCTCGAGGCGACTACGAAGCTCGCCGATGCGCCCCTCGACCACCGACTCCGGTGGAGGTAGGGGCCGCACACGGTAACCAGTTCGGCGGGCCGTATCCCTGAAGTGAGGAACCTCGCGGGGAAGCAGAAGCACCGTGGCCTGTCCTCCGGCACCATGGCGCCGGTCCATCGTATCCACGTCCGCCGGGCAGTCCAGGCTCACGGTAGCTACCGTGGCGGGAGACGTGCTGTCGTTGAGAGCCTCTCGGGCCGGAAGGGCGTCTACGCCCAACCAGACCGGCATCGTTTCATCCCCCGGAGCGCCCGCCACGAAGCCGTGGAGGGTCAGATAGTCTCCGACATCGGCCGCTCGATCCGCGGAGCGGCAGAACAGGAGCACATGGCGGGCGTCGTCCTCGAGAAGCTCGGAAACGAGCGGGGCCAACGCATCCACTTTGTCCTCTCCGGTGATGCGGAAGCGTAGCTCACCTCGGTCCGGCGGCTTCACGGCCTGTCCCGCCACGGCGGGGGCCGCTGGTACACGGACCGCCTTCGCCACGTGTGCGGCCACGAGGGCCTGCGTCGCCTCGGTGATCGGCTGGCTCAATATCACCCGCTGGGCTCCGGCATCCACGTACTCGAACAACGCGCCCAGGGTCTCGAGGCCTGAAATCGTCTCGATCGCGCTGACACCATCTACGACCAGGGCTTGGACCCCCTCCAGCGTGAGATTCGCCCCATCGACCGCCACCTTCACGTCGCTTGGCGTCGCGAAGAGGACATCACATCGCTCGGGCAGGAGCCACGCTCCACCCAACGCTCCCACCGAATGGCCCGTGGCGGTCGCGAGGCGTCCCAATGACTCGGCGAGGCTGGTCGCGGCAGCGGCCGTTGGAACGAGAACGAGCGCCGCGGCCCGGCCACCCTGGGCTTCGGTTCTTTCCAGTATGGCCGTTCCGTACGCCAGAAGCGTTCCGGCTCCGGCGCCCGCGGCCCCGAGGACGTTATTGCCCCGCCGGAGCAAGGGAATCGCTAACCGCTGGAACTCAGTGGGCTCCTCGAAGCCCTCGGCGGACAGCGCCTCGATCATCTCCTCCGGTAGGTCCAGGTCGTCGAATGACTGCATCACGAGGGGTCCCCGGAACCGCGGCCGCCGGCATCCCCCGGCTCGTAGGGAAGCTCTGCGAGGAACTTCTGGATTTCGTAGTCGATACGGGAGGTCCGGAGCCGGTCGCTGGAGGCCACGACGTTCGTATACGGGCCGTGCCGGTGCGCGGAGAGCGTCACGGTTCCCTCCTCACCCGAGAAGGTCGCCCCGTGGGACGAGCTCTTCGTCCTGGTCAGGCCAATCCACTCGGGAAGCAACTCCTCCGCCTTCGACAGGATATCGGACGGAGAGAGGACGGTTTTTCGCTGATAGCCAGCCATTCGGGTGATCTCTCGACTATTTCGGCTATATGAGTCGTGCGCGCTCCAGGAAGTGTCGAAGCTCGCCCATCGAACGGGGTCCTTCAAGGCTCAGGTCACCACATCGGAGGCTCGGTACCCGCCGTATGCCCACCGCCTCCGCCCCCCTCCGCAGGTCCGTTACGTGGTCCCCATACTTGTCGATGTCGAGGACCGCCTTCGATTCGCTCGGGTCGAGACCGACCTTGCGAGCGGCCTCGACCAGGACATCGACACGTCCGATGTCGGCTCCCTCCTGGAAACGGGCCGAGAAGATCTCCTCGTGCATTGGCACGCCCAGCTCCTGCTCGACGGCGTGTAGCCGTAGCTCGTGCGCCTTTCGGCTCCAGGGTATGAAGCTGGGATGAGTCATCCGGACTCCGGCCTCACGCGCGAAACCTTCCACGGCGTCCTCATACGCCCTCCAATCCGGGTCCATGCCGTCGATGAGCTCCTGTGGCACCGGGCGCACTTCGAATGGATGGAGCGTGAGTTCGAGTCCACCGCGTTCGAGTCCACCAGGAAGGAGTTGGCCCAGCTGCCGGTGCATCAGGTATGACCCGGGATCGACATAATCGAAAAAGAAGACAGGGAGGCGTGCGACGTCCATTCGGGAAGCTGCTCTCCGCACTCGCTCCGATCAACCTCGTGGGATCATTATACGAGGCGGCGTCGGGGTTACTTGATCCGGGTTCCAGGTGCTTCGATATTCCCGGCATGAACTACAGCCCAAACATCTCGCGCCTCCAGCCATCAGCCACCATCGCGGTCAGCACCCTTGCCAAGCGTCTTCGGGCTGAGGGCCACGACATCATAGATTTGAGTGCCGGCGAGCCGGATTTCGGCACACCGGATTGGATCTCGGACGGCGCCATAGAGGGGATACGATCCGGCTCGACGCGCTATACGCCCGTGGCGGGCATACCGGAGTTGAGACGTGCCATCGCCGGGTATCTGGAGTCGGTCGGGGACAAACCCGTGGATTGGGAGGGAGTCGTCGTGGGGGCGGGCGCCAAGCAGGCTCTATTCAATGCCGCCTTCGCGCTCTTCGGACCGGGTGACGAAGTGCTCGTGGGTGCACCGTACTGGACGAGCTACCCCGAAATCGTCGCCCTGGCTCGGGCCGAGCCGGTCCCGGTGTCGGGCGATCCGGACCGAAATTTCCTCCTCACCCGAGCCGATCTCGACGCGGCGTGCACGGAGCGGACCCGGGGGCTGATTCTGTGCTCTCCCTCCAACCCGACCGGAGCTGTATACAGCTTCGGGGAGCTCGGGGAGATCGCCGAGTGGGCCAAGGAGAGGGACATCGTCCTGATCGCCGACGAGATCTACCGTGAGATCTACTTCGGGGACGAAGGGCCGAGCGCGCCAAGCATACTGCAGTTACCTGAGGAATCCCTGGGGCCCTACGTGCTGATCGACGGAGCCTCCAAGTGTTTTGCGATGACGGGATGGCGCATCGGGTTCTCGTACACCGAAGTCGAGCTTGCCAAGAAGCTCACGGCCCTTCAGAGCCAAGCCACGTCGAACGCCGCGGCACCCTCCCAGATGGCCGCGCTGAGCGCGTACTCGGATCCGGAGCGGGCAGGGGAGGCCACGCGGGCGATGGCCGCCACGTTTCGCAAGCGGAGGGGACGGGTCGTCGCGCTACTGGAGGAGCTCCTGCCGCAGGTCTCCTTCGTCGAGCCGCAGGGCGCATTCTATTTCTTCCTTCGGGTGGATGAGCTGTTCCGCGAGGGTGCGTCTGACTCCACCACGTTCTGTTCGTGGGTGCTCGAGGAGTGCGGGGTGGCGATGGTCCCCGGAGTCGCGTTCGGTGACGATCGCTTTGTGAGAGTCAGCTTCGCCACGTCGGAGGAATTGATGGAGAGCGCGATCCGACGGGTGGCAGACCTGGTGGGCAGTCGGGCCTCTACGGTAGGGTAACGCTTGCGGCGAGGGTGAGCTTGCGGCGAGGGTGACGCTTGCTGCGCAGGTAGCGTTGGAGCTCTTCGGTCTGCTTAACCCGAGCGTAAGGCTTTTTGCAGCGCCCCCGCCACGCCGTTGACGTAGGCGTCCCCGAACAGGTTCACGTGCACCAGCAGAGGGTAGAGTTGGTACACATGACGGCGAACGTCGTGGTATCCCTCCGTGAGCGGCCGGCGGTCTTCATAGGCGGCGTAGAAGGCCTCCGCGAAACCCCCGAAGAGCTCCGTCATGGCCAGGTCCACCTCCCGGTGTCCTTGATACACCGCCGGATCGACCAGGACCGCCCGCCCGTCAGGGCCGGGGTACACGTTTCCGCTCCAGAGATCGCCGTGGAGAATAGAGCATCCGTCTTCGGCCGCGCCCCCGAGCAGCGTAGGAAGGTCCGCCTCCAGGGTTGTCCACTCTCTGTCCAGGCCGGCCAGACGACCACTGTCCTTGGCCAGCGCCAGCTGCGGCTCGAGCCGCTCGGTCCACCAGAAGGTGGGCCAGTCATCCAGGGTCGTGTTCGTCTGAGGGAGGGACCCGATGTAGTTGGATCGGTGCCAGCCGTAGGGGCCCTCTCGAGCCTCGTGAAGCGTCGCGAGCGCCCCACCGAGGTGTTCCGCGTAATCCGGCGCCGGGCTTCCCGGCGGTACGTACTCGAGAAGCAGCCAGGCCTGGTTCTCCCCATCGGAAGTGGCGATGACCTCGGGGATGGTCAGGCGGGCCGATTCGCGGAGGGCCCGCAGGCCGTCGGCTTCCGCCGCGAACACGTCCGATGCGGCGTCCCGTGACCATTTGAGAAAGAAGTCCTCCCGCAGTGTGGTCGACAGCCGCGCGGTCTGGTGGATACAGCCCCCGGTCACGGGCGCCACTGCGGTGATCTCCACGCTCCGTGCCGCACGGTGAGAGAGCGCGGCTTCGACGCCCACTCGGAGGGCTCTTTGCAGCCCCCAAGGCGACCCGCCCGTCAACTCGGGAGCTCGGAGATCAGATGCTCGACGAACGCCGCGCAGGTCCGATCGATCATTTCGAACATCAAATCGAAGCCGTCGGCACCCCCATAGTAGGGATCCGGCACATCCAGGTCCTCATCCCGATGGGGGTCGAACTCCCTGAAAAGGGTGAGGAGAGCGCCCCCGTCCCCCTGGGACTCCAGATCACGTAGGTCCCGAAGATTGCTGCGGTCCATGGCGAAGATATAGTCGAACTCATGGAAGTCGTCGGCGCGTACGCGCCGCGCCCGTCCCCGGAGTGAGATCCCGTGCCGCAGCGCGACCTCGCTCGAGCGTGGGTCGGGAGGCTCTCCCTGATGCCACGCCCCGGTTCCTGCCGAATCCACACGCACGCGATCGGAGAGATCCGCCTCTGCCAAACGGTGTGCCAAGACCCCCTCTCCCAGAGGAGACCGGCAGATGTTGCCCAGGCATACGAAGAGAATAGAGAGGTCGGGTCTGGCGCTCATGTTCGGATTTTCGGTGAGGGGGCGATGTCTAAGGTTTTGAATCCTGGGGCGTACCCCTAAACTTATAGGCCAATCCGGAGCCGGTCGCACGCTACGTTACCTCGATGCGTGAGCACACCGACTCCCCACGCGGAAAGAGTTGAGTGGAAGAAGAGAATAGAGAACAGCCCTCGGAGCCTCAAACCTCGGACGCGCCAGCCCCCGAAGAGTCGACGTTCGAGGACTTGGGCGTCTCCGATGCGCTTCGTGCCTCGGTCGAGGCCCTGGGTTGGGAGCATCCGACTCCGATCCAGGTCAAGAGCATCCCGACGGGCCTCTCCGGGGCCGATCTGGTGGGGATCGCCCAGACTGGAACCGGGAAGACCGGTGCCTTCATGCTTCCGGCGTTGGAGAGAATCGAAACGGGGGGAGGGCTGCAGGTTCTGGTCCTGTGCCCTACGCGAGAGTTGGCGCAGCAGGTCTGCGACGACACCGAAGAGCTTGCCAAAGGCACATCGATTCGGGCGGCCTCGATCTACGGGGGGGTGGGGTACGATCCTCAGCTGACCGCCCTCAAAGAGGGCTTTGAGGTCATCACCGCGACCCCGGGCCGGTTCCTCGACCACCTCGGGCGTGGCAGGGTCGACTTGAAGAATGTGCGCACCTTTGTGCTCGATGAGGCGGACCGGATGCTCGATATGGGTTTCCGCCCGCAGATCGAGGGCGTTCTGCGCGAAATTCCCAGAGACCGCCAAACGATGCTGTTCTCGGCTACCATGCCACATGGCGTGCACGATCTCGCTTCACGCATAACGAAGGATGCGGTGTGGGTCCAGGCCGCTCCGTCGGGCACCAAGGCTGAGGGCATTACCGAGCTCGTGTACTCGGTCAAGCCGGAAATGAAACCGGATCTGCTCCTCCGCCTTCTGGAAGATCCCGCATGGGAGCAAGTGCTCATCTTCACTCGCACAAAGGCTGGAGCTGATGCGCTGAAGACCCGACTGGACCGTGAGGGCATCAAAACGGAGGCCATGCACTCGAACCTGCGCATGGCGCACAGGACGAGGGCGTTGGAACGGTTCGCGGAGAAGAAGGTTCGCGTTCTGGTAGCCACCGACATCGCTCAACGCGGCCTGGATGTCGAGGGGATCTCGCACGTGGTCAACTACGATGTACCGAAGGACCCCGAGGACTACACCCACCGCATCGGTCGGACCGCCAGGGCTGGGGCGATCGGGACCGCCGTCACGTTCTTGGCCGCCGCCGACCTGGGATCGTTCAAGACGCTGACGTACCATATCGGGAGGGATCTGGAGCGCATCCACCTTCCCGACTTCGACTATGCGGGCACGCCACAGGCGGTGACCAGCATCTCTCCAACGCGCGGGCGGCACTCTCGTGCACCCACCGGCATGGGGTCTCGCGACGCCGCCGAACTGAGCGACGAAGAGCTCGCCGATCTGCTGAAGTATTGATCGAAACGTTGCTCCAAACTGGTGAATCGAGATGATCCTACGTAGGTACGGCACGACCATGCAGAGTGTCGCAACCAACTTCGACTCCAAGGCCTTTACCGAGATCGGTTTCCGGCGAGATCACGCTTATTCTGCTGCGGCGGACGAATTCCTGGCCAGTCACGAAAGAGTCTCGGAACACCAGCTGGAGGCCGAGTCCGAAGGGGCTGTGCAGGACGAAGTCGAATCGGCGATGCTCCAGCGACTGCTCGAACAACTCTTGGAGCTCGATGCCGAGTTGTCCGATGGCGAGTTCGTGGTCGTCGAGAGCGAGCAGGGCCAGGATTATCCCAAGACACGTACGCAACAGAAAAACGTGATCGTGGAAGGTGAGAATCGTCTCTACTTCTACTCCAGCGTGTCCCCGCCGCTGAAGGTGGCCGTCTTCAGAGCAACCATTTGAATCCTTTCGGCGTCCAATCCGTAGAGATGGAAGGGTGGATGCGGATGGGGGTGGTCTCGAAGGCGGCGGAGTTAGTCTGGCACCCGGTGTGGACGTGATGTTGTGATGTGGGACGGCGTCAATGGCTCCGGCGCCTGAACCCGGTCGACTCGTTGAGTCGGCCGGGTTCATTTTATGGGTGTGGTAGCCTTGTCCGGGGGGCCACATACACGGTTTCGTCCCTCGGCCTTGGCTCGCAAGAGGGCTCTGTCCGCAACGCCGAATAGCGAGCTCACCGATTCCCCGTGGTCGGGGCAGCACGCGAAGCCGGCCGACATCGTGACCTTCAGCTCGAAGTCCAGCGGTGGGCGTGCTTCCGAGACGATGTCCACCAGCCTCCGGGCTACGTGGTGGGCGACTTCCGCATTGGTGGCGGGCGCCAGGATCGCGAATTCCTCACCGCCGATCCGGAAGGGAGTATCGGGCGACCGCGTATGCTCGGTCAGTAGCCGTCCAATCCATTGGAGGACGACGTCCCCCGTGTCGTGCCCGTAGGTGTCGTTGATGGATTTGAACCGGTCGAGGTCGGTGAGGATCAGTGAAAAGTGTTCGGAGTACCGGAGCGAGCGGTCCACCTCCTCTGCGAGACGCTCGTCATAGGCACGCCGGTTCAGGATGCCCGTCAGGGCGTCGCGCATCGCGCTGTCGCTCAGATCACGGATGAGTTCGTCGGTGCGCGCCATCTGATTCGACAGGTTCTCCAGGATCTGGATCGCCACCTCGGGAATCCGCGCTACGAGCTCCTGAAAGGCCTTCTGCTCGAGCATGAGAAGACGCGCTTCTTCCGAGGCCTCGATGTTCGCGCTGACGGGCTCGCCGCTCAGCAAAGCCCTTTGACCAAAGCACTCTCCTGGCCCGAGAAGGATCGGCGTCGGACCGTCGGTGGCGTCGGGATCGACGATCCGAACGTGCCCTTCGAGCACGACGAAGAGGGGGGTGCTCGCGTCCATCTCGACGACGGTTTCGTCCGCGGAAAAGGACACGGTGTTGGCGTAAGCAGAAAGCCCCACGAGGGCTTCGTGAGCGAGTCCGTTGAGGAGGGGGACTCCCTTGAGGGATTCGATTACGTCCATACTTAACCTATTAGCTTGCCGCACTTCTAGTGTGTCTTTTCTACAGACCCAAGGCCGTTGGGTATCCGCCAGTGTGCCAGAGGACCATCCGATCCTCCTCCCGTAGACGGCCACTGCGGGCCCAGTCCAGCATGGCCGCGGCGGTCTTCGCCGTATACGCGGGGTCGAGCAAGACCCCCTCGTTACGCGCGAGTACGGCCGTCGCCTCTTCCGACGCATCGGAATGGATACCGTACCCCGGCCCCACGTACTCGTCCGTGGCGTGCAGCAGCTCCGGTAGCAGTGAGGTCTGGGCTCCGAGTATTACACCGGCGCGGCTCGCAAGACCCCCAGTGAGCTCCATGATCTCCCCTCGGGTGATGTCGGGACTCACGCCCATCAACCTCACGTCCGTCCGCTCCAGGAGGGTAAAGCCCAGCGCTAATCCAGCCAGTGTGCCACACGAAGACGCCGACACGAAGATCCACGTGTCCCCCGGGTGGGGGTGGTCTTCGAGCTGGGCGTCCAACTCGACGGCAGCGCGCACGTATCCCAGCGATCCGAGCGGTGTCGAAGCGCCGAGTGGAATGACGATGGCACGGCCCCCGCCGGCTTCGATTTCGGCGGCCACCCGGGCCATGGTCGGTTCGCGCTCCTCCTGGGAGATGACGGACCTGATCTCCGCCCCGAAGAGTCGGTGGAGGTATGCGTTTCCCCTATGTGGAGGCGGCGTATCACCATTGATCACGAGCACGCACTTCAACCCGAGGCGCGCCGCCGCTGCCGCCGTCAGCCGAGCAGAATTCGACTGGGGGCCGCCGCAGGTGACCACGTGCGTGGCTCCCTCGAGGCGATCGGGAGCCAGCTCGAACTCCAGCTTCCTGGCCTTGTTGCCGCCGAGCCCGAAGCCCGACTCGGCGTCCATCTTCAGAAGGACCTCCGGCGGCGCTCGCCCCAACAGCCGAGCGAGATTGGGTGCCTGGATCAAAGGGGTGGGTTCCCGGACGAAGGGGGTCCGGGGCCACTCTTGGAGCCTGGTGAGCATGTGGTTCAACGCGCGACTCCCCGTCGGTCGTGTATGTCTTCGGTGGTGTACGTCTTCGGTGGTGTACGTCGCTCGGCCCGTGGAGGTGATGCCACCCGAGCTTCCGCCCGGGGCCGTCGTCACCGTACGGTTAGCGTCCAGGCGCCGGAATCACGAAGATCCCGTCAGCGAGATCGGAGCCAATGACCTCTGCGTTCCCCCGCTTCCCGACGGAGACGGTCGTGGGTCCGTCGAAGGGTGCTCTTTCCTGGACGGTGAGCCGAACCCCTGGTACCAGACCCAACGTCTCGAGATAACGTAGGCGGGCAGGATCTCCATCCCTCACCGAACGAATCTGCACGGCCACGCCAGGATCGACCTCGTTGAGCGTCACGAACGCGGAGGCCTCGATCTCGCCGGATGGAGTGGGGATCGGCGCACCGTGGGGATCGTGGCTCGGGTGTTCGAGAATGGCCGCCATGCGATCGATCAGCGCGTCGGACGCCGCGTGCTCCAGGCGTTCGGCTTCTGGATGGACGTCGTCCCATGAGTACCCGAGGTGCATGTGAAGGTACGTTTCCAGGATCCGGTGCCGCCGAATGATTCTCAGGGCCTCCCGTGAACCGGCCTTGGTGAGCCGAACGCCGCGATAGCGAGCGTGCTCCAGGTACCCGCACTCGGCGAGCCGCTTGACCATTCCCGTGACGGAGGCTGGCTGCACGTCGAGGGCCTCGGCCAGCGCGCTCGTCGAGGCGGACTCCTCTCTCTCCGTCAGGGAGTAGACCGCCTTCAGGTAGTCTTCCACCGAGCGTGTGAGGCGCGGTTGGGGGGCGTCGTTCATGTGTAAACATGGGCACGGCCACACGACGTGGGAAGGCCGATGGTCGGTCCCGAGCGTTCGAAGTGCACCATTCGCGCGGCGGGTCGGGATCGGGTAAGATGGCTCGATGGACTACGAGAAGATTACCGACGGAATTCGAGTGATGGTTCGCCCGAGCTTCTCTCTGCCGTTCTCGGAGCCGGAGGACGGAAGGTTCGTCTTTACGTATCTGGTGGAGGTCGAGAATCGGGGCGAGGAGACGGCGAAGCTTCTCTTCCGTCACTGGCACATTCACGACAGCCAGGGTGACGACTCGGAGATCGACGGTGAGGGGGTCGTGGGGGAACAACCCACCCTGGCCCCAGGGAAGTCGCACGTATATGAGAGCTTCTGCGTCCTGCGCTCCCCGACGGGCTTCATGGAGGGATACTATACTTTCGTCCGGCCCACGGGCGAGGAATTTCGGGTCTCGGTCCCACGCTTCGATCTTCGGGCGCCTTGGACCGGCGGGAGCGTTCCCGTATCGGACACGATGAACTGAAGTCCGGACCCGGGGAGTGAGTCCGGACCCAGCGAGCGCCTCACTCGCACCGAGGGCGCGATTTCAAGCATTGGAATAGCTGTCGAAAACAGCTAATTTCAACAACTTGCAAGCTTTCGCGCGTTACCAACGTACGTGGAGGGGTAGTTGTTCGATTCAGTTGCCGTTGACGCCAAGCGCATCCTCTTGCGCTATGGCGCGCCGATCAATGTTCTGGACGAGGTTTCGGACGATGAACGGATCGTCCTAGCCCGTGCCATCGCCAAGACCGCTCTTGCGGAGCGTGAGAACCGGCTCAAAGAGCTTCTCGCCGAGCGAGGCTACGGAAATCCCCCGCTTTGACGATCGTCAGCTTGTCCAGATCGAGATGACGTCGTACGGCAGCGTTGAGATCCGCGACCGTCAGGTCTTGGACGCGCTGCTCGAAATCGGCGTCCCAGGCGAGCGTCCGATCGAAGTACAGTGCCTGGGTCAGCATGCCGACCAGGCTACCGTCCTGGGCTCGAGTGAGCTCCCGCGACTGTAGATAGCCCAGCTTCGCGACGCTCAACTCTTCGTCGGTGAACCCGTCGTCCAGGATCTTCTGAACCTCCTCGCGAAGAGCAGCCTCCACTAGCTCTACGTTTTCCGGTGCCTGGATGGCGTACGCGAAGAACGAGCCGCTCTCGTCGATGGGATGTCCACTCATCCCGCCCGCGACGCTGTAACTCAAGCCGTCCTCGTGCCGAATGCGTGTCGCGAGGCGGGAGTTGAGCACTCCTCCACCGATGATGTAACCCGCCAGAATCAGCGCCGGGTAGTCCTCATGGTCGTCACGGAGCGCAAGATTCTGCTGGGCGAACAGGAAGGAGTTGGCCTTGTCCGGCGTCTCGATCTGAATGACCTCCGCCGGTGCGTCGAAAAACTCCGTGCTGACTCGAGTGGCGGGATACGGGCTCTCCCAGTCTCCGAAGGCCTCCTCGATGACCCCACGGATCTCGTCGGGATCGAAGTCGCCGACCACCGCCAGCGTGCCGAGTTGCGGTCCGTAGAAGTCACCGTGGAAGGCCCTGGCCTCGTCGAGCGTGGCGGCCTCCAGGGAAGCCACACTCTCATCGACGGTCGGTGTGTAGTTCGGATGTCCCGGAGGCGCCGGGTTCATGTGCCGCCCCAAAGCGGTCTGTGCCAGGGCAGAAGGCTCCGAGCGCTGCTGCTCGAGAGCGGCGAGGCGCTGCTCCTTGAGCGTCTCGAACTCGTCCTCGGGGAATGTGGGTTCCCGGACGATCTCGGCCATGAGACGCAGGGCCTCAGCCAAGTTTTCACGAGTGGTCTGGACACCTCCGGACGCCTGGCTGGCAGATCCCCCCACGGACCCGGTGGCCTGAATCCGGTCCAACTCGTCCTGGATCTGCTGGCGTGTATGGTCGGACGATCCGCGCATGAGCATTTGTCCGGCGAGGGCTCCCGCCGTGGTTCGACCCGTGAGCGCCCCCTCGTCCCCGAGGATGACTCGGAAGCGAGCGTTCACGGTCCGACCCCGGGTCGACTTCGGGAGGAGTGCGACCTTCATTCCATTGGCCAGGGTATAGCGGGTCGTACGCTGTTCGATGTTCGCCGGTGAGGGATCGAACGCCTCGCCTGCCGCGATGGCCTCGCGTCCGCTGTACCCGTCCAGCATGGAGGCGATGTCGGGAAGATCGGGGATTTCGGCCCGGTCCGGCTCGTCGGTGGGGTAGAAGAGCCCCACGGTGCGGTTGTCGGGTTTGAGGTACTCCGCGGCCACGCGGTTCACATCCTCTGGCACGACGGCCTCGATCCGGTCCCGGTGCAAAAAAAAGAGACGCCAGTCCCCCTGGGAAGCCCACTCACTGAGTTGGCGGGCGATGCTCTCGGGGTCGTTGAAGGTCCGCTCGACACCGTTGAGGAGGGACGTCTTGGCCCGATCGACCTCCTCGCCAGTGACGGGAGTACGGAGAACGTCGACGAGCACGTCGTTCATCGCCGTGACCGCTGCGGACAGATCGTCCTCGGTCCTCACCTGGGCGAAGGTGAGGAGCGGCCCCGCTTCGCGGAGCTGATAGGCGAAGGCGCCGGTGGAAGCCGCCAATCCGGGCTCGACCAGCGCTCGATAAAGACGTCCGGAGGGCTGGTCGCCGAGCACCTGGGCCAGAATGTCGATCGCCGCGTAGTCCGGGTGGGAACCCGGGGGCACATGGTGCGACATCAGCGCGATCTGGATGTCGCCCGCTCGCCGGAGCGTCACCGAGCGCTCCCCATCTTGAATGGGCTCCCGGGTGTAGGTCTCCCACAAGGTGTTCCCAGCTCCTCGCTCCGGGCGCGGGATCTGGCCGAACTTTTCGGTGATCAGATCGAGAGCCCGCTCGGTCTCGAACTTGCCCGTCACGATGAGCAACGCGTTGTCCGGCTGGTAGTACTTCCGATAGAAGGCCTGGAGGCGTTCGATGGGCACGCCCTCGACATCGGAGCGGGCACCGATGACGTCCTTCCCATAGTTGTGCCACAAGTAGGCGGTAGCGAGGGCGCGTGAAAGGAGCATGCCAAAGGGGCTGTTTTCTCCCGATTCCATCTCGTTGCGGACTACGGTCATCTCGGAGTCCAAGTCTTCCCGTGAGATGAAGGAGTTGATCATGCGATCCGCTTCGAGGTCCAGGGCCCACTCGAGATTCTCATCGGTGCTCGGGAACGTCTCGAAGTAGTTGGTGCGATCGAAGGATGTGGTGCCGTTCGGGCGTGCTCCGTGCTCCACCAGCTCCTCTTCGATATCCGGGTGATCCGGGGTTCCCCCGAACACCAGGTGCTCCAGCAGATGGGCCATGCCGGTTTCGCCATAGGACTCGTGTCGCGAGCCGACGAAGTAAGTGACGTTGACGGTCGTCGTGGGCTTGCTGGCATCCGGGAACAGGAGGAATCGCAATCCGTTGTCGAGGCTGTACTCGGAAATCCCCTCGACCTCCGTGATCGGCTTGACGTCTTGACCCGCCGCCGCCGTGACGGCCATGAGGATCAAGAACGTCAGCGCTGTCAGGCGGCGGTACCCGGTCGGGACGTGACGGCGGCACATGGTTTCCCTCCTCCTCGAATGGGCACCCCTCGGCACCCGGGAGAACGATCGTTCACAACACCTCTAGAGTACGCAGACGGTTCAGAGCCGCCGCGAGTTCCATCGGGCGGAACTGAGCCAGATCGCCGACCCTCCGATCGTCCAGTTGGTCCAGGCCTTCCTCGTCGATCTCTCGTGCGACGAGGGAGAGAATCTCGCTCACGGAACGCCGCCCGTCCATGAACCGCCTCCGGGCCAGGAGTAACCCACGGCCCACGGCGAGTGTCTGCGCGTAGGACACGAGTTGAGTGACGGCGGAAAGGTCGATCGTTTCGTTGCCGAACACCAGCGAACGCCCATCGAAAACCTTGATCACCGCTTCCCGCCTCGAGGTACTGGGATCGACGGAGCTGGGGTTCGGCAGTCGCGTCTGGAACTCCTCGATGGGTCCGGGCGCCTCCTTCTCCCGACCGGTGGGAAGCTCCGCGGCGACCCTGCGGGCGTCCTCGGTCACGTCGAACGGGCGGAAGCTCCTCATTGCGACGACCGTGTCGGCTACATCCAGATAGTCTCCACTCCCGCCGAGCACGATGACGCAACTGATGCCCCGTGTCTCCCACAGGGACCGGACCCGGTCGACCAAGGGAGTGATGGGCTCTCCCTCCTTGGGGACCAGAGCCTGCATACGCCGATCGCGAATCATGAAGTTGGTGGCTGCGGTGTCCTCGTCGATCAACAGTGTGGTCGCGCCGGCCTCGAGCGCCTCGACGATGCCGGCCGCCTGACTCGTGGAACCGGACGCGTTGGACGTCGAAAACGCACGGGTGTCCTGTCCCTGGGGCAGCGTCCCGATGAAGGAAGAGATGTCGACTCCGACCACGGAACGCCCGTCTTCGGCTCGGATCTTTACTGCAAAGGGATCGGTCACCACGGACTCCCGGCCGTCTCCGTGACAATGATTGTACACGCCGCGCTCGATGGCCCGGAGTAGAGTGCTCTTACCGTGGTAGCCGCCGCCCACGATCAGCGTGACCCCGCGCGGGATCGCCATCCCGCGAACCGTGCCGGCGTTCGGGAGTTCGACCTCCGCCGTCAGGCCCACCGGGGTCGCGAAGGGGATTGCCGCGTCGCCGAGAAGGGGTCGGTCGTCCACACCACTCCTTCGCGCCAAGTGCGCCCCGTCTGCGACGAAGGCCACCCAGCCGCGTGTGTCCAGCTCCACCCGCAACGCGTCGGCGTCCTCGTTGGTGAGGGCATGCTGCAGAATGTCCTGATGTCCGACCGATTCGGCTCGGAGGCTCTGACTCACGACCGCGGGAACGTCCGCCGTCAGCAGTTCTATCGCCTCACGCCCAGCGGCCCGCCGCCCGCGGGCTGGCAGGCCGACCCGGAAGCGGGCCTCGACGGTCCCGTCGTCTCCGACGATGACGGCGGTCTGCGCCAAGACCTCCTGGCCCGGGGTGGCGATTTCGATGACGCCGCTCTTGCCGCTGCCCCGCGGGACCGCGGTCCCGCGTGCGGTTCGACTGAAACGCCTGGCGAGCAGACTGGCCACGCCCAGCCTCCTCGAACGGGACGCGAGCACATCGGCCTCGAGGGCGGCAGTCTCCGGGGGAAGGACTACGCGCACCGGACTCGGTGCGGCGAATGGGTCACCCTGAACGTGGTCTACATGCAGGGTGAAGTCGGGGAAGGCCCAGGTGCCTCGCAACTCCTTGTAGGCCTTGTATCCTTGTCCGTCGATCCCGTTCAGGAAATCGACCAGGGCGTCCACGGTGTTCATCGGAGCCCCTCCGACACCTCGGGCCGGTGCCGGTTCCAGAATGCCTAGCTCGCTAGTCCCCCCGCTCCTTCCAATGAAAGCCTGGCGGGTCTTTGGACACCAGCCACGAGAGGTACCATGGGCGTGGGCTTTGACGCGGCCGTTCACTCCTCGGAGGGTGCCCGCGGCTCATCTTCGGTCCCCAAGGCGATTGGGGCGGCTCGATGTCCGCTGGAGGTCCAAGGTCGAAGCTGGGTTGATCGGGCTCGCTGGGCCTGGTCGGCTCCTTCGCGGACTGCCATCTGAATCCGGACGGATGGTTGGGCCGACTCTGGACCTCCCCACCGGCGGGGCTGTCCGACCGCCAGTAGAAGATCGGGACGTCATTTGGGTCCGGCATTCCCCACCGGAATCCTGAGTTGTGACCGATGGGCGGGTCCAGCGGACCGAGGTCCGGCCCGCGGCGTCCCGGTCCCTCCCAGCTGCATCGGGAGCACCACCGCCACTGAAGCCACGGCGACAGCAGTCTGAGAAGTCGCCGGAGGACTACGGGATTGGTCATGCCACCGCACTGCGGGCACAGCCGTCCTCGGGGGAGTGCCAGATAGGCCACAGAGGCAGTGACCACGAGCAACATCGAGAGGATTCCTACGAGTGCAATCAATGCAAACACAAATTCGCCTCTTGATAAGCCAGTCAAGGATATCTCTCAAGAATACCATGGCCTCCGTGGGCGAGTCCAGCAAATCTTCCTGTGCCCGTTCAGGAGCCCTTGCGTTACCTTTCTTCGTACCCGGGGGCTCATCCCCGGGATGACCTCCGCCGGGCATCCGGTGGACTGTGTTTTCGGGTCGCTCCGCCTAGGGTTTGGCACCGTGGCATCCCCAACGCGGCCCACTCTACTTCTTCAGCAGCCTTCTAGAGCATGAAAATCAGGAATATCGCGATCATCGCCCACGTGGATCATGGCAAGACCACGCTCGTGGACGCGATGCTTCGCCAGACCGGCGTCTTTCGGGCGAACGAGAACGTGCAGGAGCGCGTACTCGACTCGAATCCGCTCGAACGGGAGCGTGGGATCACGATTCTCGCCAAGAACACGTCGATCCGGTGGGGCGACGTGAAGATCAACATCGTCGATACGCCAGGTCACGCCGATTTCGGGGGTGAGGTCGAGCGCATCTTGCGTATGGTGGACGGGGTGCTGTTGCTCGTGGATGCAGCGGAGGGCCCGATGCCGCAGACGCGGTTCGTGACTCGCAAGGCCTTGGAGCTCGGCCTCCAGCCGATCGTGATCGTCAACAAGGTCGATCGGTCGGACGCCCGGTCGACGTTCGTTCACGACGAGATCCTCGAGCTCTTCATGAACCTCGAGGCCACCGACGCACAGCTCGACGCTCCCTTTCTTTATGCCGTCGGACGAGACGGCTGGGCGAGCATGGATCCGGATGCGTCGGGGGGCGATCTGGAGCCGCTCTTCGAGACCATCGTCGAACGCATCGCCGCTCCGCTCGTCGATCCCGACGGCGAGTTCCAGATGTTGATTTCGACGCTCGACCACTCGAACTACATGGGGCGCATCGGTATCGGACGGGTCGAGCGGGGGAGGGTGGCCGTCGGGGACGCCGTGGCCCTACTTCCGCTGGGGGATCCGGGCCCAGTGGATGCGGAGGAGGCGACGCCCAGCCGGGTGGTGCAACTCTACGGATTCGAGGGCTTGGACCGTGTGGAGATCGAAGCCGCGGAAGCGGGGGAAATCGTGGCGGTCGCCGGAATCGAGGGAGTCGAAATCGGGACCACCATCACCGACGTAGACGTGCGCGAGCGCTTGCGCGGGATCGCCGTCGAGGAGCCGACCCTGTCCGTGGATTTCACGGTGAACGACTCACCCTTCGCGGGCCGGTCGGGCAAATTCGTGACCACGCGCCAGGTTCGAGACCGGCTGATGAAGGAACTCGAGCGCAATGTCGCTCTTCGAGTCGAGGAGACCGACGTACCCGACACCTTCACCGTGTCGGGCCGGGGTGAGTTGCACCTGTCGATACTCATGGAGACGATGCGCCGGGAGGGATACGAGTTCCAGGTCTCGCGGCCGCGGGTCATCGAGAAGAGGGGACCCGAGGGCGTCATGGAGCCCTTCGAAGAAGCCGTCATCGAGGTTCCGGAACAGTTCATCGGGGTCGTGATGGAGAAGATGGGTCCGCGACGGGCCGAATTGACCGAGATGAAGCCGACGGACAGGGGTCCGGTCCGCCTACGCTTCAGAGTACCCTCTCGGGGACTCTTCGGCTACCGTTCCGAGTTCCTGACGGATACGAGGGGCGAGGGGCTCCTCCACCACCGATTCCTGGATTACGGGCCGCACGCGGGGGCGTTGGTTGGCCGCAAGAAGGGCGTGCTCGTTGCCGACCGGGAGGGACTGGCGGTCGGTTTCGCCCTCTTCAACCTGCAGGAGCGCGCCACGATGTTCGTGGCGCCGGGCCAGGAGGTGTACGCCGGCATGATCGTGGGGGAGCACGTGCGCCCGGGTGATCTGGACGTCAACGCCTGTAAGGGCAAGAAACTCACCAACATGCGGACTACGTCCACGGATGAGAACATCAAGCTCGAGCCGCCGCGGGAACTGACGCTCGAGCTCGCCCTGGAATTCATCGAGGACGATGAGTTGATCGAGGTCACGCCAGCACGAATCGATTTGAGAAAGCGCCATCTCGATCCCATCGCGCGCAAGAAGGCTGCGCGTAAGAGGGCTTGATGATGGCCATCTTCCCGAAGGATCTGGTCCCCGAGAACGACCATCCCTTGAACCTGGTCGAGGGGGAGGCGGGCGCCGAAGCGTCGATCACCCGCCCGCCGATTTTCGAAGTGTACATGCGCATGGCCGAGGAGTTGGCCAAGAGAAGCACCTGCGCCAGGCTCCAGGTGGGGACGGTCATTACCGACCCCCGTCTCGAGAACGTCATCGCCATCGGTTACAACGGGAACGCGCGAAGCTTTCCCAACGAGTGCGACGGACCGGATCCGGGGGCGTGCGGATGCATCCATTCGGAGCAAAACGCGCTGGTAAAGGCGCCAGGTGGCTTGGCGGATAAGGTGGCGTTCATCACCGCGAGCCCATGTGTGACCTGCGCCAAACTGCTCATCCAGGGCAACATCTCACACGTCTTCTACCGTGAGATTTATCGAGATCCGTCCGGCCTGGAGGTGCTGGCGCGCGCGGGTGTGACCCCCGTCCAATACGTGCGCTGGATGCGTGACTGGCGCTGAACTTTCCCGGACTTCCAGAACTCGTCGGTCGCGTTATCTTCCGACCTTCGTCACTGCTTAGGAGAACGTTTCGTGGAGTCGTCGTCCTTAGAGAGTAGCCCCTCGTTTGGCCGCTTCTTCCTTCCGGGTCCGACCGAGGTCCATCCGGAGGTACTGAGCGCCCAGAACCATCCCGTCATCGGACACCGAGGCCCGGCCATCAAGGAGCTCATGGGCGAGTTGCAGTCCGGGCTCAAAGAACTGTTTCGTACGGAGAGTCCGGTCCTGATATCGAGCTCGTCGGCCACCGGTTTGATGGAGGCCGCTGTTCGGAACGGTGCTCGGTCTCGCGTCCTGAGCTTGGTCAACGGCGCCTTCAGCCAGAGGTTCGGCCAGATCGCCGAGGCCTGTGGATTCGAGGTCGATAAGCTCGAAGTGGAGTGGGGCCAAGCCATCACGGCCGACCAGGTGCGTGACAAGCTGGCTGGGGGCGGGGTCGATGCCGTTACGGTCGTCCACTCCGAGACGTCCACGGGCGCCTTGAACCCCATCAGCGAGATATCCGAGGTCGTCAGAGAGCAGGACGACGTGGTGCTTCTGGTCGACTCGGTGACGGGTGTGGGCGGAGCCGAAGTGCTGACCGACGAGTGGGCCTTGGACTTCGTGCTGACCGGATCGCAAAAGGCTCTCGCGTTGCCCCCCGGCCTCGCTTTCTGCGTGGCCTCGGAGCGCGTCATGGCCCGGTCCGCCGCTGCTGCGCGGAAGGGGGTCTACTTCGATCTGGTTTCGTTCCGGAAGCAGCTCGACAATCTGCAGACTCCCAACACGCCCGCGATCACACTCTTCTACGCGTTGGCCAAGCAATTGGATCGGATACGGCTGGAGGGCTTGGAGGCTCGATGGGAGCGTCACCGGGCGATGGCCGACCGGTGCGCGCAGTGGGTGGACGTGATGCGTGAGCAGAGAGGGGTGGCGTTGTCGGTGCTCGCGCCCGAGGGATTCCGGTCTCCGACGGTGACGTGCGTGGGGCTTCCCGAGGGGATCACCGGGCCCTCGGTGGTCTCTGGAATGAAGGAGAGGGGGTTCACGATCGGCGGGGGATACGGAAAGCTGAAGGAGACGGCGTTTCGGGTCGGCCATATGGGCGACCATACCGTCGCCGAGCTCGATGCGGTGCTGGACGCCCTTGGGGAGGTGCTCTCGTGAGCGAGAAACTCACAGTCATCGCGGCCGACAAGATATCCCTTTCGGGTCTGCGGCCTCTGACGGAGGATGACCGCTTCGAGGTCCTGGTGCCCGACGGCTGGACCCCCGAGCAGATGCAGGAAGCCTTGGGCCGAGCTCACGGCCTCATCGTTCGCAGCGCGACAAAGGTGACCCGCGAACTCCTGGAGCAGGCTCCGAATCTGAAGGTGGTTGGCCGCGGTGGGGTGGGGGTCGACAACATCGATCTCGACGCGGCAACAGAGCTCGGGGTCCCGGTGATCAACGCGCCGGAGGGCAACACCGTGTCCGCCGCCGAGCTTGCGATGGCGCTCATCCTGACGGTTGCGCGCAACGTTTCCTGGGCGGACGCCTCCGTGCGGAGTGGCGAGTGGGCTCGATCTCAGTTCTCGGGAATGGAGATTCGCGGCAAGACGCTCGGACTCGTCGGTGCGGGACGGATCGGGACCGAGGTCGCGATCCGAGCGCAGGCTTTCGGGATGGAGACCATCGCGTACGATCCTTACCTGACCGAGGATCGTGCCAAGGAATTGGGCATCGAGCGCGTCGAGTTCGACGACGTGATCACCCGCGCCGACGTGATCTCGTTGCACGTGCCGCTCACACCGCAGACCGAGGGCATGATCGGCGAGGCCGAGCTCAAGGCCATGAAGCCGACGGTCGTTCTGGTCAACGCAGCGCGGGGTGGCGTGGTCGACGAGGAGGCCCTGGTTGCGGCGCTCGAGGCGGGGGAGATCGCGGCCGCGGCGCTCGACGTGTATGCGACCGAGCCGCTTCCCGAAGACAGCCCGCTGCGGAGCGCGAAGAACCTGGTTCTCACGCCCCATCTAGGCGCCTCGACCGGCGAGGCACAGGAGTTGGTCGCGACGGAAATCGCGCGGGGAGTGAGCGCGGCCCTGCTCGAGGGGGATCTGTCGAAGGCACTGAATGCTCCCGCGATCGGAGGGGAGGACCTCGAGTTTCTCAGGCCTCTCCTGGATCTCGCGAGCAGGGTTGGGCGCGTGGTCGGCGTCCTGGGCCGGGGTGGAATGCGAAGGGCCGACATCTCGGTGGCGGGGTTGGACGAGGAGATTCTCGGCCCGCTGACGGCGGCGGCCATGACGGGGATGCTCACCCCAGTATTGGGCGCGCGCAACGTCAACTACGTCAACGCTCTTCACCTCGCAGAGGGACGGGGCATCCAGATCACCACGACGCTGCAACCCCCGCGAACCGACTACGCCAAATTCGTCGAGATCGTTCTGGAGACGGAAGACCAGACGGTACGCGTCGCCGGTGCGCTACTGGGGGAACAGCATCATCCCCGTATCGTGCAAATCGACGGGTACGAATTGATGGTCCAACCCGCCGGGTGTCTCATCGTTCTCCGGAACAATGACGTCCCCGGCGTCATCGGGAGGGTGGGGACCCTCTTGGCGGCGCACGACTTGAACATCGCCGAGTACATTCAGTCGAGAGAGGCCAAGGGCGGCCTGGCCTTGGCAGCCGTGTCCGTCGATGGCAGGGTCAGCCCCGAGTTCCTGGCGACTCTGAGCGAGGACGAGGACATCCTGGACGCGCGGGCCGTTTACTTCGACGGCTGAGCGGGTGCCGCGGCCGTCGTCAGCGAACGGTGTCGATGAGGAGCAGGGCCAGTAGCAGTGGCTGGTAGAGTAGAGACCAGAGAAAGACCCGCCGGGCCCGCATCCGCGACATCTCCGCAGCTGCCGCTACGGAAAAGCCGAGAGTGATCAGCCCCAACACGAGGGCACCCGCGAGGTAGATTCTGCCCGTGAGCCCCAGAAGCGTGGGAAATCCGCTGATCATCAGCAGCGAGACGGAGTGGTATACCATGTGCCTGCCGATTCGCACGCCCTCGGGGTCGGTCGGGGGGCTCAGGAAGAAGCCCACCCGGGCGTAATCCTCCCGAAGCAGCCAGGCGAGTGCCAGGACGTGGGGGAGCTGCCAAAGAAACGCGATACAGAACAGTAGGACGCCACCGAACTCCACGGTTCCCGTCGCGGCGCTCCATCCGATCAGAGCTGGAAAGGCTCCGGGTACGGCGCCCACGAGTGTGGCCAGGTAGGACCGTGTCTTGAGGGGCGTGTATGCGAGGATGTAGGCGGCGGCCGAGGCCGCCGTGAGCACGGACGGGAGCCAACCCACCGTGAGGCCGAGATAGGCCAGACCCACCACGAGGAGTGCCCACCCGAACGCCAACGCCTCCCGGGGTTGTAGCCGGCCCGACGGCAGGGGCCGCGTGCGCGTGCGGGTCATCAGCGCGTCCAAGTCGCGCTCGACGTACTGGTTCAGGGCTAGCGCGCCGGCGGTTCCGAGGGCTACACCCACCAGCGTATGTATGATCGGAAGAATGTCTGCGCGGCCGCCGGATGCGACGTAGTAGCTCACGCCGGCCGTCATCATTACGTAGCCGGCGATCCCCGGCTTGGTGAGTTCGTATAGCGCGCCGGCCTTGCCCTGGGCCGGTGTCTGATCCGCTTGCGTGTCGACGGCTTGGCTCATGCCGGGCCTCGTCGTTCCACCCGCTATCCGATCGAGTCCAGCGTGTCCCTCATCGATCTGGCCAGACCGGTAAAGGCCGGCACGTCGAAGAGAGTGTAGGCCGACGCCTCCGTGAGGCGAAGGGCCATGAGCAAGTCGAGAAAGCGCCCCGGGTGGTCCGACTCGAACGCGACCACGAACTCCTGGTCGTCCAATCCGTACGAGTAGGTCGTGTTGAGCTTCACATCGGGCCACTGGTGGCCGACCCGGATGTGCTCGTCCATCATGCGCTGGCGGTCTTCGTGCGGGAGTTTGTACCAGTCGCGGGTCTTCGCCATCGGATAGACGAAGAGGTACTCGGATCCCTGTGGATTTATCGCGACCCGGGCCGAATCGAGAACCTCCGCACCGCCGTAGGTCTCGATGTACTCCTCCTCGTAGCGGTTGAGATAGATCGACCGCTTGGTCATGGCAAAGAAGGAATGCGCCAGCGAGAGGTAGCCGCCGAGCCCGGTCTGGTTCAACGAAGCGGCGAGCTCATGGATTTGGCCCAGGTCGTGAGCGGCCTGCCAGATCAGAAAATCCGCGTCGCCGCGGGTCCCGACCAGGGAATAGCTGTAGATCATCATGTCCCGGACGCGGGCCGCCACCACAGACTCGAACTCGTCCTTGTGCGCCGTCCTTTCCTTCACGGAGAGCCGACGCCACGCGGGATCCACCTTGAAGACCGAGAAGCGAACGTACTCGCGCTCCTTCATTTTCTCCTGAGCGGCCTGGATCTTCTCCCAGGCGTCTTCTTCCAGGGCGGGTCTCTTGGGAAGATTCGGGCGCACTCCCCGGGGGATGTTCTCCTTAGTTTCTGTCATGGCTCGGCTCGTAGGTTGGTCGCCCCGGGCGGGTTCCCGGGGAGCATCGAAAGTGCCGAAACCGGAGAACCGGAGCAAGGCGGCCCGGATTCGGACGCTGGAGACGAAACATGCGCGGGCGCGCTACAGTAGTAGGACGGGCACATCCATGTTTTTCCGGGAGACGAACGATCTCGAGGTTCACCACCGCACCGGTCCACGGCTTGAGTAACGCCGAGCGTCGAGTCGCTGAGCGCGCGATGTGGCGGTATGCGTTCCTCGGGGCCGTGGTCGTGCATCTTCTGGTCTTCTTTCTGTGGTGGGGCCAGCCTGAGCAAGGGTCTCCGTTCGCAGCGGCCGGACCGCGGGCCGGGGACAATCGGGC
The DNA here is from genome assembly GCA_039590375.1 of Gemmatimonadota bacterium. Classification (GTDB taxonomy): domain Bacteria; phylum Gemmatimonadota; class Gemmatimonadetes; order Longimicrobiales; family Gaopeijiaceae; genus UBA822. The sequence continues at coordinate 42,094 of JBDHFN010000009.1, forward strand.
CGCGTCTGGAGGCCTCCAGACGATGAACATCCGGATACCTCCGTCACGACCGCTCATTCGGCCTCAGGTGCCACTCCTGACACTCGACCCCGTCACACTCCTCGAATTGGATGAGGACCAGCAGCAGCAGGTCGAGACGTCGTCCATCCTGGGCGACCGTCCGGGCGTCGCCGGCCCAGGGCTGGCCCAGGCGGACGGGGCCGGTGACGGGGGGACCGCCGAGTCGGGTCGGTTCCGCAACGTGCCGCCCTCTCCGCGCGGCATCATCATGCCGCCGTCGAACCGAAACGTCCGAGGACAGCGCATCGAAGTGTGGGTTTTCGTGGACGAGCGAGGCCGTGTGGTGGCGGACTCGACCCAACTCCGCCCGCCCACGTCCGACGGGGACTTCAACGCCCGCATCCTCCGTGAGGCGGCGGAGTGGGTGTTCGAGCCCGGCAAGGAGGGCGGAGAGGCCGTGGCTTCCTGGTTCCCCTACACGATCAGCATGTAGCTTTGCCCATGAAGCCGTCGGGAAAACGAATCCTCTGGGTCGATGACGAGATCGACCTTCTCAAGCCGCACCTCCTTTTTCTGCAGGCGCGTGGGTATCACACGGACGCGATCACGAACGGGGACGACGCCCTCGTTCTGATGCGTGAGAACGCCTACGACCTGGTTCTGTTGGACGAACAGATGCCAGGGCGAAGCGGCCTCGAGGTTCTGGAGGTCATGCGTCGCGAGGACCCGCACGTGCGCGTCGTCATGGTGACCAAGTCGGCCGAAGATCAGACCATGACCGATGCGATCGGACGTCGGGTCGCAGACTATCTGGTGAAGCCCACGAGCCCCCGCCAGGTGCTTTCAGTCGTGACCCGCATTCTGGAGGGGTCGTCGATCCGCCAGGCACGTGCGGCGCAGGATTTCGCGGCTCGCTTCGGGCGGCTCTCGCTCAAGCGCGAAGAGGCTCGAACGCCTGAGGATTTTGCCGAACTCTACATCGAGCTGACGGGCTGGCACGTCAGCCTCGAAGAAGCCGGGGAGCGGGGCCTCCTCGATACCGTGCAGTCGCTCATGACCGACCTCCGCGCGGATTTCGGCCGGTGGGTTGGGCGGGAATATCCGCGCTGGTTGAAGGGTGAAGGGGACCCTCCGTGCCTCTCCGTCGACGTCGTGGAGGAGCACCTTCTCCCGCTCCTTGGGCCCTCCCCGATCTTCCTGGTCGTGTTGGATTGTATGCGCTTGGACCAATGGCGTGTGATCGCACCGCTCCTGGCTCCGTACTTCGAGATCGAGGAATCGTATCACTACTCGATCCTCCCTACGGCAACGCCGTATGCGAGGAACGCCATCTTCAGTGGCCAGTTTCCGGATGAGATCTCACGGGACCACCCCGGCTGGTGGAACAAGTCGGACGACGAGGGCAGCCTCAACGCGTTCGAGGACGAGCTCCTCATCAACCAACTGAAGCGGCTCACCGGGGAAGACGTTCCGGTGCACTACGAGAAGATCTTCACCGACAGGGACGAGGATCAGGTGCGCGGCCGAGTCCGCTCGGCGCTCAAGACGCCGCACTCCGTTATCGCCATGGTCTTCAACTTCGTGGACCTCATGACGCACGGGCGAAGCGAGTCGCCCATTCTGATGGAGGTCGCCAAGGACGAGGCCGCGCTTCGCGGGCTGACTCGGGCGTGGTTCAAGCGATCGACGGCGTTCTCCGTTCTCAAGGAGGCGGCCGCCGCCGGCCATCAAGTGATCATGACCACAGATCACGGCTCGATTCTCTGCCAGAGACCGGCCACCGTCTTCGCGAGGAGGGACGCGACCAGCAACCTGCGGTACAAGTATGGCCAGGACCTCAGAACGGAGAAGCCCGAAACGGCATTCGCCACCAGTCAGGCCGAGGACCTCCGGTTTCCCGTCGGGAAGCTGGGGGTTACGTACGCATTGGCGGTCGACGACTACTTCTTCGTCTATCCCACCAAGCTGAGAGAGTACCAGCGTCGGTACCGCAACTCGTTCCTGCACGGGGGCATCTCCCCAGAGGAGATGATCGTCCCGATTGCACGCCTCACACCGCGTCCTCGTGGCGCGACACCCTGACCGACGGCGTGACGCTCTACACTCGGGTCCTCTCGTACCTTCGCCCGCACCTCACCGTCCTCACGGTGGCGGGTGCTGCGACATTCGCCTTCGCCGCGCTCGACGCGTCGGCGTACGTCCTGCTGATTCCCTTTGTGGATGCGCTCTTCGCCGCCGGACCGACCGGAGGAGATGGCGCGGTTACCGGTGGGGCCGGTGCCGCCGATCCTATGTCCAGGCTCCTGGACGCGACGGTGTACCGGGTCGTCGACGTCCAGAGCGATCCGCTTCAAGCGGTCCAGGGCATCATCGTCCTCATCGTGGTCGTGTTCGTGCTCAAGAACGTGTTCGACTTCGCCCGGACCTATCTGGTGGCGTGGGTGGAGCAGTCCGTGACGAGGGACTTGCGGAACGAGGTCTATGACCACGTCCTGCGACTCGACCTTTCCTTCTTCGGCCGGACGCGGGTGGGGCAGATCACGTCTCGGCTCACCCACGACGTGGAGCAGCTTCGTCGTCTGCTCACGACCGAGTTGGCGAGGCTTCTGTCGTCCGGATTCGAGTTCGCCGTGGCGGTGGCCTTCATGCTTCTGCTGTCGTGGAAGCTCACGCTTGCGGCCTTCGTGGTGATTCCCGCGACGATGGGAGTGTGGGGGCCGTTGGTGAAGCGACTTCGCCGGGGCGACCGGCGCGTCCTGGATCTGGCCGGGGAGGTGGGTGCCCAGATCCAGGAGACGCTGTCCGGAATTCGGGTGGTCAAGTCCTCCTCCGCGGAAGACCTGGAGCGGGAGCGTTTCCGCTCCATCACGGGCGACTATCACAGAACCTTCTTGAGAGCCGAACGGCTACGGGCGCTCGTGGGTCCCCTCACCGAGACGCTCGCGACGGTCGGGACGGTCGTCATCCTTTGGTACGGGGCTCGCCTGGTCGTTTCGGATGGAGCGCTGAGCGGAGCCCAGTTCGTCGGCTTCGTGGCTCTCAGTCTCAAGCTCTACAGGCCAGTGAAGTACGTCGCGAAGTTCCCGGCGCTCGTGCAGCCCGGGCTCGCGGGTGCCGAGCGGGTATTCGAATTCCTGGACACGTCCGTTGAGATCGAGGATCGGCCGGGGGCGAGGGTCCTGAAAGATCCGAAGGGCGTGATCGCGTTTGAGAACGTCTCGTTCGCTTACCGGCCCGGAGAGCCCGTGCTCCACGACGTCAGCGTGGAGATTCCCGCCGGAAGTGTCGTCGCCCTGGTCGGACCGAGCGGTGCCGGGAAGACTACGCTCGCGGACCTCGTCGGGCGCTTCTACGAAGTGACGTCGGGTCGGGTGATGGTCGACGGCGTGGATGTGCGGGACTGGACGGTTTCGAGTCTGCGTGGCGCGATGGGCATCGTCCCTCAGGAGACCGTGCTCTTCCACGACACGATCGCCGCCAATATCGCCTATGGAGCAAGGAGCGCGACGGAGGAGGAAATCCGCCGTGCGGCGCGCGCGGCCAACGCACACACCTTCATCTCCGCTCTGCCGGAGGGGTACGACATGGTGGTCGGGGAACGGGGCACTCGCCTGTCGGGCGGGGAGCGCCAGCGCATCGCTCTTGCCAGAGCGATCCTCTCGGACCGGCCCATCCTCATCTTCGACGAGGCGACCAGCGCTCTCGATACCGAGTCCGAGCGCCTGGTGCAGGAGGCCGTGGGGCGCCTCATGGGCGGGCGCACCGTGCTGGTGATCGCCCACCGCCTGTCGACGGTTCGCCGCGCCGATCTCATCCTCGTCCTGAACGAGGGACGGATCGTCGAACGGGGTGATCATGCCTCCCTGTTGGCGGCGGGAGGACTCTATCGGCGCCTCTACGAGCTTCAGCATGCGGGCGCCAACGGGAGCGATCCCGCGGCGGCTCCTGCCCGCCCCGCAGCCGCGGCCCCTCCTTTGGGGCTCGCGCCTGCAACGCGTGAGGCGGCCTCGACGTGAAAAGGCTTCGGTACCGCATGGAGTTCTGGATCTTCCGAGCGGTCTCCTGGATCCTGGCCGTGCTTCCCGAGCGCGCCGCGCGCGCCTTGGGCAGCCTGATCGGGTGGGTCGCCGGCGTGGTGTTGCGGGTCCGCCGTGGCGACACCGATCGACATCTCCAGATCGCGTTCCCCGAGCGGGACTCCGCCTGGCGCCGGCGAGTGGCACGGAGCAGCTACATGCACTTCGCGCGGGAGGCGGCCATGACCGTCCGCCTTTCCCGGATGCCGTCGGAGGAGATCGTCAGGCGTACGGAGGTCGAGGGTTTCGAAGCGCTACGAGAGGCCGCTGCCCGGGGCACGGGTGCCGTGGTAATTTCCGGGCACTTGGGCAATTGGGAAGTCGCGGCAGCCGCGGTGGCGGCGAGGGGGGTGCCGATGGACGTTGCGGCCCATCTGCAGAAGAACCCCTTGTTCTACCGCCATATGGTGGAGCTGCGTCGTCGTCTCGGTCTGACGGTCATCGTGAAGAACGAAGCGTTTCGTCTGGTGCCGCAGGCCCTGGCCGCGGGTCGAGTCGTGGCGCTCATCTCTGACCAGAACATGCGGAAACGCGGAATCTTCGTCGATTTCTTCGGAAGGGCGGCCGCCACCGCGAAGGGCCCCGCCCTGTTCGCCCTCCGCAGCGGTGCCCCGGTCTTCTTGGGGGTGGCGGTCCGCAAGGAGGGATATCCCTCGCGGTATCGCGTGATTATCGAACGCGTCCCGGTCGGGCAGGAGGCGCCCAGCGCGGACGCGATCCGTGATTTGACCCAGCGCCACGTCTCCATGCTCGAGGCCCGGATTCGTGAGGCGCCGAGCCAGTATTTCTGGCAGCATCGCCGTTGGAAAACGCGCCCGGATCCAAGGGCCGAGACCCGCGGTTCGCCTCAATGCACGAGTAGCGTGTACGAACCCAGTCCTCCGTAAAGAGAGGAAGCGATCACGAGATACTCACCGTCCGTCGGAAAAGAGACCTCCAGACGGGAGTTCAAGCGCTCACCGCCGTCGTCGTCCCACATGGGCACGGGCAGCTAGGAGAGCCCACCCGCGGTACTCAACACATCTTTCAGGAACGACCTCGCCCGCTGCCCTTCCCCGAGGGTAGTGGGTCAGTTGACCCACTACCTCCCCGAGAGCAGCGATCCACGGAGGCCCCATCTGTATTAGATTTTCCGTCTCTCCCGGATGTGGCCGGGATCCCCTTCGGATGGCGTCGTCCAGTGATCTACATCTGCATTCCCGCGCACAACGAAGAGCGAACCATCGGGGTTCTTCTGTGGAAGATCCGCAAGGTGATGCTCGAGTTCGGGCGTGACTATGAGGTGCTGGTTCTCGATGACGCATCCACGGACGGGACAGCAGGAGTTCTGGATCGGTACCTCCGTGTGCTTCCGCTGCGGATTCTCAGGGAGGAGCATCGCAAGGGATACCCGGCCGCGGTGCAGCGCTTGCTGTGGGAGGCGCTCGAGCGTACGAGCTACCCGAAGAGAGACGCGGCGATCTTGCTTCAAGCGGATTTCACGGAAAATCCGGATTACATGGTTCCGCTCATCAAGGCGCTGGAGGGCGGAGCCGACGTCGTGGCCGGTGTGGTCGAGGCGAACGGGCACCTGGCGCCCCGCGCCGTCCGGATGGCCAGGCGGATGGCGCCGTGGGTCCTTGGAAGGGCCTTTGGCGGTGCTCCGGTATCCGATCCACTATCCGGGTTTCGGGCCTACCGGCTGATCGTGCTCAAGAAAGCGTTGGCGGAATTCAGGGGCAGAGCTTTCTTGACCACCGATGGATGGGCGTCCAACGTGGAACTACTCGGTCTCGTCGCGCCGCACGCGCGCCGGATCGTCGAGGCGCCCCTGACGCTGCGATACGATGTCGACGGGCGGCCCTCCCGTGTGAGCGCGATCCGAACCCTTCGCGGGCTCTTTCGTGTACGACGGGAGAGGTGGGAGAGTCCTGTAAGAGAGGGAAAGCAGTGATGCTACGGATTTGTGCGGTGATGGCTATGGCGCTGATGCTGGGCGCCGTGACACCCGAGTCGGGTGTCGCGCAGGGGGCGAGTGCGCCCCCCGCCGTGCAGTTGGCCGACAGCCCTCTGCTGGCAGACTCGCCCGCGGACGACTCCGCGGTAAATGGTTCCGAGTCGACGAGCCCTGAAGCATATCACGGCTCGGAGGCCCACAGTGGCGAGAGGGTCTCCTACGAAATCGATCCTTTCGCGGCGGTCGTCCCCTACGGGCCCGGCGAGCGGCTCGAATACAAGGTCAAGGCCGGCATTTTCAATGCGGGTGAAGCACACATGGAGGTTCTCGGTCTCGATTCAGTTCGAGGCGAGCCCGCGTACCATGTCGAGATGGCCTTGAAGGGGAGTCTCCTGTTCGGCGCGCTGAGCGTCGAGGATTATTGGAGTTCATGGATCGACACGCGGCTGATCACGGCTCGCCGGTTCATCTCAGACGTCAGCAACACCGGCCACAGCAGCTACCGCTCCTTCGAGTTCTATCCCGACGAGATGTACTGGGAGCAGACGGACGAGGGTGTGATCGGTGAGTTGGCCACGGCACTTCCCCTGGATGACATCTCGTTCATCTACTTCGTCCGGTCCCTCCCGCTTGAGGTGGGAAAGACGTACACGCTTCCGCGCTACTTCAAGAAGGACGGCAACCCGGTCGTCATCGAGGTCGAGCGCAGGGACGTGCGGGAAGTACCGGCGGGGACGTTCAACACCATTGTCGTCCGGCCGACGATCAAGACGAGCGGCCTCTTCAGTGAAGGGGGTGAGGCCGAGTTGCACTTCACGGATGACGAGAATCGGTATCTCGTGTATATGCGTGTCGGGATGGCCGTCGTGGGATCCATCACGATGCACCTCGAGAGTATCGTAGAGGGGACGCCCATCCACTCCGGGGCGACTGCCTGGTAGAGCCAAGGCGCTCTTCTCCCTCGGTGTCGAACCGAGGGCTCTTTTCCCCGGCGGTGAGCACGTGAGCCGGCGACTCGATCTCAGAAGCCTTCGCCTGAGGGCCGTCTGGCTTCTCATCATCCCCTTCTACATCTATGCGTCCCCCACCACGATTCTGCTGGCCGTTGGTGCGGCCGTGAGTGCCGTTGGCTTGGCGCTCCGGGCTTGGGCGGCGGGGTCCATTCAGAAGGACCGCGAATTGGCCACGACCGGACCGTATGCTCATACACGGAATCCACTCTACCTGGGCAGCTTCTTTCTCGGTGCCGGCGTGACGATTGCGGGGGGGCAGTGGGTGCTCGCCTTGGCGTTCCTGGTGTTCTTCGTCCTGGTCTACCGCGCGACGGTGCTCCGCGAGGATTCCGAGTTGGAGGCGCGTTTCGGAGAGCGGTACAGCGTCTACAGGGCCCGGGTCCCGTCGGTGTTGCCCAGGCTCACCGCCTATGAGGGCGAGTCCTCGGACTCGGCGGCGGCGGCCTTCTCCCGTGCTCGCTACATGCGGAACCGAGAGTGGGAGGCGGCGCTCGGCGCGGCCGCCGCGTTCGGGTTGCTGGCCTTGAAGCTTCGACTCTGGTCTTGAGGTTCGGCTCTGATTCTGAGCCTCGGCTCTGGCCTGAATCGTCAACGCTGGCCTCGATGTTCGATCAGCCTCGAGGCGGGGCAGGATCTATTCGATCCCGACCTGGCGTTGCATCCAGCGAATGTAGCCCACGATCTCCTGCACCATCTGGTCCGTTACGCCGGGCAGGGGCGGCATGTCTCCGAATCTCCAGTGGTGCGCTCGGACCCCGTTTCGCGCGGCGAGAAGAAAGGCCACATCCGCGTGGTGGTTCGGTTCATAGATGATGTGCACCAGGGGCGGGCCCTGGGTGGTGCCATCGCCGGCCGGACCATGGCAGACGCTGCAGTTTTGTTCGAACAGCGCCTTGCCCTGTGCGACTTCAGGAGGAGACGTTGCCGCGAGCTGCCGGAGCAGGACCTGGACTTCATCGACCGGCGCCGCAGCCGCCTGAGGAGCGGGCTGCGCGGCCGACTCCGGTTCGGGCTCAGGCGTGCACCCCGTACCCGTGGTGGAGAGCAAGAGGGCCGTTCCGACGGTCCAGAGCCCAGGAAATCTGCGCATGGTCAAGTTTGCTCCGCGTGTATGAGACACCCCACTCCTTCTCGATTCACAGGTAGTTGCTGACCGCCAGGTCCACTTTCTCGAGGACCATGTCGACCGTGACTCGCTTCATCCCGTCTCTCCGCTCGGTCGAAATCGGGTATTCTTCGCCCGGGAACTCCGCGTAACCGTCGACAAGGAGGTCGTAGTAACGGCGGTATGGCCCGGTGCGTTTCGGATTCGTGTATCCGTAGATACCGACGACGGGGATGTCGAGAGCCCGACTGATATGTAAAGGTCCGGTGTCGGGGCTCACAGTCAAGACGCTGCCGTCGAGGAGGTAGACGAGCCGGCGTAGGTCGTCCTCGAGCGCGTCGATGGGATTGGCCTTCGTCAAGCTGAGAATCTCGTCCGCCATCTGGCGTTCGAGTTGGGAAGATCCACCCACCAGGATCGGTTGCAGCCCGTGCGTCGACTCGATCTCCTCCAGAACCCGCGCGTATCCCTCCGCCGTCCAGTTCTTCTTGGTCTTGGTCGTGGCGACCACAACGGAGCAGGCGGGCTTGTCCAATCGGGAGAAGAACGCTGCTTGGGCTTCACGTTCCTCGTCCGTGATCGGGATGCCCCACTCCACGGGCTCGGGATCGACGCCCAGGTGGCGCAGGAACTCGAAGTATTGCTCCTGAACGTGCTGAGGGGAGTGAGGAGGAATCCGCTCGTTCGTGAAGATCCAGTTCCCATCGCGCGCGCGCGACGTGTCGAAGCCCAGCTTTCGTTTCGCAGGGAGCATGCCGACGATGACCCCCGCCTTGAAGTAGACCTGGAGAGCCAGGGCGAGATCGAAGGTTTGCCCTCGCAGGTAATGGGCGAGGTCGGCGAAGTTCGTCCAGGATCGTAATCCGCGCCGCCGCCGCTTGTACACGATGAGCTCATCCACGGCGGGATGGCCCTCGACGAGCGTCTTGGGAGTGGGTTGAATGATCCACGAGATCCGAACATCCGGCCATGCGCGTTTCAGCGCGTTCGCCACGGGGAGCACGTGGACGACGTCCCCGATGGCGCTCAGCATCACGATGCACACGCTGCGGAGGGGTCCGTTCTCCGGGGGCGTCATGCTGCTCCTTTGCCCAGCAATTCGATGATCTCGTCGTTGGTCAGGTGACCCTCTCCGTCATTCAGGAACCGCGCGCGTGTGCGTTCGAGCTTGCGGATTGAACGAGCGAGCCGACGTCGAAGCTTCGCGGCATCCGCGGGGCCGCTCGGACCCGCCACTCTACACCGGTCAAGATCGAGGAGGATAGCATGGACACGCTGCGCGTCTCGTGCAATGAGGACGTTCTCGGCGTTGAGATCCGGATGATGGACGCCCTCTCTGGCCAAGCGCGTGATCAGCTCGGCCACGCAAGTCATCGCCTCCCGGCGTACGTCGTCGCCAATCTGCCCGTCCGAGGGGCCGTTCCCCCCGAACAGTACGTCGGCGAGGGTGCGAGCGCGGGGCACGAACTCGGTGACCAGGTCGGCACGGTAGAGGAGGCCGTCGGGATACACCGCTGCCGCCACGACCCGTGGCGTGGCGAGGCCCAGGTCCTCGATTCGGGCGCTGTTCTCCACTTCGATGAAGGCCCTGGGCGTCCCTGCCCGAAGAAAGCGATCACCGAAGGGTCTCATGAACCCGCCTCGGAAATACCGCCGCACCACCCACCGTGGCCCAGGGCCCTCCGGATTCGTGAGGACCAGAACGGGCCCTCTCCCCTGGAGCGTCTGCGAGGCCGAATCCCGTGCTGCCCGATACAGGGATCCGTATGCCGAGACCGCTTGGCGACTCCAGGATACAGCCTGAGGCCGCGCAAGGATCTCCGTTCCTTCCACCGTGATCCGTTCGAACCCCCGGGGCGGGGATTGGGCCGAAGGCGCCTTGGAGTCTCTCATCAGTGGTGCCCGACTCCGTATCGCTCACCGGCCAAGCGGACACGCTCCAGGACATTCGCGACCGTGATTTCCGACATGCGTCCGGGACGGGGTCCATAGTGGGATGGGCCGCGCGGCTCGCCGGGATCCGTGAAACGATCCACGACCAGATCTTGATACTTCTCGTAGGGCCCGACCCGCCATGGATTGGTATGGCCGAACAGACCGATCACCGGGACGCCCATCGCGTGGGCAATGTGGAGCGCTCCCGTGTCCGGGCTGATGACCAGATCACACCCTCGGATACTCCAGATCAGTTGGCGCACCGAGTCGGACAACGCCGACCTCACTGCGCTCCCCTCTTCCAGGACGGCACGAGCCGTCTTCCGCTCCGCCTCTCCGGGCCCACCCAACAGAAGCACCTCGAATCCGAACTCCGCCTTCAGGGAACGTGCAAGCGACACGTATCGATCTGTCGGCCAATCCTTTGCCGGGTTGGCCGTGCCCAATGCGAGCCCGATGACCGTCGCGCTCCCCGAATCCGAGAAAAAGGTCGCGGCCTCCAGCTCTTCCTCTCTGGTGAGGGTGATGTCCCACTCCAACGGGTCCGGTCTTTCAACGCCTGCCGTGTCCAAGAACTCCAAGAACAGGTCCTGCGTATGGCGCCACTCCCCTCCCGGTGTGTACTCGGTGTTGACGAGCCGGACGCCGTCCCGTGTTCTGGAGGGCGCGAGGCCCACCCGCACCGGGGCGCCGGAGAAGTACGTGGGAAAGATGCTCTTGGCGTACCGTTGCATGTTCAATGTCAGATCGCACGGCGGTCTGGCGCGAAAGGCTCTCCAGAGATCGTATACGCCACGGGGACCTCTCTCCGGCCGGAAGACGATGACCTCGTCCACCGCGGGGTGGTGCTCGAGAACCTGTGCGGGCGCGGGCTGGGCGACCCACACGATCTTCCGGGAGGGCCGGTCGCGCTTGAGTGCCACCGCGACGGGCAATCCGTGAACGACGTCCCCAATGCCCGAAAGAAGGACGATGCATACGCGGTCGCCGCGCACGGCCTGGACCTTGGCGCTCTCAGAGTCTCGTTTCCGGGCCCCTCGGACGCCGATCACTCTGGGGACGTCCCTGATGGGTCCAGTTCCATGAGGAAGAGGGACGGCCCTTCGTGGTCCCGGCCCTTGATGCGGATCCGAAAGCGGTACGCACCCGGCTCGGGAAAGATCACTTCTCGAAGCGGCATGACGATCCGAGTGCGGGCGGGAGGACGGTCGGGCTCACGCCGGTCCACCTCCGAGTGCCCCTGGATCGTCATGGAGGGCTTACCCGACGGTCCCGTGAGATCCACCTCGAAGTCGTAATGGCCCACATCGTCTCGGCTCCACTCGACCGCCAAGACCAACACCATGTCGTGCTTGGCCGGAAACCCCGGAGCCGCGAGATCGCTGAAGATCCCTCGGAGGTCGAGTTTTCCGTCCGCGGTTTCTTCCGCGTGGTCGCAGACGAGGGCCAGTTGTAGTCGCATGACGCTAGCCCCAGCCCCCTCCGCCCGGCGAACGAATACTGATGATGTCGCCGACTCGTGCGAAGAGGGTGACCTTGGCCGGAAGCGATTCCTCTCGGCCGTCTCGGATGAGGACGTTTTGCCCGGGGCTTCCGTCATGTCCGCCGCGTGCCCCCGAGGGTGGTCGTTCCCGGCGTTCGGAGAGCAGCGTCACGGTTCCCTCGGTCAGCAGCTGTACGTCTCTGCGGAGACCGTCCCCGCCGCGATGGGATCCGGCGCCGCCGCTCCCGGGCCTCAACGAGTACTGAGTGACCCGGAAGGGATACGCGTGTTCGAGCGCTTCGATCGGCGTGTTCAGGGAGTTCGACATGTGCGTGTGCACACCGGACAGTCCGTGCCCCGTCGGACCGGCGCCCATGCCCCCGCCAACAGTCTCGTAGTAGGCGAAACTGTGTCCGCTGCGAGGATCCACACCCCCGATGGTCGTGTTGTTCATCGTGCCCTGGGAGAGTGCCGGCATGAGGTCCGGAAGAGCGCGTGCGAAGGCACGGAAGAGGACGTCGGTGATTCTCTGGCTCGTCTCGACGTTGCCGGCCGCGACGCTTGCCGGAGGGTCGGCGTTCACGACCGAGCCCTCAGGAAGAATCAGCCGGACCATGGACATGGAGCCGCCGCCGGCCGGCAGCGATTCGCCCAGCAGCGCTTCCACGACGCAGCGCACGGTATACCTCGTGGCCGAGTCGGTGATGGCGCTCACGGCGTTTACTCCGCCCCGCACTTGGGGGCTGCTCCCCGTGAAGTCGACGTCGAGACCATCATCGTGCCGGGTGAGCCTCACGCGAATGGGGATGTCCACCGTTCCGAAGCCGTCGTCCTCGATGAAGTCCTCGGCGTCGTACTCACCGGGCTCGATGTGCGCGAGGCCAGCCTCGACGAGTCGGTCCGCGTACCCAATCAGTGCGTCCATGGCCGCCTGTGTCGCCTCCGTGCCCCGGCGTCTCGCGATCTCCAACAGCCGGGACGCACCCGTGTGCAGGGCGGCGAGTTGTGCGTCGAGGTCACCGCCTCGTTCGATCGGGGTCCTCACGTTGGCCAATATGAGGTTCCAGACCCCTTCCTGGCGTACGCCCTCCCTGTAGAGATGGACGGGCGGGATGCGGAGGCCCTCCTGAAAGATCTCCTGGGCCAGCGGCATCGAGCCCGGACTCATCCCCCCGACATCCGAGTGATGTGCCCTCGACGCCACATAACCAAGCGGGGTGCCCATCTCCGGGTCCCTGACCGGCGAAATCAAAGTGATGTCGGGCAGATGTGTACCGCCCCGGAAGGGATCGTTCAGGCAAACGACGTCGCCATCGTCCAATGAGCCGAGTTCGGCGAGGGCAGCTTCCACGCTCATCGGCATCGCTCCCAGGTGGACCGGCATGTGGTCTCCCAGAGCGATGGGTGCACCCCTCGCCGAAAAGAGCGCGCACGAGTAATCTCGACGCTCTTTGATGTTGGGTGAAAAGGAGGCCCGCCGGAGCGCCGCCCCCATTTCCTCCGTCAGAGCTGTGAAGAGGTGGCGGAAAACCTCGAGCGCTATGGCATCGGGCTCCCGCCATCCGGTTGGCCGAGCATCGAGCATGGGTTAAACTTAATGGCTGAGTACGCGTCGCATCACTCAGTGAGCGTCGCATATGTGTGAAGTCACATACGTCTGAATCGGATATTCTATCCGTTCATGAAGAATTCAGGGAGGTGTGAGTGCCCCAAGAGAAAATATTTGCGCAGGCTCGGGATGAGTTGTTCAGCCACATCAATCGGTGTGGAGTGCTGAGCGCCACGGATGATGACCGGACGGCGTGGATGAATGAGACCATCGACTATATCGGCGAGCGTTATCCGGATCTGGTGGATCCCGACCTTAAAGAGCTCCATGCGGTCGGTATCAGGTTCTGCCAACCCGCGATCAATAATGTTCCTGCTGCGGCAGTGTCCGAACCGGTGACCGGAGGCGCAACCGTGGAGGTGGCGGAGGCCGTAGCGGTAGACGTGGCGGAGGCCGTCACGGTAGAGGCGTCCGAGGCTCCGACGGCAGAGGTAGTCGCCGACTCTTAGGCTACGTAGGAGCAAGACGGGGGCGCCCAGGGCGCCCCTAGGTCTTACCCAGAGGACTCTCTATCCTCGACCATGCGGCGGGAAGCTATGCTTTCCCGCCGTTTTTCTTTTAGATGGCCCCCAAGAGGCGTCTCCGGAATACCGCGCGGCGGTGCTGGCGAACCCCAGAGGCGCATAGTATGTTGCCGCCCCAGTTGGGCGTGGCTGGTGAATTAATGCCTCTCGGATGGGTGATGCGGACGCCTTTATGAGGGACCTCCAAGACACGAAGCCATGGTGCCGAGCACGTCGCGACAGCCCATGACCGGTTCCCGCAGTGACCGAGGTGTGGAGGCGGAGGGCCTCCCCTTGCCCGATGAGGAGGGCCTGCTGGACCTGTATTA
>JBDHFN010000010.1:0-49464 GCA_039590375.1 Gemmatimonadota bacterium
CGTAGGTCGCCGAGGGTAGCTCGGGGAGAACGAATCGGCCGTCGTCGTCGGTGACCACGATCTTCGCGAACCCGGTGCCGAGCGCGTCGGCTTCGGCGATGACCCACACGCCGGACTCGGGGACGCTCCGACCCTCGACTACCCCGCTGATGGCGTCATTCATGGCTCCGCCGTCGGGCGTGCACGCGAAGCACGCGAGCGCGATTACCAAGAGTGACGGGCGAGGCACGACCATGAGACGTATGAATCGCTCGTACACCTTCGGGAGCCCCATTTCCTGTCGCATTTCCACCTCCTGGGTCCGCAGGCCACCCACCGCAAGGACACCGAGCGGCCCCCGTGTAACGTGAAGCGATCGTCTTTGCACCAGTCGTGATTGTGAGGCTGTGGTTACCGTGGGGCAAGCTCAGGGACCCACGATAGGCACACGACGCAGACCTGTGAGCCCCTCCGCCCGTTGACGCTGCCGTACCGGTGGGTCAACACTGATCCCCGTGATGACCTTCGACGAGTTCTCCCGCCTGGCCCAGGAGGCCTTTCAGAGCGTTCCCGAGGCGTATCGTGAGGGTGTCGAGGGCCTCACGACCGTCGAGGCAGTGGAGACGCATCCCGAACGCCCCGATGTGGTCACCATGGGCGAGTGTGTCACACAGGCCTTCAGCTCGGAGTGGCAGGGTCCCGAGACCACGCGTTCACTGGTGGTCCTCTATTACGGATCGTTCCTCAAGGTAGCCGAGGACGATCCCGAGTTCGATTGGGAGGGGGAGCTCTGGGAGACCCTCACCCACGAGCTTCAGCATCACCTCGAATCCCTGGCCGACGAAGACGCGCTCGAGGCCATGGACTACGCCGTGGAGGAGTCGTTCAGGCGGGAGCGGGGCGAGCCTTTCGACCCCTGGTACTTTCAGTCGGGCAAGTCCGTGGGCGAGGGCGTGTACCGGGTGGAGGACGAGGTGTACATCGAGCGGGTCTTCACCCCGCAGGAGTTCGATCGACTGGAAGAGATCGAGTTCACATGGGAAGACCAGTCCTATCGCTTGCCGCGGCCGCGGGAACTGGGTGACGTGCACTTCGTCGTGGTCGACGGCGCCGAGGCCGACCTACAGATAGTCCTGATCCGGCGCGCCCCGTGGCGGCAGCGGCTCCGTGGCGCGCTACGCGCCGAGAGCTCCACGGTGCTGGAGAGCACGGCGGAGGCCCGGCGGGTTCCCTAGTACTCGAAGTCGAAGTCGCCAGTAGGCCATGTCTCCAGGCACACGCCGGGCAGGTGCGTAAGCACTGGCTGAACGATGGGCTACCTTGTGCGAGACCGCCTCTCGCTACGTAATTATCTCGGTCCAACCAACCCCCGAGGCGCCGCCGTAAGGCACCATGATGGCCGACACGAGCCCCCAGTTGAAATCCGATACCAGATCCGAGCCCAACCCCGTCGAGGAGCTCAATCCCTTCGTCATTGCGCAGCGTCAGTGCGACAATGCGGCGCGTTATCTCCCGAAGCTCGAGACCGGGTTGTTCGAGTTCCTCAAACGGCCCGACAAGCTGGTCATCGTGGAGTTTCCGATCGCCACCACGTCGGGGGAGGTGCGCAACTTCGTCGGCTACCGTGCCGTGCACAGTCGCATCCGCGGCCCCGGTAAAGGGGGCATGCGATATCATCCGGACGTCACGGAGGACGAGATGCGGGCGCTCGCCTCGTGGATGACGTGGAAGACGGCCGTGGTGGACGTCCCGTTCGGAGGCGCCAAGGGCGGCGTCGTCTGCGACCCCAAGACTCTCAGCCCCGAGGATCTCAAGCACATTACCCGCCGCTTCATCGTCGAGCTCAACGACAACATTGGGCCTCACACGGACATTCCCGCGCCCGACATGAACACGAATGCCCAGACGATGGCGCTGATCTACGACACCTACGAGACGATGCACAAAGGGCAGAACAACCTCGGGGTCGTCACCGGCAAACCCGTGCACATAGGGGGATCCCTCGGGCGAGAGGAGGCCACGGGCCGCGGCGGTCTCTTCGCGACCCGGCACGCGCTTTCCCGGGGTGTCCTGCCCGGCGTCCCGAAACTCGAGGGCCTCGATGTGGCCATCCAGGGATTTGGCAATGTCGGCTCCGTCGCGATGACGCTGTTCCACGAAGAAGGCGCGCGCATCGTCGCCGTGAGTGACTCCCGAGGCGGCGTCCACAGCCCCGACGGCATCGATCCTGTGGAGGCCATCGATCACAAACGCGACACCGGCTCTGTCCAGGGTCTCGCGGGATGCCGAGACATCACCAACGACGAGCTGCTCACGTTGCCCTGCGACATCCTCATCCCGGCTGCGTTGGAGAACCAACTTCGCGCCGACAACGCCCCGGACGTCCAGGCTCGCATGATCGTCGAGCTCGCCAACGGCCCGACGACGCCCGAGGCCGACGCCATCTTCTTCGGTCGGGACGTGCCCGTCCTTCCCGACATCCTCGCCAACGCCGGTGGCGTGACCGTCAGCTACTTCGAATGGGTACAGAACAACAAGAACGAGCAGTGGGGCGAAGACGATGTGAACAGCAGGCTCGAGCGGATCATGGAAAGGGCTACCGACGGCGTCCTCGACAAGCAGGCGGAGCTCAACGCGTCACTCGACGCCTTGGAGGCGGAGCGGAAGGAGCTTGGGCGGGATGGCGATTCGCTGGGGCCCGCGAATCTGCGCACGGCAGCGTTCGTGGTTGCCGTCGATCGGGTCGCCCGCGTGGCGCTGGATCGAGGCATCTGGCCGTAGGGGCGTCGCGTGGTCGGGGGGATCCCCGGTTACACCATGATGTACTCGTCCGGTACGAGCGCCGTTGCGAGCATGACCTCGTTGATGTCCTCGTGCGCCTTCCACGAGACATCCGCTCTTCCTGCCTCTGAGAGCCACACCGACGTGATCCCGTCGATGAGGCCGAGGTAGCGCTCGAGTTCCCCGATCCGTGCGAGCGGTCCGCCCGTTCCGGCGGAGGCCTGGAGTGCCTCGACGGCACGCAGGCCGATGGCGAGCCCGAGTTCCCGGAAGGCCAGGCGATGCGCCGGTGGGAGCCTCAGGACGGAGGTGCGTGCCATCGCCTCGAGACTCACGAGGGAGTCATCGACGAGGCGTGCCAGAAGCGGCTCGAGGATCTTGTGGTCAGCGCACTCGGTGCTGAGGAGTCGAGTTACCCGACACGTGCTCGTCAGGAGGCCTCCGATGCCGAGCGGGTCGTCGGTCGCCCAATTCTGGCCGGCACACATTCGGCCCAGCTCCGCGGTCTCCTGTTCAAGCTGTGGGGCGACCCCATTCGAATGCCGACTTGCCGCCGCTCGCAGGGAGCAAAGCGTCACGAGGCCGTCGAGCGGGTCGTGCGCACCCTGCGACGGTACCAACGGGCGGGAGAGGTCGATGCTCATCTTCCAGTGCATCCGCGCCGGCTCACCCGGGACGGGCGTGTAGACGAAGCCCTCGCACGCCGCGCGTGCCAACTCGACCGCCCAGGCGTGGTAGTGCGGCTCGCCCAGGACGTCCGCCGCACGACCCAGGGCGTGCATCCACTGGGTGAGGTAGTGGTAGTACTGCCCGTCCCGGTCCCACTCCAGGCGCGGGTCGTAGGCTTCCTCGGGGCCCCGCTCGTTCAAATCCTTGCCGATTCGTAGACCCCCGGCCGTCGGATGGCGCTCGCCCTCGGTCTCGTCGAGCCCACTGATCCACCCGCGGCGCCGATCGTCCTCTCGATGCCGCCCCAGCACATGGTGTACGCGGTCCATCAGAATGATCGAGAGTTCCCGGAAGCGTGAGTCTCCCGTCCGGCGGAACAGCGTCAGGTAGTTGCAGACAGCGAAGGAATCCGTCCAGAGGTACCTCCGCTGGGCGCCCTCGCGTGAGAGCCCAGTCCGGCCCGCGAAAGCCTCCATGAGGCGCCGAACCGTGGCCTCGTCGGGGCCCCCGTAGTCCCCCTCACCAACAGTCTCCATGGGTAGATTCCTGCTTGGGCCATCAAGTCCCGTATTTCAGGGATTTCCCGACAGCGCTGAGTCACCTTGTCTGCGCATCTTCGTCTTGAGGCGGTTCGGCCCCGGAAGCGGGCCGCCGGTTGCACAGCACAGGAGGAGTGTAGACATGAACACCGAAACCGCAGGCACCGACAGGCAGATAGGCGGGGAGGCCCGCGAAGAACACAAGGTCAGCGGCGACAGGGTGATCGGCAAGATCAGGGAGTTGATCCACGAGGGCAACGTGCGGCGGATCATCATCAAGAACGAAGAGGGCAAATCGCTCATCGAAGTACCCCTCTCCGTGGGCGTGGTGGGCGCCGTTCTGGCTCCCGTGTGGGCAGCCATTGGGGCCGTCGCGGCCCTCGTCACGAGTTGCTCGATCGAGGTGGAGAGGGAGGACGACTCCGAGGCTTAGCTCCAGCCAACCCGCGGAGGAGGTTCCGAGGACAATGCGTGGAACACTCGCTTTGCTCGCCTTTACTTTCCCGCTGGCGGCGTGTCTTTCCGCGCCGCCGGATCAAGCGGTTGCGTCCACCGCATCAGGCCAGGACGTCGACTTTGGGCAGGAACGCCGCCAGATGGTGGAGGAACAGATCGAGGCGCGTGGAGTCACCGACTCCCGGGTTCTCGAGGCCATGTCTCGGGTTCCTCGCCACGAATACGTCCCTGTGCGGTATAGAGCCTACGCCTATCGTGATGCGCCCCTACCGATCGAGGCCGGGCAGACGATTTCGCAGCCCTACATCGTCGCCCTGATGACGGAACTCCTTCGGCCGGAGCCGGACGACCGGATACTGGAGGTCGGGACGGGTTCCGGATATCAGGCCGCCGTTGCGGCCGAACTGGTCTCTGAGGTCTACAGTATCGAGATCGTTCCGGAGTTGGCGCGCTCGGCGGCCGAGCGACTCGAGCGGCTAGGAGTTTCGAACGTGTCGGTCCGGGCCGGTGACGGATACCTGGGATGGCCCGAGCACGGCCCGTTCGACGGAATCCTCGTCACGGCGGGGGCCGAGCACATCCCCGGTCCATTGGTCGAACAGCTGAAGCCTGGCGCCCGGATGATCATTCCGGTGGGCGATCAGTCGACTTTCCAGATCTTGAAAGTGGTGGAGAAGCTGCCCGGGGGTGAGGTTGACATAAGCGATGTCATTCCGGTCCGGTTCGTTCCGTTGACCCGCAACTAGAACCTCAGCCGATCGCTTCGAGCACCATGGGCGCGGCCAGGTCCGCCGCCCGCCCGTCATCCAACCCCGAGTCGGTGAGGACTCGCCACGTGTTACGGCGAGCTGCAGAGTCGACTTTGGCGAGCGCCGGCCGCTGGCGCCACTCCCGGTCGCGCGCGAGAATACCGACGGTCCGCGAGTAGGCGGACCATTGGTAGAGTTCGACCACCGCCGCACGAACCGGAGAGAGTGATCATGAAACGCACGACGTACGCCGTCCTCGGGCTCTTGGCCTGCCCCGCGCTGGGCTCGGCCCAGGACTTCGACAGCATCGAGATCCAGACCACCCGAGTCACCGATGGGATCTATATGCTCCAAGGGAGCGGCGGGAACATCGGCGTCTCGATCGGTGACGACGGCACGTTCATCGTGGACGACCAGTTCGCTCCGCTCACCGACAAGATCGTGGCTGCCATAGCCCAGTTGACCGACAATCCGGTCGACTTCGTGGTCAACTCCCACTGGCACTACGACCACTCAGACGGAAACGAGAACTTCGGGCGGGCCGGGGCGCTCATCGTGGCTCAGAACAACAGCCGGCGACGGATGGAGACCGACCAGGTGGTGTCGTTGAACGGCCGGGAGCAAGCGGCTTACGACGCGGTGGGACTGCCCAAGATCACGTTTCTGGAGTCCATGCGCTTCTACTACAACGACAACGTGGTGGACGTCATATACACGGGCCCCGGGCACACGGACGGGGATGCGCAGGTGTACTTCCGTGATGCGAACGTCATCCATACCGGTGACATGTTCGTCCGCTACGGGCTTCCGTTCATCGACCAGCCCAACGGGGGGTCGACCGACGGAATGATCGAAGCGTTGTGGTCCATCGCGGGGCTGATCAACGACGATACGATCATCATCCCCGGCCACGGTCAGCTCTCCACCCGCGCGGACCTGCTGGAGTACCGAATGATGCTCGTCACGATCCGGGGCCGCATCAAGGAGCAGATCGCTCGGGGACTCTCGGCCGACCAGGTCGTCGCCGCCAACCCCGCGCGGGGGTACGCCGAGCCCGGGGGCGGGACGGAACGCTGGCTGAGGGCCGCGTACGAGGAGTACCGTTGAGGACCACCGGTTTGCCCACGCATCGACCGCTTCGCGTGACCTCGTTGGTTGGCGCAGCCGTGCCGACTCTAACGGCCTTGCCGATGGTCGCGGCTTTGCTGATCGCCGGCCCCGCCGCCGCTCAGATCTCGAACGACCCGTTCCCGGAGGCGATTCCGGCGTCCGAGGGAGCGATCATCGTCGGACTCGAGGAGTTCGCGGCTCTCCCTGACATCGACGGGGCGCCAGCCCGGCCCATGGTTCTGGTCGACGAGTCCGGCTCCGGCCGTCTCTTCGTCAACGATATGTGGGGCCTCCTCTACTCGATCAGCTACGACGGGCGTGTGACCCGATACCTCGACGCCCGCGAGTCCAGGTGGGGTGTCGAGGTGAAGACGCCCGAGCGCGCACCGATCATGGAAGTCGGACTGCAGAGCTTCGCTTTCCATCCGCACTTCAACGAGCCCGGCACGGCGGGATACGGGAAGCTCTACACCTGGATCGACACGGATGACACGACTCCGGTGCCCGACTTCGTTCCCGGCGGGGGCGACGACACGCACGACATCGTTCTGCTCGAGTGGACCGCGCGCGACCCGGCTGCCGAGACATACGACGGCGGCCCGCCGAGGGAGCTGTTCCGCGTGGAGCAGCCGTTCGAGAATCACAATGGCGGCCGCATCGGCTTCAACCGGACCTCATCACCGGGCGATCCGGACTTCGGTTTGCTGTATATCGGCATGGCGGACGGCGGCGCGGCGGGCGACGAGTTGGACATTGCGCAGAACCTCGGCTCGGTGTTCGGCAAGATCCTGCGGGTACACCCGCTGGGCTCCAACAGCGCGAACGGGCGCTATGGGGTGCCGGCGGACAATCCCTATGCGCGGGACGGTGTCGATCGCACGCTGGGCGAGATCTACGCCTCCGGGGTCCGCAACCCTCAGGGGTTCGACTGGGACGACGTGACCGGCGACCTCCTCATGGCCGACATCGGCCAGAGCGTGGTCGAGACGCTCAACGTCGTGCCGGCCGGGGGTGACCTGGGCTGGAACACGTGGGAGGGGAGCTACAGGGTGGTGACCAACACTCGGGTCGAGCTGTCGAACCCGAGGGGAGAGCCGTGGATCACCTACCCGGTCGCGGAGTTCGACCAGAACGATCCGCTACTCCAGCCGGGATCGGCGGCCACGGGGGTCGTGGCGTACCGGGATGACCTGATCCCGCAGCTCGCGGATCGGGTGCTCTGGGGTGACCTGCCGAGCGGAGAGGTGTTCCACGTGCCCGCCGACGGCCTGCGGGGCGGCGGACAAGCCGCCATCCGGAGGGTGCTGTTCCGCGACGGCGGAGACACGATGACGTTCCTCGAGCTGGTCCAGGCGAAGAACGTCGATCAAGGCAGGGAGCCGACACCCCGCGCGGATCTGCACTTCGGACGTGGGCCAGGCGGGCGGGTCTTCTTGCTCAACAAGTGGGATGGCGTGGTTCGGGAGATCGTCCGGTAGGGGCGCGCATGGACAATCAGGAAGAGCGTTTCACCATATGGCACGGGCTTCTTCTGGTCGAGGGTCCGGCGCTCATGATCGCGCTGGTCACGCCGATCACGCCGCCGAGGAGCGGTTCAGGTCGGGGGCTGGCCGAGCTGTTCATCGCGGACCCGAGTTATCTGCAGGAGGTGGGGGTTTCCTTCGTCTTCGTGAACCTGCTCCTGCTGGTCCTGGGCCTGGCGCTGGTGGTCTGGGTGAAGCTCAAGGGCTGAAGCCCTGCCGAGCCCTACCGAACCTGGAACACGATCGGAAACCGAATCCACACGGGGACTACTTGGTCCCGATTCAGAGCAGGCGTGAACCGGAAGACGTCCGCGACCCTGAGGGCTGCCTCGTCGAAGTCCTTGAAGCCGGAGCTCGCATAGACCCTCCTTTCCTGGACTCTGCCCTCCTCCGTGATGAAGAACCAGACTTCCACCGTTCCGCCGATTCTGGCCTCTCGAAGGATAGCCGGATATTGCGCCAACAACGCCTCCCGGATTTCAGTCACGTTCAGGATCTCCGGAAGGACGGTCATCGGGGTGAAGACCGGAGCCGCCGATATGTCCACCGCCTCCTTTTGGGCTGTCGGCGGTGGCGGCAGGTCGGCGACCGGATTGTTCTCGAACGTAGTCAGGGCGATCGTGACGTCGTCGTCGATGTTGGCGGTGGCCATCACGGGGGTCCCGGGCCTTGCAATGGCCTCGGGCGCCGGCGGAATCTCGATCTCAGGCGGCATCTCGATGATCTCCAACTCCTCGACCGTGAAGGACACGTCCTCCACCGTCAGCGTCGGCCAGAGCTGAAAGAGCAAGAAGTGCAGAACGGTCGCCGCGATCATCGAACCCCACAGCAATGATTCGAACCGGTTCTTGAATTGCTCATTTCGCGTCTTTGCAGGATCAATCTCGACCCCTGCGGGAACAGCTATCGCGTTCATCGCTCCCCCCGTGTCATGCCGTGCGGCGCCACGCATAAGACGGACCGTCAGACCGCCCCAAAGAGATAATTGCTTTCCAAGGCGAAATCGGCTGTGGGGAGTTATGCGAGACCGTCTGTAGGGAAATGCGCTAGCCGCTCCAAGCGTCCGTTCCGCTCGATTGACGCCCCTTCCCGCTTCGGGTACGATTCCGCCCGACTCGAGTCCGCTGGAGGAACACCTACCAGAGGGACTGGAGGAACACCTGCCAGGAGCAACAGACGAAGAGGGATCTACCATCTCGACCGCGGGGATTCATCCATGACTCAACGAACCTACGAAGCGCCCGGCCCCGGGACCTGGGAGCAGGACTCCACGCACTGCCCACGGCCTCTGACTCAGTACTTCCTCGAAGTGTTCTCCGAGCCCTTCATGCAGGGCTTCAAGGAAGGATCCGAGCGTTACGGCCTCTTGTTCAGCCACCTGCAACCGGCGCGGATAAACGGATTCCTCTATTACAACGGCAACGACGTGGATCCGGACGACGGGGAGGAAGTGGAACGCCGGTTCAAGGCTGCCACGGAGGCCCTGGAGTCGAAGCTCTGGCGGGCGGACCTGGATCTCTGGGATCGAGAGTTCATGCCCGATTCGATCCAGCGGAACCGGGCCCTTCAGAGCGTCGCGCTCGCCGACCTGGACACCGATGAGCTTCTGGCGCATCTGGAGGCCGTCCGTGACAACGCGGTGGAGATGGTCTGGCGGCATCACAAGTTCACGATCCCCGCCGTCATCCCCCCGGGCCTCTATCTGTCCAACGTCATGGAGTGGACGGGGATGGACGCCGGGGAACTGTTGGCGCCGCTCAAGGGCTCTTCGCCCGTTTCCCTCGGAGCCAAGGACGAGCTCGGCCGGCTCGCCCATGCGATGTCCGAGGCGGCGATCGGGGCGAAGGACTTCGCCGGAGAGTCCGCACAAGAGACCCTCGATGGCCTCACCGGGCGGGACGACGCCGTGGGCGAGGCGGCGCGGACCTACCTCGACATGATCGGTTTACGGCTCGCCGGTGGTTACGACATTGCCGATCCCTGCGCCATCGAGTTACCCGACATGGTGCTCGGCACGATCTGGGCTGCGCTCGACGCGCACGGCGAAGATTCGTCCGAAGAGTGGGTCGAGGCCGCGGCTCGGGTGAGGGAAGCCGTGCCTGAAGAGCACCGTGAGCGATTCGACGAACTGCTCGGTGAAGCCAGGCTGATGAACCGGCTCCGTGATGAGCGGGGGATCTACAACGACAACTGGGGCACCGGAATCGCCCGCGCCGCCATCTTGGAGGCTGGCCGTCGCCTGGCGGAATCCGGGAGGATTCGGGAGGCCCGGTGCGCCCTGGATGCCACATTCGACGAGTTGGCGGCGATCCTGGGAGGCGCAGAGGAGCCTTCGAGCGACGAGCTGGCTGAACGCACCAACCTGCGGCTGACCACTCCGCTGGGCGAAGCGCCCCCCATCATCGGCCCCGAGCCGACCCCCCCTCCCCCCTTGGACCAGCTGCCCCCCGACTGTGCGCAGATGATGGCTGCGTTCGGAGCGACGCTCGGTGAAGTCTTCGGCAGTCCGCCGCATAACTCGGATGCGGCGATCGTAGGCCGCCCCGTCAGCCCCGGGGTCTACACCGGCACCGCCCGGATCATCAACCATCCCGAGGACTGCAACCGGCTGGAGCAGGGCGACGTGCTGGTGACCTCGTCGACTTCATCGGCGTTCAACATCGTCCTGCCTCTGTTGGGCGCGATCGTTACCGACCGGGGGGGGCAGCTCTCGCATGCGGCGATCGTCGCAAGAGAGTACGGGATTCCGGCGGTGGTCGGAACCATGAACGCGACGGGCTCCATTCCCGACGGTGCCGGCGTCAGGGTGGACGGTACGGCGGGCACGGTCGAGATCGTGTGACCAAGCCGGTCCCACTCGCCGAAGCAGGGGACGAGGGGCTGTACGGGGGAAAGTCCGCTAGCCTGTCTCGGGCGATCCGCGCGGGACTCCCCGTTCCGCCTGGGTTTGCGCTGAGTGTCGACGCGGTCGATGCTGTGGTTGAGGAAGCCGAGGGGGCGATCGCCGCGCTCGAGGAGATCCTCGCCCTCCTGGGTGGACCCGTCGCCGTGCGCTCGTCGGCCGTGGGCGAGGACGATCAGGAGAGCAGCTTCGCCGGCCAGCACGCCACCCTCCTCAACGTGCAGACGCATGCCGCCTTGGTCCATGCTATCGGTGAGGTGTATCAGTCCGCGCACTCCGCTTCTGCGCTGGCGTACCGAGAGCGAATGGGAATTACCGGAGAGCCGAAGATCGGCGTCACGGTCCAGGAGTTGGTGGGCGCCGAGGCCGCCGGCGTCCTGTTTACGCACAATCCGGCGACCGGCGCGGAAGAGCGGTTGATCGAAGCGGCGTGGGGGTTGGGTGAAGTCGTCGTTTCAGGGCTGGTCGTTCCCGACTCGTACCGGATCAGCGCGGACGGCCATATCGTCGAGCGCATCGCGGGTGAAAAGGACGTGGCGCTCCTGCCGAGTGCGGAGGGAGGGACCGAAGAGGTTCGGGTCGAGACCCAGCGTGCCGGGGGCCTGGTGCTCGACGACGAGCAACTGGGGGCACTACACGAGCTTACCCTTCGCTGCGAGGCC
Source organism: Gemmatimonadota bacterium (assembly GCA_039590375.1). GTDB lineage: Bacteria > Gemmatimonadota > Gemmatimonadetes > Longimicrobiales > Gaopeijiaceae > UBA822. Next base: position 11,371 of record JBDHFN010000010.1, read on the forward strand.
GAGTACGGACAGCGCCTCGACATCGAATGGGCCTTCGCGGACGGACAACTCTACCTTCTTCAGTGTCGGGGGATCACCCGCTGAACGAACCCGCCACCCCACGCGTCTCGCCGTCGTTCTACGTGGGGATGTTTCTTGCGGCCTCCCTGTCTCCGCTCGGGTCCACGATGATTGCGGTGGCGCTGCCCTCGATCGGCACCGAGCTCGGGGTGGGAAGCGGGGCGCTGACGCAGTGGCTCGTCTCCAGCTATCTCATCGTCGGCATCGCCACCATGAGCCCGGGTGGAAAGCTCGGGGATCGCATCGGCCACAGGCGCGGTCTCGTCATCGGCATGACGGTCTATGGGGTGGGTTCCATCGTCGGGTTTGTGCTGGCGACCCTGCCCAGCCTGGCCTTCGCCCGGATTGCGATGGCCGCCGGCGGAGCAATGACGGTGCCGGCGACGATGGCGTTGTTGCGCAATCTCGTGCCCGTGGAGAAGCGCGCCCGGACGTTCGGATATTTCGGCTCCGTGATGGGAACTGCGGCTGGAATCGGCCCTCTCGTCGGGGGGGAGCTGACCGCCATCTTCGGGTGGCGGTCGGTGTTCATCGCCAACATCCCCGTCATACTGCTCGCGTACTTCCTCATTCAACGTGGCATCAGGTTGGCGGCGCCTGCGGAAGCGCCCGCGGAGGCACTTGCACCCGATCGCGTGCCTGGCCAACAGCCCCGCTTCGACATCCTGGGCAGCGTGCTGCTGGGTGCCGGCCTGACGCTCCTCGTGGTGGCGGCCCAGACGACGGGTTCGATCGCGCTGGGGGCGGCGCTCGTTGCCGCCGTGTTGCTGGCCGTGTTCGTCTGGTGGGAGCGCCGTGTGGAGGAGCCCGTCCTCGACCTGGGGCTCTTCCTGCGGCCCACGTTCGCCGCCGCGAGTGCCGTCATCGGGCTGCAGAACCTGGCGATGTACGCGCTTCTCTTTCAGCTCCCGATCTTCTTCGAGCAGGTGCGCACCGTGGAGGCAGGGACCACCGGGCGAACCATTATCGGGATGATGATCGCGATGGTCGTCTTCTCCCCTCTGGGAGGCCGGATGTCGGAGTCGCTCGGCGCCCGAATGACCGCTTTCGTCGGCACCCTCACCTCGCTGGGCGGGCTCTACCTCGTGTCCGATTTCACGGCTCTCCAGTCACCCGGCGACGCCCTCCTGGGCCTGGTCCTGATGGGTGCCGGCCTCGGACTGTCTTCGGCTCCGTCTCAGGCCGCCGCGATGACCGCCGTGGGTCGGGCCCACGCGGGGATGGGCGGGGGAGCGGTCTCGACGGCGCGTTACATCGGCGGAGTGATCGGCATCTCCGCGCTGGGATATCTCCTCAACGGGGAGGGGGCGGGTGTCGACGCGCACGGCGCTGCTGCGGTCGTCTATCTGGCGGCTCTGGTGATCGCGGCGATCAGCGCGCTGGCTTTGCCTGGAAGGGCCTCGCTCGGGCGCTGAACGAACTCGACGCCGAGAGCCACGCTGAACCAGTTGAGAACACCGCACCATCTGGTGGGATGAAGCGCGGCCTACCCCGCTGGGCCTAGGTCTGCTTTTCGGCGGCTATGACAGGTGGGAAGATGTACCTCGGCGCGCCGGGTACCTTCGTCAGGACCACACGATCGATTCCTGTGGCAAGCACCGCAGAGAAGACGAAGCTCAGCGCGGCTAGTAGCGGCGTCACCACCAACAGCATCAACAGGCCGCCGCCCACATCACCGCGCACGAGTTGCGGGACGGCGATGGCGACGCCGAAGACCGCCGAGTCGAATGCGGCGAGCAGCGGAAGCATGCTCGTCATGGCGAAGACGGCTACTGGCAACGTGCCGGACAGAAGCACTGATCTGTGCTGTCCTTCGTCGACGAAGCCATTGAGCTTCTCACAAATTCTGTAGGCCATGAAGGAGAAGACCGGCAGGTTGACGTACTTGAACCAGGGCGGGACGACCAGAAACGTGAAGACCAGGATGGAGCTCAAGAAGAGGACGGTCGCAGCTACAGCGTAACGCCAGCCGACATACAGAAAGCCGAGCGGGCCCCCCACGAGGGCCAACGCGCCTGCCACGGTGGGATTCTTTCTTCTGGAATCGGCTTGCATGGGACCCCGACGTCTCGAATTCGACTCATCCAGCTACTCCTACCACGATGCAAACCCACGCCGTGAGCTGCAATGCTGACGTGCTTGCCACGCCGCATCCCTTTGACGCATGTTGTCCGCCACGCTGGATCCGCTCCTACCCCCGAGCAAGGAGGCAGCAATGGGTGCGCAACGCTTCTTGGCCGCCACTGTCATTGGCGGGGTCGTTCTTTTCGCGGTCGGATTCCTCATCTACGGACTCGCGTTGGCCAACGCCTATCCCGCGACGGTCATCGACCGAGAGGTGCCGCTCTGGCTGTGGCTCGCCCTGAGCCAGCTCGCGTCCGCTGCCCTGCTGACGGTGATCATCGGCAAGTGGCCGGGCGCATCGACACCGGGAGGCGGATTCAAGGCGGCCGCGATCGTCGGTTTCTTGATATCGCTCTGGCTCACCCTCGGGTTTTATGCGACCACGACGCTCCCGGTCTCGGGAATGTCGTTCGTCGATCCCTTCATTTCGATCATCTACTATGGCGCTGGCGGTGCGGCCATCGGCTGGTACGTGGGAAGAGGTGCCCCGGTCAGATCTGACGGTTAGGACTCTCCGACGGCCAGGGTTACGGGCGTTACGGTGACGACCGGCCGCTGAAGCGCGCGCTGAGCGCGTCCCGGTCGACCGCCGTTCCGCGGAGATAGACCGCGGAGATCCGCCTGGTGTTCGTGATGTCGTCCAGGGGATTCGCGTCCAGGACGATGAAGTCCGCGCTCTTGCCCGCCGCCACGGTGCCTACGTCGGTCATCCGCATGAGTTCGGCCGAGTTACGCGTTGCCGCGACGATGACTTCGGCCGGGGTCATACCGGACCTGACCATGTCCTCCATCTCTTGATGGACGGCCCATGGCGTGCTCCCGTCCGTGCCGAACGCAATCCTCACGCCCGCTTGGTTGAGCCTCGCCAGATTGCGGGCCTGGATGCCAAACGCCTCCTGGGCCGCCGGCCGATCGGTCGACGCCTCTTGCATGTCCCGCAACCGGTCGGCGGGGACCGTCCCGCTCAGCCAACCGAGATCTTGCGCCACCCCCGGACCGGGGAGGTTGGGAACCAGAACCACGTTGGGGCGCTCCCTCCAGAGCGCGACGAGCTCATCGTCTACGTCCCGGTCGCGCACGCCGTGGGCGAACGCGTCGATCCCGGCTCGGAGAAGCCCCTTTGCGTCCTCCAGTCTGAATACGTGGGCCGTGACGCGGAGACCGTGGCTGTGGGCCTCGTCGATGACCGCTCCGTAGAGCGCGGGCGAGAGTCTCTCGTACTGCCCGTTGCGATCGTCGACCCAGATCTTGACCAGGTCCACCCCGCTGGCCGCCAACTCCTGCACGGCGGTGCGCGCCTCCGCCTCGCTCGTGACCCAATGGGGGACGTCAGACCGCCCCGGCTCGGGGGAGGTGATTCCGCGTCCCGCCGTGAATGAGCGGGCGCCGTCGGGCACCGCCTCGCCCTGCATCTCGAAGGGGACTTCGCCGCTGTCCAGGCCGAGGCTCACGACCACCCCCGCCCCGTAGTACGCCATGTGCTGGAGTTGATCGGTCCGCTCTTCACGCGTGGCCCCGACGTGCACATGGGTGTTCACGATCGCCGGGATGACCGTTTTGCCGCTGAGATCGACGCGGGTGGCGCCCTCCGGGATCTGCACGTCGGCCGCTCGCCCGGCACTCGTGAAGCGACCGTCCTCGACGACGAACACCGCGTCCTCGATGGGTGCGCTTCCGTCCCCGACGATGAGGCGGGCGCCCTCGAACACGGTCATCGCCCCGCCGCCGGCGTCCGGACCGGTGCAACCCGCCATCGAGACGGCACACAGGGAGAGCAGGGCAGACGTCAGAACCGCAATGTGCGACTCACTCTTGATGGGCGACTCACTCTTGGCTCGGCGCATACGAACCTCACATCGAAGGTGGCAGGAAATCGAAGGTACATCATGGCGGGACCAGCGCCAGCGAGCCCGTCAGCGAGATTGCAGCCCCGATGGCGGCTGGCTAGGTTGACCTCGCTGGTGACACGTGGACCGAGCCGATGGGGCTTCGAATGGTGTCGCCCCAGGAGGATTACGACATGCGACGCATTCAACAAACGCTCACGCTGGCTCTGGGCTTTCTCGCCCTCGTTGCCGTCCCCGTTTCCGCCCAGGACGTGGCCGGCACGTGGGTCCTGGCCGTGGATCTAGGCCCCGCCGGGGGTGGTGACGCGACGTTCGTCTTCGAGCAGGAGGGCACCGCCATTTCCGGGACCTACAGCGGTGCCCTGGGTGACGGAATCGATTTTGAAGGGACCCTCGAGGACGGCGCGTTCAGGCTCACCTTCGACAGTCAGGCGGGAGAGATCATCTTCAGCGGCACCGTCGAAGGGACCACCATGGCGGGCACCTGCATCTACGGGCAGCTGGGCGATGGCACGTTCGAGGGGAGCAAGAGCGGGTAGCTTCCGCCTTACTGGTCCAGGTGCACTTCGGCGATCGCGATCCCGCTCTCGCCCGCTACGGCATACAGCAGAAAGATGCGACCGCTGTCGGCATCCTCGAAGATCGCCGGGTCGCGTAGCTGGTTGACGTGGCCGTAAGCGGTGCTCCGCACGGAGGGTTCGAGCGGGGCGTCGGCACCCTCCCAGTCGAACTCTGGGCGCAACACCTCCACACCGGGCGTCTCGGACCATGTCGTCCAATCGCCCGAGATGTCGATCGTACTCAGTAGGATTCGCTCGGGGACGTGCCCCACTTGTGTCCAGAAGACGAAGAGCGTGTCCCCGCGTTTCAAGAGCGCCGCGTGACGCATGCTGGGGTTGAAGAGACGCGGCCCTTCCTCGAAACCGCCGAGAGGGTCCCGAGACCGGTAGAACTGGCCGGGCATCGACATGATGTACGTGTACCCGTCGTGCTGAAGAGCCCGCATGTACGTTCGACCAAGGGGCTCGGGACTGGCCTCGAAGTGAATCCCGTCGCTCGATGTGGCGACGCGCGAGAGTTGCCGGCTCACGTCGTCGAGGCCGTGAAAGTACATGACGATGCGACGATTCTCGTCGTCGACGTGCAGGTCGGGCGACGCGATGTGCGGCGTCGTCGCCTCGACGAAGCGGTCGTGTCCCAGCGTGGAGGGCGCGGCTCGCAGCCGCGCCGCCTGTTCGGGCGGCACGTCCGGAGGATCCGTCAGGAAGTGCGAATCGGCGATCTGCAGGCTTCCGGGAGGATGGATATGCCAGGGACCCAGCAGGTCGTCGGCATACGCCAGCCGGATGTAACGTCCCTTGTGGTCGGCAAAGTACAGATAGTAGGCCCCGAGCGGATCCTGGACCCATTCGGGGACGCGGATCACGGAAGGACCCTGGATGTTGACGCCGATGCTGACATGGAGATCGGGCGTGATGATCGGCGCGTCCAGCAATCGTTCGACGCGCACACTGGTGGGGGTCGTCTGGGCCCCGAGCTCGGTTTGTGCCCAGAGCCCGAGAGTCCCGCACGCCAGTGCGACGGCCAAGCCTCGATTCATCGTCGGTGCCTCGGTCATGTCGTGAGTTTCGCCGCCTTGGATTCGCTGGCGGGATAAACGTGGATACGCTTGATCGGAACCGCAACTCCGCTTCTCCGGGTTAGGATCGCATTGGACTCGAACCAACGGAGGAACCGTGCGACCCGTGACCCTGTGGGGTGTGTACCACGCGACCCCCCCGACTCGCCGAGCTGACCCTTGGCTCGACACCCTGTGTCGTAGCGGAGTCCGAGGACGAATGGACTGTGCTGCTGGGGCCCGAGGATCTCGAAGCGTGCGGCGGGTCGGTCGACTCTTTTGGTGAGTGGCTCGGGGAAGTGCTCTAGAGGTGTCCGACCCATGCCTCGAGCCCGCCAGAGATCCGTCGTCTCTCCCAGGTAGTCTGCCCTCGAATCCGATTGGTTGCCGCCTGGGGGATCGATCCGCATGATAGGTGCATCCCTGTCCAAGGGGCGCATCTCTTCCTCTTTCGGAGGCACCATGAGTAGGCAACGACTGGGCCGGACGCTCACGCTGGGTGGAGCACTGCTGCTTACGATCGGTCTGGCACCGGTTCAGGCGCTGAGTCAGAACACCGCGCTGATCCCCGCGCCCTTCCGAGAGGAGCGCCACGCGGAGTTCCTCGAGAGAGCCAGACAGGGAAGCATCGACTGCCTGCTCATGGGCGATTCGATTACCGATTGGTGGCGTCGTGCCGGTCTGGCCGTATACGAGGAGAACTTCGGACCACTCAACTGCGCCAACTTCGGCATCGCCGCCGATAGAACACAGGGGGTGCTCTGGCGATTCGCGAACGGCGAGCTCGACGGGTATACGCCGAAGCTCATGATGCTGATGATCGGCACGAACAACCTCAGACTTCGAGGGCCGCCCAATACCCCCGAGGAGATCTCCGTGGCGATCGCCGCCATCGTGACCAGGTTCCGTGCCAAGTTCCCCGAGGCGAAGGTGCTCCTTCTGGGCGTTTTTCCCCGCGGCGCGGAAGCAACGTCAGAGCTGCGCGAACCGATCAGACGGATCAACAGCATCATCGCCAACCTCGACGATGGCGAGTACGTCCGGTTCATGGATATCGGCGACCGGTTCCTGGAGCCTGACGGCTCGATCTCCGTGGAGGTGATGGAGGATGGACTTCACCCCACGGAGCGTGGCTACCAGATCTGGGCGGACGCGGTGATGCCCACGTTCAGGGAGATGCTGGGAGCGAACCGGTAACCCTGAGACCCGCTTCAGGCTGCCGTCGCCGAACCAAGACCCATCGCACGACGCCACGCGGCGATCTGGCCCAGGTGGTCCATTTCGTGCGACGTCATCAAGAAGATGACCTGGTCCCCCAACGTGGGGAAACGTTGCCGCGTCTGTTCGTCCGGATGCGGTTCCTCGAACCGTGAGGCGTCGATGTTCATCACCGCCTCGGCGTTCCGGGCGTGGTGCTCTGTGAGTGCCGCGAGGAGTTCTTGCTTGCTCGGATAGGCCGACGCGTCGCCCGCCGGCTCCCCGCCGGTCGGGAAGGTCTCGCTCCAACCCTCCGGGAGGTTCGACTCGAGCCCCAACAGCTGGCCCAGATAGTCGGCCGAGAGCACCAGATGGCCGAGTGACCAGGCCGGATGATTGATCACGCCGCCGGGCTGCATGGCCATCTGCTCGGGCGAAACGTCCTTCACGAGCCTGTCCGCGAAGCCGAGGTTGAATCCGTAGAGATACGTGACGTGATTGAGCATCGGGTCTCCAGATGGTGAGGTGTCGTCAGTTGGGCTGAGATTATAGGGCCTGATCCTTGCCGTCCCATACCCCCTCAGACGATCTTTCCCGGCACATGCTCCACTTCGTCTCCCACCTGCACGCGGCCCTCTCGGGTCGCCGCACCGTGTCCCTGGCCGCAGCGATGACCCTTATCGCGTTGCCGGGCGCGGCCGCTCAGGTCGTCCCCCAGGTCGTCACAGAGGATGACGCCAATCCCTTTGTGACCTTCAGTCCGCCCGCTCCCGTCGGCGATGCGATGATCAACCAGGCCGGCCAGGATGGCGCCACGTTGAGAGCGGTGCGGGTGAACGAGCCGCTCGACATCGATGGGGTCATCGACGAGCCGTTCTATCAGCGCGTTCCCGCCATCACGGAACTGGTCCAGGGTGTGCCCGAGGAGGACGGCGAGCCCAGCGAGCTCACCGAGGTATGGATCGGATTCGACGACGACAACGTCTACTTCGCCGCCAAGCTGTGGGACAGCGCGGGGCCCGACGGTTGGATCGCGAACGAAATGAGGCGTGACGCGGCACAGCTCCGGTCGAACGATCACATCGCCGTCTTCTTCGACACTTTCCTGGACCGTCGTAACGCCCTCGCCTTCAGCGCGACCGCCATCGGAGGCTTCTCCGACTTCCAGATCACGAACGAGGGCAATCCGAACATGGATTGGAATCCGGTCTGGGAGACCCGCTCCGCGCTCTTCGACGGGGGATGGGCGGTCGAGATGGCCATCCCGTTCAAATCGCTGCGATATCGGCCGGGTCGGGAGCAGGTTTGGGGTGTCCAGTTGCGGCGTTCGATCCTGCGTAGGAACGAGTGGATCTTCCTTCGGGCGCTCCCCCTGTCGGTGGGGGGCGGTGGAACGGGCGGCACGTTCAGGGTCTCGATGTACGGGACGCTCGTGGGCATCGAGGCGCCGCCCTCGAGCCGCAACCTCGAGGTCAAGCCATACGGCATCGCCGGGTCTCGCACCGACCTGACGGCCGACCCCCAGATCTCCAACGACGGCTACGCCGACGGGGGCCTGGACCTGAAGTACGGGATCACCGAGAACCTGACCGCCGACCTCACCTACAATACCGACTTCGCTCAAGTGGAGGTCGACGAGCAGCAGGTGAACCTGACGCGGTTCTCGCTTTCGTTTCCGGAGAAGCGGGAGTTCTTCCTGGAGGGCCGGGGGATCTTCGACTTCGGTGCCGGCGGGAGCGGGGGGTTTCGCGGCGGGGGTGGTGGCGGTAGAGGCGGAGGCGGTGGTAGAGGAGGGGGCAGTGCGCCGACACTCTTCTACAGCCGGAGCATCGGGCTCGAGAGCGGCGAAGCCGTGCCGATCCTGGGCGGGGGACGCGTCACGGGTAAGGTGGGCTCGTTCGACGTCGGACTCGTCAGCATCCAGACGGACGACGCGAAGAGTGTGGGAGCGAAGTCGACGAACTTCTCCATCGCACGGCTCCGCCGGGACATCTTCTCACGTAGCAGCATCGGTGCCCTCTTCGAGAACCGATCGAAGTCGGCGGTCGGGTCGGGCTCGAACCAGGCGTGGGGCGTCGACGGCTTCTTCGGTCTGACAGACGATCTGACCGTGCTCACGTACTACGCCCAGACCCAGACGGAAGGCTTGAACGGCCTCGACGCCAGCTACCGGGGGCAGATCTCCTACAACGCGGACGAGTGGGGCGGGAGCGTGGACCACCTCGTGGTCGGCGACGACTTCAACCCGGAGATCGGGTTCGCCCGGAGGAAGGACTTCCGGCAGACGGCTGCGTCGGGGCGCTTCAGCCCGCGCACCCTGTCCATCCCATGGATCCGACAGCTCACGTTCCAGTCGAATTTCAACTATCTGGAAAACGAGCAGGCCGGATACCTGGAGAGCCGAAGTTGGGGTGGACAGTTCAGCGCCCAGTTCGAGAACGGCGATCAGTTCAGCGCCGGCTACACCGACAACTTCGAGAGGCTGGTCGAGGACGCCAGGATCTCCGGGGCGACGATCCCGGTGGGGAGATACAATTTTTCCCAGGTGCGGATGAGCTTCAGGCTCGGACCTCAGCGACCCTATACGGGCAGCGTCTCCGTGAGCCGGGGCGACTACTACGGGGGCACCATCACCTCCGCGGGGCTGAGCGGTGGTCGAGTCGAGCTCTCGCCGCAGATGTCGCTCGAGCCCAGCATATCGTTCAACTGGATCGACCTGCCGCAGGGCCGTTTCGATCAGCACGTGGCGGTCACGCGCCTGACCTACACGCTGACTCCCCGCGCCTACGTGAGCGGCCTGGTGCAATACAACTCACGATCCCACGCCGTCAGCGGCAACTTCCGCTTCCGGTGGGAGTGGGCTCCGGGGAGCGAGCTCTTCCTGGTCTACACCGAAGACCGCAACACCGACGTCCTGGATCGGTGGTCCGAGCTCAGTAACCGCGGCTTCGTGATCAAGGTCAATCGGCTGCTCAGGATCTAGCCATGCCACTGGTTGCACACTCCAAGCTGCCGACGTTCAGCGTCCTGCGTGAGCAGGGGCACGAGCTGCTGTCGCTAGACCGCGCCGTCCACCAGGACATCCGCGAGCTGCACATCGGCTTCTTGAACATGATGCCGGACTCCGCGCTGGAGGCGACCGAGCGTCAGTTCATCCGCCTCGTGGGCGGCTGCAACCGCATCGCACAGTTCTTCGTGTACCCCTTCACGCTGCCGGGACTGCCCCGCAGCACCGAGACGCTGGAGTACGTCGATCGCTATTACGACAAGTTCGAGGATCTTCGCGAGCAGGGCCTCGACGCGCTCATCATTACCGGTGCCAACGTCGCCACCCCGGACCTCGCCCTCGAGCCGTTCTGGGATCCACTCATCGACGTCGTCGACTGGGCGCAAGACAACGTCACGTCGATCCTCTGCTCCTGCCTGGCCACGCACGCGCTGCTGAAACACTTCCACGGCATCGAGCGACGACTACTGCCGGCGAAGCGTTGGGGCGTCTACAGCCATCGGGTCTGCGAGCCAGGCCATCCGCTGCTCAGGGAGATCAACACCCGTTTCGACGCTCCGCATTCGCGCTACAATGACATCTCCCGAGCCCAGTTCGAGGCTTCGGGGCTCAAGGTGCTAGCGGAAAGCGCGGAGGGTGGCGTGCATATGGCCGCGAGCTCGGACCAGTTCCGCGTGATCTATTTCCAGGGGCATCCGGAATACGACTTCAACAGCCTGCTGAAGGAGTACAAGCGCGAGGTGAGTGGCTTTCTCGAGGGTCGACTCGAAGCGCCGCCGCCCTTCCCGGAACACTATTTTTCTCCGCAGGCAGCGGAGCTGGCCGCGAAATACGTCGATTCGGCGACGCGCGCCCGGGACGCCGGCAAACCCGTGCCCGAGATGCCTGAACAGGACATCGAAGCGCTGCTCGACAATACGTGGGGCGACACGGCGAAGGCCATCGTGAACAACTGGCTGGGCCTCGTCTACCGATTCACGGATCTCGACCGCAAACGGCAGTTCATGCCCGGTGTGGATCCGAACGACCCGCTCGGCCTCGCCTCGAAGAGCGGCTGAATGCAGGCGAGGGGGCTCCTTCCCTCCCTGCTGACCGCAGGGCTCGGGGGCTCCTTCCCTCCCTGCTGACCGCAGGGCTCGGGGGCTCCTTCCCTCCCTGCTGTCCGGGGCTCCCCGTGAGCCCCCGCTCCACCGGCCCCTACCAGACGGTCGGTCAGGAGCCCCCTCGCCTGCCAGCTGGGGGCGGGGGGGAGATAGCCCCTAGACGGTCGGTCAGGAGCCCCTCGCCTGCCGGCTGGATCCGTGGACAGCTTGAGCCGTGGACTATTCCAGACGTGGGTGGTCTCAGGTTCGTGGCTCTCGAGTCGAGGTGTCGGCCGAGGCTGCCCGTCAGCGCCCTCCTGCTTCCGCGAACTTCGCACCCTCCGGAATTTCGTCCGGTGGTAGACCCGAGGCTGCCTCGAGCCGTCCGCTGAAGTTGAAGAAGGAGGTCAGGGCGGTGATCTCCCAGATCGCCGAGTCGTTCCAGTCGTTCTCCTTCAACGCGGAGATGTCCTCTTCGCTCACGAGGCTCGGCGCCTCTGTCAGCTTGCTGGCGTAACGGAGCAATGCTCGAGTCTGGGGATCCAAATCGTATTCTGGCCACGTGGTCGCGAAGTCATGGCTGAGATGCTCATCGCCAGTGAGGCGGCGAACTGCCGCCGAATGGAGGCCTAGTCAGGGGGCTCCGCCCACCTTGCCGTTGACCACGGTGGCCAGCATCTCGCGCTGGAGGCGGCTGATGGGTGACGACTTTCGCAGATGAAGATGGCGGTACAGGGCGCCCACCATCGGTGCGACTCGCAGATCGACCGCAAGAACCTGAAACACACCCGGAACGACTCCGCCGTATTGGCCGCGAACCCAGCGGAAGAAGAGCCTACGGATTCCTTTGGCCTGTTCCGGCACCACTGTCTCGATGTTCGCCATCCTTCACTCCTGTCTGAGAGCTGGCCCGTTGAGCTGGGACCGTTGTAGCCTATTCCGAGTGGAAGCCCGTGAAGACCAATCGATAATGCTCTTGCGCTGCGTCGTATTCTGCGCGGAACTCGCTGGGATAGTGGACTCCGGCGGGCAGGTTCTCGATCGTCGGCACCGGGAGCCCGAAGTCCGATTTTTCGAGAAGCCGCTCACGGGAGATCATCGGCTCGAAGTAGATCGGGTCGCCACCGTAGTAGCCCATCACAATCGTGGCCTCGAATGGATCGGTCGCCTTGAGCTCCTCTTCGGTCATCGCGTGCATCCCCATCTCCGGCACGCACAGACCGACGAGGACGCCCAAGCCCGGGACATCGATGTCCGGAAGCGTGTGGCGTGCCGGGAGCTTCGACGGTTTGGTGTCATCCGAGCAGTCGATCGCGCGGACTTCGGACTGGCTGGCGTTGTAGAAGTGGAAGTCGAAGTGCGGAGTCATGAACGGCGCCGGAGGGTGGCCGTGCGCCTCCCAATTGACGCCCAGGTGATCGATTCCCAGAGACGTGCGTGCTTCAACGGGTAGTTCGATAGCCGCGAGCTGTTGGGGTGGCCATACCATCTCTGCGTCGGAGGGGGCCCCCTCGACGAGGGCGATTGGGACCGTAGCGCCCAATGCAACGACGGCCCCTCCCTCCATCACCACCCATGTGCACACCTGCGAGTCCAGAACGCGGCCACATGAGCGAGACGTGGAGTGTGTTTCCTGAGCGAGCCCAGGTGCGGCGATGACTACCGAGAGAACGACGGCGACCGAAGTCGTGATGTACTTGGAACCCATGGTGCCTCCCTTCGATGGCAAAGTGTGGTATATTCATTGGACATATTGTATATCCAATATGCACCAGCTTAGATCGCCCCCGGGGGATTGTCAAGTTCACAAGACGGACTGTACAATGAAATCATGACCTCCAGCTCCACTTCGAGACCGTACCGCAAGACAGCCCGCGCCCGGAAGGAGGCGGAAACCCGTCTGCGCATCACCGAGGCCGCCGTCGAGTTGCACCGCACTCTGGGGCCGGCGAACACAAGTGTCACAGATGTGGCGGAGCTGGCCGGTGTGAGCCGCATGACCGTCTATAACCACTTCGCGACCGAGGGTGAGCTGTTCGTGGCTTGCTCTACCCACTGGGCAAGCCAGAACCCGTTTCCGGACCCCACGAGATGGGCGACCATCGACGACCCGTCAGAGCGGCTGGTCAGTGCCCTGAAGGAGCTCTACGAATGGTACGGGCTCAAAGAGGACATGCTGGGAAAGGTCTTTCGTGACACACCAATCGTACCATCCCTCGCAGAGGTCATGGACGACTTGTGGTCGACATACGTGGAGGAGCTGGTCCGTACTCTGGCTTGTGGCTGGCAAGTGCAGGGAGCCGAGACAGAGTCACTCCAGGCGATGCTCCGGCTCGTGGTGGACTTCAACACGTGGCGAGTCCTGACTGAATCGGGGTTGGATGATGGGCGTGCGGGGGAGCTGGGGGCATGTATGGTGATCGGTGTGGTAGCCCGATAGAGGTCCGCGGGGTGCGTGCGAGACGCTGGCCGCGCCATACGCCTTAGACGAACGGGACCGGGAAAAACGAGTGGCCGGAGGCGACATCCGCCTCCGGCCACGTCGATCCCGCTGGTGGAGCTGACCTAGACGGCGTCTGGGACGCCGATCGTTTGGAAGCCCTCCGCGCTCAGCCCGCAGATCGTGCCGCTGACCGTGCCGGTGAAGCCACCGACATCGCTCGTGAGGGAAAACGTCACATCGAGGGCGCAACTTCCGGAGCGTCCGTCGCTCGAGGTGAAGCTGAATCCGCCCACCTCGGTCCCGGTGAACGTGAAGACGTCCTCAGCCGAGGTCCAGTCGAGCGTGAGCTCGATGCGAGGGGCGCCATCCACCGTGATGGTATTCGTGCCGTCGGTGACCACGCATCCGTTCGGATCCCACGTCACCTCCATCGAGATATCGCTGGCGAACGTTTCGTCGTCGATGGTGCCCGACGCCGAGCCGTCCACATCGAGCGTACCGTCCTCGCAGGGTACGGTGATGCCGAAACTCTCATTGAAGGAAATGGGGGCCAGGCCGGGCGCGGCCGCGGGTACTCCCGCCGCGACGCCGACGGAATCGAACGACGCGCTCAGCGCCGCGACGACAGCCGCCACCTCGGCGTTTGAAAGCGTGTCGCCCTCGTTGATGCCCGTGATGTCGTCGCCGCAGGCGGCGACCGTGAGGGTCAGGGCAGCGGTGACCCCGATGAACTTGCTGAAGATCTTATGCATGCTTTTACCTTCTCTTCGATTGTACCGCGTCGGAGCCATTACTTCTCCTGCGCAGGACTTGAACCTGAGATTTTCAGGTGGAAACGGGATGACCCTCGAGCCCCACCCGGGTGTCGCAGGCGCTACTCACAGAGGATCGAAGTTGTACTTCAAAACTAGGAAGCCTCGGTGGCCGGGAGCCAGAAGTTTTTTTGGGTGCCTCCGGGGAGCCCCACGAGCCGCTTGCCGCCGCATACGCCTGGGACGCATTTTGTCCGGCCAGCAAGCATGATCCCGACTCCTTCGTGCGAGGCGAACATGAGTAACTCACGCTCTCTTCAGCGTACTTCCGCCGTGCCACTCGTGTCCCTTGCGGTCGTTCTCGCCATCAGCGCTGGTGGCGTGACGCGGGTCTCGGCCCAGGCGCCGCAGGGTGTGGACCGTCCCATGTCGTTCCTCGATGTGCAACAGTTCGCCAGTGCCGGCTCGTGGGCGCCGAGTCCCGACGGCCGCTGGATGCTCTATACGATCACCACGCCGGATTGGCAGGAGGACGAACGGCAGTCCGACATCCACCTCGTGTCCATGGAGGAGGGCGTCGAATCGAGCCGACAGCTGACCTTCACCGGTGAGAAGAACGAGACCTCTCCCAAGTGGTCGAGGGACGGATCGTTTTTCGTGTTCGCCTCGGACCGGGATGCCGAGGCGGGCGAGGATACGAACCAACTGTACGTCATGCGGCCCGATGGAGGCGAAGCCCAACGCATCACCGATGCGGATGAGGGGGTCTCCGACTTCGATCTCAGTGAGGACGGCCGCTCCCTCGTGTATCGGAGCGGTGAGTCGGGCCAGGAGCAACTCTATCGTTTGCCGGTCGACGCCATTCTCACCGCCGAGCCGGAGCAGCTGACCGAGGGCGAGGCCGGCGTCGAACGGTGGCGGTGGGCCCCTGATGGAGGGAGCATCTACTTCATCCGGCCGGAGTCACGGGATGAGGACGATGTGCGCCGGCGCGAGCAGGGGTTCACGGTGGACGTCAAGAACATGGTGACGCCGCTTTCGAACCTTTGGGTCGTCGATCTGGAGCCGGGCGCCACACGGCGGCTCACCGATGACGCGAGTATCAGCGTGACCGACTTCGACGTCTCACTCGACGGGCGCTGGATCACGTTCGCGGGCGAGTCTGCGGAGCGGTACGAGCGCAACATCACCGCCTCCGGCCTGTACGCCGATCAGTTCCTGCTCGAGACCGCGACGGGGTACATCGAGCGCCTCACCGACAACTACGAGGTGCGCGAGAGCCTTCCCAGCATCTCTCCCGGCGGGCGCTGGATCGCGTTCTCGGCGCCCGACGACATGACCCGTTACACGATGACCGAGAATCGCGTGTACCTCCGTGAGTTGACCGACCGGGGCGGTTCTTTCCGTAAGCTGGGTGAGTCGTTCGACGGCAGGGTCGGCGTCGGCTTCTGGTCCGAAGACGAGAACACGATCTACTTCAACACCGGTGTTCGGGTCACCAATCAGCTCCATGCCCTGGACGTCCGCAGTGGTGACGTGAGGCAGATCACGCATGAGCGCGCCGCGCTGAACGTGAGCCGCGACCGCGACTCGGACGCCATCCTCATCGGATACTCCGACCCGATGACGCCGCCCACGCTCTTCACCGTGGAGAGTGTCGACCGCGTCGCCGATCGCTCGGCGTGGATCCAGCTGGTCGACGCGAACCCGCAGGTCCGAGAGTTGGCCCTCGGCGAGGAAGTGGAGATCAACTGGACGTCCACGGATGGCAAGACGGTCGGGGGGATTCTGGTCAAGCCGGTGGGATACCGCGAGGGGCAGCGCTATCCGCTGATCGTCGCCATACACGGGGGCCCCGCGGGGGCCGATGTACTGCGATTCAACGGCGGCTACAGTGCGCAGGTCTACGCGGGCGCCGGATATGCCGTACTCAAGCCGAACTATCGGGGATCGATCAACTACGGCAACGCGCACCGGACCGCTATCGTGGGCGACTACTTCACTCTGGGCTACGACGACATCATGACCGGAGTGGACTACCTCATCGATGAGGGAATCGTCGATTCCGATCGCATGGGGGCGTTGGGGTGGAGCGCCGGAGGACACTGGTCGAACTGGATTCTCACGCACACCGACCGCTTCAAGGCGATCAGCTCGGGCGCCGGCACCATGAACTGGATTTCCATGTACGCGCAGAGCGACGTGCAGCGGAATCGGCAGTTCTACATCGGTGACGAGTTCCTCTACGAGGACTTCGAGCCGTATTGGGACCAGTCTCCGCTCCAGTACATCTCGAACGCGAAGACGCCGACGATGATCCACGTCGTCAAGGACGATCCGCGCGTCCCGAGCCCGCAGTCCGTCGAGTTGCACATGGCGCTCAAGAAGCTGGGGATCCCCACAGAGCTGTTCATGTATCCGGGGGCGACCCACGGGATCCCCGACCCGCGGAATCGTCTCGTGAAGTCGGTGAGCGAGATGGCGTGGATGGACTACTACGTGCGGGGCATCGGAAACAAGTTCGAGTGGCAGCAGGTGTTGGACACGCTCGAGGAGGCGGAGGAAGACGAAGACGAGGCCGAGCAGCCGCGGGCGGTCCTCGACGGGGCGGGGGCGCCGTAGGGGGTCGATCGGGAGATACGCCCGGTCAGCCTGTGAGACGCTTGCGGCTCCTCTCGCCTTAGACGCATTTTGTCCGGATCATGTCCGACACTATCGCCCGCCTGAACGCAGCCCTCGAGGGCCGCTACGCCATCGAGCGTGAACTCGGCGAGGGCGGGATGGCCACGGTCTATCTCGCCGACGACCTCAAGCACGAGCGCAAGGTCGCCCTGAAGGTGCTCAAGCCCGAGCTGGCCGCCGTCGTGGGCGCCGAGCGCTTTCTCACCGAAATCAAGACGACGGCCAACCTGCAGCACCCGCACATCCTCCCGCTCTTCGACTCGGGCGAGGCCGACAGCTTCCTGTTCTACGTGATGCCCTACATCGAGGGCGAGACGCTCCAGGACCGGATCGACCGGGAGAAGCAGCTGCCCCTGGACGAGGCGTTGGGGATCGCGACCGCCGTGGCCGCGGCCCTCCAGACCGCACATGAAGCAGGAGTCGTCCACCGCGACATCAAGCCGGGCAACATACTGCTCAGCCGGGGCGAGCCGCTGGTGTCCGACTTCGGCATCGCGTTGGCGGTCGGGGCGGCGGGCGGGAGTCGGCTGACAGAGACCGGGCTGAGCGTGGGCACGCCCTTCTATATGTCGCCCGAACAGGCGACCGGGGACCAGATGCTCGGCCCGGCCAGTGACACGTACGCCTTGGCCTGTGTACTCTACGAGATGCTCGTCGGCGAGCCGCCGTATATCGGTAACACGGCCCAAGCGGTGCTCGGAAAGATCATCCAGGGCCTGCCGGTGTCGGCGATGGCGGTGCGGTCCTCGGTGCCGCCCAACGTGGATGCGGCCATCCGCAAGGCGCTCGAAAAGCTTCCTGCCGATCGCTTCACGCGCGCCAGCGAGTTCGCACGGGCCCTGGCTGATCAGGGCTTCCGGCACGGCGAAG
Source organism: Gemmatimonadota bacterium (assembly GCA_039590375.1). Taxonomy (GTDB): domain Bacteria; phylum Gemmatimonadota; class Gemmatimonadetes; order Longimicrobiales; family Gaopeijiaceae; genus UBA822. Next base: position 29,053 of record JBDHFN010000010.1, read on the forward strand.
CTCGAGAGGCCGGCACCGGCGCCGGCGGCCTGTGGAACCCGCTCTCGATCGGCGCGACCGTATCCACCCTCGTCCTGGCCGCGGCCCTGGGGTCGACGGTTCTTCGCCCGGATCCACCGACTCCGGTCACCAGAGTGTCGGTCGACTTTTCCGAGGGTCAGGGGACCGTGGGCCGCGGGGCCTTCGATATCTCACGGGACGGCTCACTTTTGGTTTACCAGGGGCAAAGCGGACCGAACGGCGCTCCTATGCTTTGGGCCAGGCGGTGGGACGCACTGGACGCCACGCCCATCGGCGATACGGAGACGTCGACCGCTGGAACGACTCCGGCAATTTCGCCCGACGCCAGCGAAGTCGCGTTCTCTTTCGCGGGCGCCATCCGCGTCGCTCCGATCCAGGGCGGCATCCCGAGGACCCTGGCTTCCGACTCGGTGCAGTGCTGCCCGCGCTGGAGCCGTGACGGCGCCTGGCTCTACTTCCGCAACCGGGTGAGCGGCCTGAGTCGTGTACCGTCCGCGGGAGGCCCCGTCGAGCTCTTGACCGAAGTCGATACGACTTCCGGCGAAATACTCCACCGTTGGGTCGATGCACTGCCGGGCGGAGAGGCCATCGTTTTGGAAATCTTCGGTGCTTCGCCATCCAACCGAGCCGGCGCCGAGGTTTCTCGTCTCGCGGCTTTGCACCTGGAGTCGGGCGAGATCACGGAGCTCGGGCCCGGTCGCTTCCCGCGCTACAACCAGGGTTACCTCCTGTTCACCGACCTGGACGGCACGACGCTGATGGCTGCGCCGTTCGATGTCGACGGCCTCGAGTTCACGGGACCGGCCACGCCCGTCGCCGAGGGTCTGCGGGCACCCACGGCCGGCTGGAACTACTACGCGATTTCGGAGACCGGCTCACTGTTCTACTCCACTGGGGCGGCGAGCAGCGGTGGGGCGGATACGGACCTCGTCTGGGTGGGCCGGGACGGATCGGACACGCCTGTGGGATGGACGTTCTCCAGGGGCGACATCAACTTCTCCTGGCGTCTTTCCCCCGACGGCTCGAGCGTGGCGCTGCGGGCCGAGACCGACGGCAACTTCGACATTTGGGTCAAGGAGCTGCCCGACCGGCCTCCGAGGCGGCTCACATTCGACGATAGTGAGGAGCTGGCCCCCTGGTGGTCGGCAAACGGTGAGGTCGTCCACTACATATTGCGCCCGGATCTGGATATCTGGTCGGTAGCGGCAAGCGGGACCGGAGCGCCCGAGCAATTCTTCAGTGGTGAGCGCGGCTTCCGGCAGGGAGAGTGGACCCCGGATGGTGAGTGGCTCGTCCTGCGCACGGCGGCGAACATCGCCGGCGGTGGCGATCAACCCTCCCGGGATCTCCTGGGTTTGCGCTCGGGCCAGGATGAGCCGATCCCGCTCGTGGCGACGGAGCAGTTTGCCGAGAACCAGCCCGCGCTGTCGCCCGACGGCCGCTGGCTCGCCTACGCCTCGACCGAAACCGGCCGCTATGAGGTCTGGGTGCGTCCGTTCCCGGACGTCGAGTCGTTCAAGTACCAGGTCTCCGTCGATGGTGGCGTGCAGCCGAGGTGGGCGCACAGCGGGGCCGAGCTCTTCTACCTGCGCGAGAATCGCGAGTTCGTCGCGGCACAGATCGATACGGTCGGAGGATTCCGGGTGGTGGACACCGAGACCCTCTTCACGCTGGCGGCTGACATTCTCTTCGGTGCTCCTGCCGATGGATACGACGTCGGGCCGGACGATCAGCGGTTTCTTATGGCCCGCGACCTCGCCGGCTCGGCGTCGGGGGAAACCGACCAGGTGCTCGTGCTCAATCTGTTCGAGGAGCTGAGGCGGCGGGTGCCGAATTGAGTCCGGTCCATTTCTTCGCGTGCTGAAGGACCGCGTGCCGAACCGAGCGTGCTGAAGGACCGCGTCCCGAAACCGATGTCCGAATGAAAGCCGTGAAGCGAATCGCGATCTCGCTGCTCGCTTACGTAGCGATGGTCGTGGCGTTCGAGTCCATGCTGGGGTTTTTCCAGCCCGCCGACCAAAGTACGCTGGTCATCACCACCACGGACGAGGATGGCACCCCACACGACCGAGTCCTGGCTCGCCTCGAGAGCAATGGCCAGATCTTCGTGTCGGCTAACCACTGGCCGCGAGCCTGGTACAGGCGGGCGCTCGAGAATCCGAATGTGCAAGTCACCGTGGATGGTGAGAGAGGCGACTATCTCGCGGTACCCGCGACCGATGCGGAGCACGACCGCGTCAATAGCGAAAACCGCCATAGCATCGTGTTTCGAATCGTGACCGGGTTTCCGCCGAGATACTTCGTTCGGCTGGATCCCCGCTGAGAGCGGGAGCCCCTGCTCCCAACACCCGCCAACACGCCCCCGGTGAGCAATCCCGAGGCGGCATCGCCAAAATGCTTGCAGCCGCAAACACCCTATACACAGCTTTGTTGAGGGGCGGGTGCGCCGGGTGAGCGTACGAATGAAGCCCTATACCTCCTCGGGAGTGCAGCATGGCCATGTCGAAGATCGTAGTGTTGAGTGGACTCATAGTGTTTCTGGGATGCACCGAAACAACGGGCTTGGGCAACGAGTTCGCACCCGTTTGGATCACCGCTTCGTGGACCGGCGGGGCGGCGGGCGCACCTAACGATCGGACGGATCGCGAGCCGAACGATTTCCAGGGACAGTTGTGCCCCGCGTCATCGCTCGCGCTGACGAATCAGACGGCCGGCGCCGTGCTCAACGTCATCAACAACTGCACGATTCCAATGAACCTGGCGATCTGTGCCACTGCCGGTGGACTGGCCCAACCGGACCTCGGCCTCGAGGACTGTGCGACCGATCCGTTCGACACTCCGCTTTCCAGCTTCAAGAGCATCCCCTTGTTCCCCGGCAGCCTGGGTGACTACGTGAACGCCACTCAGATACTGTCCATCCAGGTCTTCTACTGTAGCGACGAGACCCAGTTCGTGACGGGGCCCGTGCGTTGCCTAGGGTTCTGACGGCGCGGCTCTGGCGGTGAAGCGGTACGGCTCTAGCGTTACGGCGCTAGCGGTGCGGTTCTAGGGGTACAGAGACCTGAATGTCCCGCCGTCCGCGTTGGAGAGGGGAGAGGCGCGCGGGATGTCGTCCCAGACCTCGAGTTGCTCGCGAAAGCGCATGAAGTAGGCGACGAAGTCGCCGCCATACTGGAACGAGTACATGATGTCCGCGAAAGCGCTGGTATGGCCCAGCCCGAATGCGTGGCCCAGCTCATGGACACAAGTCAGGTAAACGACCGTATCCCTGAAGAGCGGATCCAGCCTCGCCATTTCCCCGATGTCCGCCCCGAGACCGTCGGTATCCGGGTGCACGAACACGTCGGCGGCGAGCCGACCCTCCACCATCCGTCCCCGCATCTCACCGTATAGACCCGCGCCGGCCGGCACCCAATAGACGCGAATGGTGGCGGTCGCTTCGGGGCCCGGCACCATGTCCACGGCGGGATCGGTCTGCCTGCCCCACGCCTCCAGCGCCCACTCAGCCAGGGTGCGGTCCTCCGCCTTGAACCCCGATTCGGCCGAGCCCTCCGCAATGAAGTACGTGATGGGCTCTGAACGGTCCAATCGCCAGACTTCTTGCGGTCCAGAGGACGCGACCGGCAGTGCGGCGGCGGGGGCCGCTTGTGGGGGGGGCGCAGGCGTTGTGGTTGCCGCGGGCGGCGCAGTTGCTGCGGCCGACGCAGTTGCCGCAAGGCAAACGGCTGAGAGCAGGATGCCGCCCGGAATCGGCCTCGAGGGAATCTTCATGAGGATCAAAGTACTTCGTTGCTGGCCCGAACGCCCCCCGCACACGCTTCCGCGAAGTGGCCGGCTGCCGGTCGACCGCTTGCGCCTCGAATCGGCCCGAAAAGAACGCTTGCAGCGCCGAATACCATAGACACATCTTGGATACATGTCCGAACCACGCCAAGAACAGCATCGAGTGACGACTCCCTGGACACCTTTGGGGCAGTCCCCGAGACATTGAGGAGATCACGGTGAAACGCAAAACCTGCCGGAAAAGCATGTCGCTCTGTCTTCCAATCTTGCTGACTGCTCTCGGTCAGCCGGTACTCGCCCAGTCGCCCGTGGCAACAGCGCTCTCGGCCACGGTGACCATCGAGGTGGATGGACCGGGGGGAAGGGCACATGGGAGTGGCTTCGTCACGTCCAGTGACGGCACCATCGTCACCGCGGCTCACGTAATCGAGGGAGCGACTTCGGCAATAGTACGGTTCCAGAACGGAGATGAGCTGGACGTCGAAGGCGTCACCGAAGTCGACTGGATCAAGGATTTCGCCATTATTCGTGTCGCGGGATTCGACCTGCCGACGATAGACCTGGGGAACGCCGACGATTTGGCGGTTGGTCAGAGAGTCATCGTGATCGGTGCTCCAATCGACCCCACGCTGGCGGGAACCGTGTCGGACGGGTTGGTGGCCGCGATCCGAATGAATGAAGGGACCAGGCACATCCAGATCAGCGCGCCCACCTCGCCCGGGAATTCCGGTGGCCCGGTGATGACGGAAGACGGCCACGTGATCGGATTGGTCGTGAGTGGGATCGCAGCAGAGGGAGCGGAAAACCTCAACTTTGCCTTGCCGATAAACTATGTACGGGGGCAGCTTCCCCTCGCCGCGAGCAGGCCCCTACAGGCGTTGGCAGACGTTCAGGTGGTGACGATGGCGGGTGGAGGGGGCGGTGGTTCCAGCTCCGGCTCCGGCGCCAGCACGACCCCCTCGATCGGTGTGGCGACGTACGGCGACGTCAACCTGGACGAGCGCTTCTTGCCGGATCCTCATGAGGTCTCGTTGATTGCGGGCGGCGACGTGGATGTCGACGTGGGTTCCTGCAGCTACGGATACGTGGCGGACAGCCCCGACGTGAACTTCTACTACACGAGCTCAGGGAGCTCCAATCTCTACGTATACGTGGAGGGCGCTGAGGATACGACGCTGCTGATCAATCAACCGGACGGCAGCTGGGTGTGCGACGACGATGATCTCGGCGACAGCAACCCGGTGGTTGTCGTACCGGCAGCCGCGAGCGGCCTGTACAACATCTGGGTGGGGACGTACGGCGACACCAACTCGAACGCGACCCTCTATATCTCCGAGTTGGATCCGCGCTAGTCCCGAATCCGCGGGATCCGTGCTGGTCCTGAATCCTCGAGATCCGGGCTAGTCCCGACGGCGCTATCTGCCGCGTCCGGCCGAAACCAGGACCTCGTCCTCGGCTTCGGCCGGGTCTGAGACGGGCGTAGCCTTCGTACCCGAGGACCCGAGTTCCGCGCGGTCCCCCATGCTGATGTTGCCGTTCACCTGTCCACCCTCTTTGAGCGCTAGCCGACGGGCGTGGACATCGCCCTCCACCTCGGCCGTCTCCTCGAGGGCTAGCCGGTTCCGCGCCAGAACTCCGCCGTGCACCTGTCCGTGGATGACGGCCTCGTCCGCGACGACACCGCCGTGCACCTTTCCGCCCGGGTGGACTTCGACCCGAGCCGCGTGGACGGCCCCGGTGACCAGGCCGCTGATGACGAAGGTCTGGTCAGACTTGGTCTTCTCGGCTGCCATGACATCACCGTCTACCGAGCCCGACGCCGTCAACTCGATGCCCTGGGCGGTGACGTTGCCCGAGATCTTCCCCTCGATTCGTAACTGGCCGTCTGTTTCACAGTTCCCCTGGAGGTGCATTCCCTTCGAGATGACTGAGAGGCCTTTCGCCCCTGTCTCGGCGGTATTCCGCTCCCGTCCTGTCACTTCCCGCTCCTTGGTTGTCTTGTCAAACACGGTCGTCGCGCCTCCCCTCCGAGTGAGTGCTACCGAAGTCCATAACCCCTGACCGCAGGATTCGTACCGCGTTTTAATGGAAACGAGCCATGCGACGGTCCATTCGGCCTCCGGCCGCCGCGAATCCCATACCGGTGCTCCTCACGTTCAGACCGAAAAGCTTGCGAATCGGCTGCCCTCGGTGACTACGTTTTTGTACCATGTCTGTAGACACACTTGAAAGTACCGAGCACGTCGAGGCCGCTGAACAGGCCGGCCTCCGTTACACGACGGACTCCGTCCGGGGCATAAGCCGTGAGCGCGTGGGCGACGAATTCGTCTACATCGCGGCGAACGGACTGCCCGTCACGAGTGAACGGAAGCTCCGCCGCATCCGCGCACTCGCCATCCCACCGGCGTGGACCGACGTGTGGATCTGCCCGCACGCGACCGGGCATCTCCAGGTCACCGCCCGCGACGCGAAGGGGCGCAAGCAGTACCGATACCACGCGAAGTATCGCGCCGTCAGAGACGAGACGAAGTTCAACCGGATGCTCGATTTCAGCCAAGTGCTGCCGACGGCACGTGAGCAGGTCGAGGAGCACCTCCGGTCGCGAGGACTCCCCCGCGAGAAGGTGTTGGCGACGGTCGTCTGGCTACTGGAGCAGACGCTGATCCGCGTCGGAAACATGGAGTACGCAAAGGAGAACGACACCTTTGGCCTGACCACGATGCAGGACCGGCATGCCGAGGTGGATGGGTCCGAGGTCATGTTCTCGTTTCGCGGAAAGAGCGGGAAGGACCACTCGGTGTTGGTCAGCGATCGACGGCTCGCCCGAATCATCCAGAGGTGCCAGGCGCTGCCCGGCGAGGAACTGTTTCAGTATGTCGACGAGGACGGCGTCCACCGGAGCGTGGAGTCGGGCCATGTGAATGAGTATCTGCGTTCCATCGCTGGAGCGGGTGTGACCGCCAAGGATTTTCGGACCTGGGGTGGCACGATGCTCGCCGCGGAGCTCCTACGCGAGATCGGGCCCGCCCGTCTGGTGCGCGACAAGGAGTCCAACATCGTGAGGGCGGTCGATCAGGTGGCGGAGCGGCTGGGCAACACGCGAACGGTCTGCCGGAAGTATTACATCCACCCGGTGATTCTCGACGCCTACCGGCGCGGTCGGGTTCTGCCGCCCTTGCCGGAAAAGATCGAGATCGTGTGTCGAAACGGCCGGCCGGGCCTTCGACACCACGAGAGCGAGGTCATGCAGTTCATCCAGGAGAACCAAAGCAACGGAAAGCCACGCACTCCGTAGACCCTCCACGCTTGCCGCCCCGCCCGCCCCAGACCCATTTTGATGGCCATACACGGATGATCGGACTCCTTCCCATGTCCGATCCCGTCTCCCGGTCAAAAGGCGACACATGAGACCCATGACATTGGGGTGGGCGATCGCACTCATGGCCGTCTTGTGTGCCCCGGCTTTGGGCGTGGCTCAATCCGCATCGGCCGCCGAGCCGACGCTGCCGACCACGATTCCGATCTTTCCGCTCCAGGACGTCGTGCTGTTTCCGAACAGCAGCGCGCGGCTGCACATCTTCGAGCTGCGCTACCGCGAGATGGTGGCCGACGCGCTCGAGGGCGACAGCATCATCGGCATGATCATGCTGCAACCGGGCTACGAGGCGGAGTACGAAGGACGGCCGCCGATCTACGCGGTCGGTTGCGCTGGCGTCATCGTCGAGGTCGATGAACTACCCGACGGCCGATACAACATCGTCCTGGACGGGCTCGTGAAGTTTCGTGTGTTGGGCGAGGACGCGAGCCGTTCCTACCGGCTCGCGGAGGTAGAGGCGCTCCCCGAGGCGGTCGACCCGGAGGACCGTCCGCTACTCGCCGAGAGACGCCAGCAGCTCGAAGAGACCCTGCTCTCCGTCTTTCCCCGAATGCAGCTGCCGTCCTCGGACCTCCCCGACGAGGAGGTCGTCGACGGTGTCTCGAGTGCTCTCTCACTCGAGCCCGCGCACCGGCAGGAGCTGCTCGAGGCGGAGGGTCTGATCGAGCGGGCATTCCGGCTCATCAGGCGCATCCGCGAGAACGACTCCGTGCTGCTCTGAGGACGGGATCGAGGGTTAGGTGGATGCCCCAAGTGCTGATCGTGGGACGCGTGCTGGCTTTGGCCATACTGGGATATTTTGCGCTGATCTTCGTGCTTCAGCGCCGGATGGCCTTCCCCGGGACTCTCCGCGATTCTCCCCGCCCAACGGCGTCCGCCCCGCCGGGTGTCACCCAGGTGTGGCTTGAAGCCTCATTCGGACGGGTCGAGGCCTGGTTCTTCAAAGCCGAAGGAGATGTTCACAGGCCAACGATCATGTTCGCGCACGGCAACGGCGAGTTGATCGAGGATTGGCAGAGTGATATGGAGAGCCTCGCAGCGGCAGGGCTGAACGCACTCCTCGTGGAGTTTCCAGGATACGGTCACTCTCGAGGCAAGCCGTCTCGCTCGACCCTGGGCGAGACCTTCACACTTGCGTTCGATTGGCTCGTTGCTCGAGAGGACGTAGACGCCGACCGCATCGTCGCATATGGAAGGTCGTTGGGCGGCGGTGTAATGGGAGATCTCGCCTTGAATCGGCCCGTTCGAGCCTTGGTTCTCCAGTCCACGTTCAGCTCCGCAAGCGCGTTCGCGAGAGAGAACTTGGTCCCCGGCTTCCTGGTGCGTGATCGTTTCGACAACCGGCGTGCTGTTTCGGACTTCTCAGGCCCCGTCCTCTTGATGCATGGCATCCGCGACGACGTGATTCCCTACGTGCACGCGGAAGCGCTCGCGGCCGCACGTGAGGGCCTCGATATCATCGAGTTGGACTGCGCACACAACGATTGCGCTCCCGAATGGCCTGAGATCGTGGCGTCACTGACGGCGTTCCTCCGGAGTAGCGGGTTGCTGGACGGATAGAAGGGAGTGAGCCACCACACGGGCATCAGGCGTTCCCCCACTGACGCCACAGGCGGTCTTGGGCATACTCAGGAGCGTCCGGTGGGGGAGCCCTCCCGAATGATCGCTCATGGTCCAAGCGAAGGAGAACCCAATGAAGCTCGCCGAAGCCAACTACGACAACAGCGAAACCGGCTGCTGTGCCAGGCTCGACCCGGCGGTCTGGGACGAAAAGGAAGTCAGTTGGCAGGACAAGTTGTTCCTCCGTGACCACATCCGGGAGTTCCTGCACATCCCGCTCAACTTCGGCTCGGTTATCACCCGTGACAACGCAGCCATCGAGGAGGCATCGGCCTATCCGAAGGACCCCCTCTGGTTGACGGACGAGGTCTCTCCGTGGGGGAGCGACATCTACCTGGCCGTCGATCGTGAGGTGCCCGGCGCGACCATGGAGAAGATCTCGGGGACGTTCCTCACGAAGGTGTTCGAGGGGCCGTACCGCCACGTCGGCAGGTGGATTCACGAGATGGAGGAGTACGTGAAGGCCCAAGGCCAGGAGGCCGAGGAGATGTACTTCTACTACGCGACATGTCCGAAGTGCGCGAAGCGATTCGGGAAGAACCATGTGGTGCTGTTCGCGAAAGTGAGTGACTAGCGGGTCGAGCTACCGCATGCGCCCCGCGGACGGCGCCGGGGACCCGCCGCTGCCGTAATCGGGACTGTCGCCCTCATGACCACCTCGAATCCTCTTTCTGCGCAGGGGGTGTTCCTCGGGGGCGGAGCAACGTTTCCCGTGAGCGACTACGGGGATTATGCGAACACTGGCTACCTGCTCATCGCCGGAGGGGGTAGGCCGGTCGGAGACAGCGGTCTGGGCGTTGGCTTGGAGGCCTTCTACGGTCGCGACATCAGTTCCACGACTGCACCGAGAGAAGGTCGGAGAAGTCGTCGGTCCACGCGCGCGTGGACGGTGGTTTGACGAGTGGGCGCCACCCCGCCGCCGGTATGTACGCCAGATCCTGGATCGCCGGCGCAATAAGCACCCAGTGTGATCCGAAGATCCCCCGCTCGAGGTCCGCATCCCCCCTGATGTCGACCCACTCGAGCGCTGCCAGCCCGAGGTCACGGGCGTGTGCCCCCAGGCCGGGCGCGAGCTCCAGATGGGGATTGGAGATGTGGAAGAGGAGCACGCCTCCTGATGTGAGCCGATCCAAATACAGGAGTAGCGCCTCGCGCGTGAGAAGGTGAACGGGGATTGCTCCGGACGAAAACGCGTCCAGGACGATGAGGTCGAAGCGTTCCGTACTCCGTGACAAGGCGAGGCGCCCGTCTCCGACCACCGTCTCGATGGAGGCGTGCGCGCTCGAGAGATAGGTGAAATACCCTGACTCCTCCGCGATCCTCACAACAGCTGGATCGATTTCGTACAGCGTCACGGACTGGTGGGGACCTGCGAGCACCGCGAGTGCCCCGGTACCGCCGCCCACGAGCGCGATGTTGCGCCTTTCCGGTTGCCCTGCCATCGCGAGCATGACGCGACCCGCCGGTCCAGAGGGGTGATAGTAGGCCAGGGGCTCCCGCGCTCGGGCGGGATCGACGCTTTGGACACCGTGAATGGTCGAGCCGTGGTACAGGATGTTGACCTGATTCGAGACGGTCCGGGACACGCGGTAGATGCCGAAGAACGTGCGTTCACCGTGGAGAAGGTCCCCTCGGTACATCTGTCCGGACTCGGCCGACGCGAGGAGCACCGAAAGGCCGAGAGCGAAGCGCAAAGGACGCGGGGTAAAAGTGAAGCAGACGACCCCCGGCACCACCACCAGAAGGATGGCGGTCACGCCGGCCGGCAACCACTCGATGGACGACGTCACAGCAACGATGTAGAGGGCGAGCACCGCCGGAAGAACGACGTCCAACTTGGGCCCCGTGTAGAGCAAGCGGCTCACGCCCACCGTCCGCTCATCCACGGACACCGGCACCCGGAAGAGACAAGCCAGCGCGACCGTGATCGGGTACTCAGCGAGGAAGTTGAAAAGGTATGGAGCCAGCAGAGCGCTGAAGACACCTCCGAGCGCACCGCCGGTCGTAATGAGGAGGTAATACTCGGTGAGATGGGTCGTGGGCGGTCGCCGTTCTGCGAGACGTCGGTGACAGAGCATCCCGGCCAACGCAAGCACGGATAGGTGGAGGACTGTGATGGCCCAAGTCGGGCGGACAATATGCAGTCCCAGGACAACGGTCATCGCGACGGCGACCATCGGCAGGACACGGGAAGCCCATGACACGGCCACGACCTCGCGGCGTGCAAATGCGGCGATGAAGGTTCCGAGGTACACCGCGAGCGGGAGAACCCACAAGAGTGAGACTGGCGCGATCTGGCTCGTCAGATACTGAGTCACGCCGAGCAACAGGGCCGACGGGACGGCCGCACTCGCCACCCAGAAGAGGCGGTCTAGCGACGTGACGGGACCCGGGTTGCGACTCGACTCGCGGAGCGGCGGCGCGACACCCGAGGGTCGCACATGCTCGGAGTAGAGCGCCGCAAGGACACACAGGAGCGCGAGCCCGACGAACCCTGCGTAACCGAACGCCCACAGGCGCGACTGGTCGCTGGCGGCGAGGAAGGGCTCGAGAAACAGGGGGTAAGCGAGGAGGCCTGCGAGGCTTCCCGCGTTGCTGCTGGCGTAAAGGTAGTACGGATCCCCAGCATCCTCGTGGCTTGTCGAGGCCAGCCAGCGCTGGAGGAGAGGGCTTGCCGCGGCCAGCACGAAGACAGGGGCTCCGACGGCGACGGTGAGAACGCCCAGGACCCAGGGCGACAATCGAGCTCCGTCGGGCGGATACGTATCGGGCAGCGCGATCGGCAGGACGAGAATCGGAAGTGCGAGAACGGCCAGGTGGAGGAGCGCCTGGCGCTGCACCCCGAGCCATCTGACGCTGACGTGCGCGTACAGATAGCCCGCCAGCAGAGCCCCCTGGAAAAACAGCAGTGAGGTGTTCCACACCTGGGGAGCCCCCCCCGCACGCGGGAGCACCATCTTGCCCACCATCGGCTGCACCACGAAGAGCAGCGCCGCTGCCACGAAGACGGCAGCGCTGAACAGGACAGAGAGCGCCCGTCCATTGTCGAGGGTCGCGGCCGTGTCGGAAATCTTGCCCCTGCCTTTCGTTCCAGAACCGATACTCAGCAGAGGCGAAACCTAAAGACGGTGCGTAGATACGCTAGCTGCGACCGCTAGCTGCCATCTCTTGTGCCGAATCGACCGGCTCCGGGGGAGCGCGATGTCCATGGAGAAGGGATCCTCGGCGTTGCGCCGATCCAGTGCCCGACCTACCGTTTCGATTCCATCGCGTTGCACCTTCTCAAAGGCTGCAACTCTGCCTCAGCAGGCGAGGAAAGTGAGGAGGGACTAAGATGATGAACGGTGAGCTTCGACCCATCCGCCCCCACCCGCTTCTGCTCCGCCTCACGCTCGCCTCGGCAATCTTGATCGCGGCCACACCCACCTCCGCCCAACGCCTCCCCGGCACCGAAAACGGTGAATGGCGCTACCTGGGCGGCGACGCCGGCCACACACGTAGCTCCCCCCTGAACCAGATCAACGCCTCCAACTTTGCCGATCTCGAGCAAGCCTGGATCTGGCGGAGCGACAACTTCGGCCCCAACGTCGACTACTTTTCCCGGTCCACACCGATCTACGTGGACGGAATGCTGTACACGGTGGCCACTCCGCGCCGGCAGGTGGTGGCGATGGATCCCGCCACGGGCGAGACGCTGTGGGTCTTTCGCGAGCCCGAGACCACTCGGTGGTTGCGCTCTCCCCGGCGATCCTACGGGAAGGGGGTCGCTTACGCCGAGGTGAACGGCCGTGGGGTGATCTATGTCACGTCCCCCGCCTTCTTCCTCTGGGCGCTCGACGCCAAGACCGGCCGACCCCTGGAGAGTTGGGGGGCGCCGGTGCCGCTGGATGACTTCGAGCAGACCGGCGTCGTCGACCTGGTACCGGAGCTCCTGGAGGGCTGGGGCCCGTGGGAGCGCTGGGACGAGGGACCGTACGACCCCGATTACGGGATCCCGAGGGAGCTCGGCATGGTGACCAGCTCGGCGCCGCCGATCGTGGTGAACGGCGTGGTCGTGGTGCTCGTGGGCCACCAGCCCAGCTACGGCCAGACCCGGATCGAGAACGTCCCGGGCGACATCATGGGGTTCGACGCCGAAACCGGCGAGTTCCTCTGGAAATTCCACGTGATCCCGCGGCCTGGAGAAGTCGGCCACGAGACGTGGTTGAACGATGCCTGGCAGTGGTCGGGGGACATGTCGACGTGGGCTCCCGCGTCGGCCGACCCGGAGCTGGGGCTCGTGTACCTCGTGACGAACGCGTCGACCGTCCAGTCGTATGCGGGTCATCGGCCGGGTGACAACCTCTTCGGCGGCAGTCTGCTCGCGTTGGACGTCCAGACGGGCGAGCGGCGGTGGCACTTCCAGATCCACAAGAGCGACCAGTGGAACTACGACCTCCCGACGCCGCCCATGCTCATGGATCTGACGGTGGACGGAGAAGAGATCCCCGCGGTGATCCAGAACACGAAGCAAGGCCTGGTCTTTGCGTTCAACCGGGAGACCGGCGAGCCGATTTGGCCCATCGAGCAGCGCCCGGTCATCCAGACGCAGGTCCCCGGCAACTACACGGCGGCCACGCAGGCTTACCCGACCCTGCCGGCACCCGTGGACTCGATCATCCTGACCGGGCTGACCGAGGACTACGTCATCGACTACACCCCGAATCTGAAGGCCCAGGCGCAGATCATCTTGAGTCAGTATCAGATCGGGGGCCTCTACGTACCGCCGCTTCCCTACAACCACGACAACGACTTCATCAACAACGTCGGCTGCATAGGGGGAGGGAACATCATCCCCCATCCCCCGGTCGCGGATCCCAGCACGGGCATGATGTACGCGTCGCACAGGCGGGGCTGCAACGCGCCCGGCTTCATGGAGCCCACGAACGGGGTGGACACGGACAACCCGAACTTCGCCGTGCCGGGTGATGGCGGCGCGACCCCCAACTATACGCCGACCACGGGCACCACCGTGGCAGCGTGGGCGCCAGGCGGCGGCGGTGGGCTGCCGACCATCGATGGCCTGCAGCTCTGGAAACGCATGAACAACCAGCTCACCGCCTTCCAGATGAACACGGGTTCTAAGGTCTGGTCGTTACCGGTCGGCCCGACGCCCGAGCGTATCAGGAATCACCCGCTCCTGGAGGGAGTGGACGTCCCCGAGTCGGGAGGCGTCGGCTGGTCGATCCAGATGGTCATGGGCGACCTCCTGGTCCAGACCCGGTCGCTCAGTCAGGGCACCGCCCAGTATGAGCCCGACGCGCCGCTGGAGCTGAATGCCCGCGACAAAATGACGGGTGAGATCCTGGCGAGCGTCCCGCTTCCGGCCCCCGGCCAGTACGGGATGATGACCTACATGCACGAGGGCAAGCAGTACATCGTGGTGCAGATTGGCAGCTTCCGAACGAACTTTCCGGGCGCGCTGGTGGCCTATGCGTTGCCTTGATCGGGGCCGCCGTCATCCCTGCGGACACGACCGCCGTGCACGTGCGGATCTGCGCCGATCAGTCGTCTGCTAGGCGAGCCGCGGTACGGGTCTCACCATTTGGCAGGCCGAGCGCGGCTACGACCTCAGCGGCCATCCCCACGGGTACCCTCAACGGGTAGGTCTCGCCCGGCGGTGTCTCGTGGCGGATGAGCTGAGGGTTCAAGTCGTGCATCTGCTCGGCGGCGATGCCCACGGAGCGCGCCACCTCACCGAGGTCCACATCTCCCGGAGACCAGACGAGGTCGTACTCGTAGGGATCCAGTCGACCCACGTCGAGACCGTAGTGCGCCGCTGATCGCGCGAGGTACGTGACGGCGATGAGCTTCGGCACGTAGTTGGCCGTCTCGCGCGGTAGATGATCCGCGATCTCCCAGTAGAGACCGTCGTCTCCAACGCGTCCGTCCGTGTGGCGTCGCAGGGCATTGGACACGCGCATCGCGCCGGCATTGTAAGCCGCGGCGGCGAGATACCAGGAGCCATACTCCAGGTAGAGGTCGTTCAGGTGGTCGAGAGCGGCGTCGGTCGCTCTCAGGGGATCGTATCGCTCGTCCACGTAGGCGTCGATTCGCAGTCCGTATCGCCTCGCCGTCGGTTCCATGAACTGCCACATACCGGTGGCCAATACACGCGAACGCGCATTGGTGTGGAAGTCTGACTCGATCAGGGCGAGATACAACAGTTCTTCGGGCATTCCACGCTCGCGAAGCCCGGCTCGGATCATCTTTGCGTAGAGGCTCGCCCGCGAAAGAGCGTACTCGAAGACAGGTTTGCGGTCGGTCGTGAGGCGAAGCATCCACGACTCGACGGACTCGTTCACCTCCATGGGGAACCGCGCGCGCCGCAGCTCCCGCTCCATGTGCGCAAGAGCAACGGAATCGACGTTATCGCCGATCCAGGAGGACGGCGTTACCGGGGCCCACGTGTCGATGTTCCTCCAACCGACCAATACCGCGATCAGAGACCCGCCGAAGAATCCGCACAGGAACAACCCCCACAGGGTCGGCGCAAGACCCAGGCGCGGCCTACCGAAGTATCGCGAGTATCGCGAGCGTCGCGTAGCGAACAAAAATAGCCTCCTACTGTCTTCCGTCGCACCACTTCGAGAAGACCGGTCCAAAGTACGAGGCTACATCTGTCCACTCTTCATCGGGGAACTCTCGAATTCACTACGGGGCAAGGCTCATGCCGCCGATTTTAGGCAGGTTTTCAGCCATTTTGTTGGTTTTCTACAACAGAAAATCGGCTACATCGTATCATGACAGCCACACTGTAGCGGAGGGGCACAGCCACGCTATAGGGGAGGGCTCCGGACTACATGCGCTGGGCGCGCTGTCGCTTCCACGTATCGGGGTGGAACAGCAACAAGACCGTATAGATTTCCAGTCGCCCCACGAGCATGAGAAAGATGATCACGGCCAGGCCCGGGTCGGAGATCCACCCGTAGTTGTCCGTCGCGCCCACAGCACCGAGCCCGGGGCCGATGTTACCGACCGACGCGGCGCTGGCGCCCACCGCGGTGAGGATATCCATGCCGAAGAAGGTCAGGAGCATGCCTCCGAAAAGCACCAGGATTACGTAGAGGCTCACGAACCCGAGGATGTTCAGCAGGACGCCCTCCCGCACCGTGCGTTGGCCCACGCGGACCATGAGGATCGCCCTCGGATGCAGGTGCTTACGGATCTCACTGGCGGTGTGCCTCAGGAGCACGAGCACCCGGACCGCCTTGATCCCGCCGCCGGTCGAGCCGGCCATGCCGCCCACGAACATCAGCGTGACGAGCACCCCCTGAGCGGCCGGAACCCACATTTCGAAGTCGGCCGAAACGAAGCCCGTCGTGGTCGTGATCGCGACCGACTGGAACATGCCGTGACGGAATGCGCTCTCCACCCCGGCTACCGTGAGCTCGTAGGTACCCCCCATCAGGTTGCTGACCATGAGAAAGAGGCCGGCTCCCACGATGACCATCGTGAAGAAGCGCCACTCCTCATTCCTGAAGTACTCCAGGCGTCCCGTGGCGGCCCGGAAGTGCAACGCGAAGTTTACGCCGGCGATGTACATGAAGATGATGGTGACGTAGTGGATGTACGCCGAGTCGAAGCCGGCGAGCGAGGCGCTCCGGGTCGAGAAGCCCCCGGTCGCGAGGGTCGCGAACGCATGGTTCACGGCATCGAACAGCGACATCCCGCCGATCAGATACAGCACGATCTGCACACCCGTGAGTCCCACGTAGACGCCCCACAGCAGCTTGGCCGTCTGTGTGATGCGGGGCCGGAGCCGCTCAGGCGTGGGGCCAGGCACCTCGGCCCGAAACAACTGCATACCACCCACGCCCACGTAGGGCAGGATGGCGATGGCGAGCACGATAATCCCCATTCCTCCCAGCCAGTGCGTGACCGAGCGCCACAGGAGGATGCCCTCCGGCAGCGCCTCCACGTCGGCGAACACCGTGGCCCCGGTCGTCGTGAAGCCGGACATCGCCTCGAAGATCGCGGGCACCACGCCGTCCAGCGTGCCGGAGATCAAGAACGGCAGCGCGCCGAATATCGCCACCGCGGTCCACGCGAACGTGACGATGGCGTAGCCCTCGCGGGTCGTGAGCTCGCCCTCGAACTTCGTGACACTGTAAGCGAGGAGGCCCACCACGAGGGTGATTCCGGAGGAGGTGAAGAGTGCGGGGGCGGCCCCGCCTTCGTAGAACGAAGCGCCGAGACCCGTGGCCGCCATGGCAATGGAGACGAAGACCAGGAGCAGCCCGATGATGTTGATGAGGTGCCGGACGGACATCAGCCGAAGAGCTTCTCGAGTTCCTGGATGTACGTCGGTAGAGCGAATGCGACCGCGATGTCACCCGCACGGACTTCGGTGTCCCTCTGCGGTACGATGACCTCCTCGCCTCGGACCAGAAGGCCCAGGCGGCCGCCGTGCGGAAAGTGCACTTCATCCAATCGTTTGCAGACGATCTTCGACGCCTCGGCCACCACGAACTCGATCGCTTCGGCGTCGATGCCCTTCAGCGTCGCCACGCCGGTGATGCGCTCGTGGCGCACGTCCCGCAGGATGGCGTTGACGGTGGACAGACGCGGTGACACGGATGCGTCGATATCCAGGCGCGGAATCAACTGCAGGTAGGAGAAGTCGTCGATGAGCGCCACAACCTTGCGGGCGCCCACGGTCTTGGCGAGTAGGCTGGTCAGCAGGTTGGTGTCATCGTTGCCGGTGCTCGCGACGAAGGCATCCATGCCCGCCACCCCCTCCATCTCCAACAGCTCCAGGTCGGTGGCGTCACCATTCAGAACGAGCGCCTTGGGCAGGGCCTCGGCGAGCTCGAGACAACGCTTACGGTCGCGTTCGATGATCGTCGCCTCGACACCGATCTGCTGGAGCAACTCGGCAAGATACAGGCCCTCCTGACTGCCGCCGGCGATCATCACCCGGTGTAGCTCGAACGGCTCATAGCCGGTCAGTTGGGGAAGATCCCCCAGTTCGTCCTTGGGGGAGAGCAGATAGATGTGGTCCCCCGCCTCGATCGTGTTATCGCCCCGCGGTAGGATGGTTTCCTCGCCCCGCCGGATCGCCGCCGTAGCGTAGTGATGCTTCGGGAGCTCGGCGGCCAACTGCCTCAAGGACTTGCCTGCGATGCGCGCACCCTCTCTGACCTTGAGACCGATCAGGTGAACGCGTCCGTCGGCAAACGACGCGACGTCCGTGGCGACCTCGCTGCGGAGCAACTCCAGAGTCTCGCGCGCGCACTCGCGCTCCGGGTTGATCATGAGATCGATGCCGAGCGCCTCTCCGGAGAGCACGCTGTCCCGCTGATAGTACTCGGGACTCGAGATCCGGGCGGCGACGTATTCGACGCCCAGGCGTCGGGCGGCGAGCCCGACGATGAGATTGACCTCGTCGACGCTCGTGACCGCGAGCACTCTCTTGGCCTTTCTTATTCCCGCCTTCTCCAGAACGGACAGCGACGCTCCGTTGCCGACCACGGTCATGATGTCGAGCCGATTCCCCACGTCCTCGGCGCGCTCCGCGCTGGCATCGATCAGCACAACGTCTTGAGTCTCTTCCGATAAGCGTTCGGCAAGATGGGAACCGACCTCACCGCCGCCGACAACGATCACCAAACTCATGGGTTCTCCGTATTCATGAGCCCGTTCTGGGCGGTCGGAAGCTACAGATTTTGGGGGGACGGGGTCCAGAGGTGCGTCCAAGGTCGGAGGGGTGAGGCTCGCGCGCTTCGCTTGCGGTCGACATCTTAGTCGCGTTGGTGCCTTGGTCGCGTTAGCGTCGCGGCAGAATCGCGAGACGTTCGTGCGGCCCGCGAAAGAATTCGACTTCAGAGGCCACCTTGAGTGCGAAAGCGAAAGAGGGAGATATCAAGAACCATGTAGTGCGTGGCGGGATCGGCTTCGGCAGCGCCCTTGCGATCGTCATTTCCTGGTCGCTGCATCAGTCCATCCTCTGGGCCATCATCCACGGGGTTTTTTCGTGGTTCTACGTGATCTACTACGCGCTTACGCGCTGATCGCCGTCCTCGGGGTCGCGGCGCTGGCGGTCGCGAGCTTGGTGATCGTGCGCGGCCTGGCCGAGCCTCCACTGGCGTACGGCGTGGCTCCGCTTCCCGCCGGTCTCGACTCCCTCACCAGCCTCGAGGAGGCCGCCGGGCGGATCGAAGAGTGCGTCGACGACTGCTCGGGGATCGTCTACTTCTGGTCTCAGCGCATGCCTCTGTCCCGCTCGGGGATCGCCGAGATCTCCGGTGCGGCCCGGAGGCTGGGGATGCCGCTCACCCTGGTCGGCACTGAAGAGTTGCACGAGTACGCTCACGCCGATCCGGGCCTCGGAGCCGGTGTGATTCCGATAGCCGACGCGATGCTCGGCGCTGGGGTCCTGGCCCACGCCCCGGCGGTCGTCGTGCATGACCACGGCCAGGTGGTCGGTCCCGCGATCCTGGGCTACAAGACAGCGGAGACGTACGAGGGGATGATCGGGCGGCGGGTCTCCGGGACAACGAGCAGCGACCGCGGGGGTTTGTTACCGCCGCCGTCCATCCCGCCGGCGCCGTCCTCCACCCCGCCGACGCTGTCCTCGACCCCGCTCTCGCTGCCCACGGCGGTTGCCGCCGCATCGCAACGCGGACGTCCTCTCGTGGAGTACGAGGCGGTCGGGACTCCGGGCGCCTACTTCCGTTGGGTCCCGGGAAGACAAGCTCTGGCTTACGAGTCGCGAGGGCAGATCTACCTCCTCGACCTGGTCGACGGACAGAGCCGTCTTGCGTCCGGTTACATCGACTTCATCCCGACGCCGGACGGCCGATACTTCGTGACGCCCGGTCCGAACCGAGGCGGCCTCGCCTTCTACGAGGCGAACCGGGTGTTCGAGGCGGCGCGAGCCAACACGCGAGGCGTGGTGCCGTTCTTTGTCGATCGGCGGATGCGAGACCAGTACCCGTCCGTGGGCATCCTCGAGCAGGAGGGGCCCCGGACCGTGTACCGCGTGCTCACCAGCTGGTATGACGGTATCGTCTACCGCGACTACGTGGTGCAGGTCGATCCCAGGACGGGTATTCCTCGGATCGGGCCGATCGGCGAGCCGGTGACGCCGTGTGGCGAGACGTCCCTCTCGATCCCGATCATGTCGCAGGACGGCCTCGAGGTCGCCGCTCGCGACGAGTCGACCGGCACGACGAAGATCTTCCGAATCCTGACGGGCGGACGCTGTACCGAGGTTCTCGACCTCGGCATCCAGACCCGCAAGGTGGCGTGGCACCGGACCGGTCGGCTGTTGGCGTTCGCCAGGCCACGCGTGCGGCGAGCAAATGGGGGAATCGACCAGAGTACGTGGGGGATCTTCCTCTTCGACCGGGACGCCCGACGCCTCACAAAGCTCGCCGACAGTGAGGATGCCAGCCAGCTGGCATTCCCGGATTTCGTCGGGGATGATTCAGTCGTCTTCCTCGTCCCCGGCCGGTCGAGGGGGGCGTCGAACGTCTTCCGCGTGGTCGACGGAATCCGCTGAGGCCCGCTGGCTTGTAGCGCCCTAGGCCCGGAACCGATGGCGATCTTCTGTCCCGGCTGCGGTCGGG
>JBDHFN010000011.1:0-48882 GCA_039590375.1 Gemmatimonadota bacterium
GCGGGCGCCCGCATTCGACGCCGCGACGTACTCGTCTTGATTCATCCCGGGCAACGGCCCCTCGTCTCCGCGGGAGAATGCCAAGGCGCGAAAGCCGAAGGTTCGCTCGGTATCGGCCATGTGGCCCACGACCTCCCGAACGGACCACTTGCCCGGTCCGTAACGGTACTCTTCGAGCTCAGGAGGCACCGAGCCGAGCAGCGCGAGCGTATCGGCTATCTGACCCGCAAGGATGTCCACGATATCCCCTTCGGGGACACGACTGACGTATGTCCCGTAGAACGGGGCGTATTCAGACGGAGAGACCGACGTGACCGACTCCCTCATTCCGACCCCAGCGTTGAGCTTGCCATGGTCCGCTACTTCCTCCCTTCGTTGCCCTCAATCCCCCGTCGTATCGAAGCAGACGACGACAAACTAGCCCGTGAGGGCGTTGTCGAAAGTCCTGCCCCTCCGCTACAATCTTTTCGTACGGGTCGCCACCGACGCACGGTGGCACACGGCTGGTCTCGTCTTCCGGTCAGGCCCTTTCCCGAAGAGGATCACATGCGGCGTCGCCCGAACGGTCTCTGCCGTCCCCGACTCAGAGGGACGATCAGGGCGCTCAGTTTCCTCACCGTTCTTTCCGCCTGGGCCCCGTCACCCGCTAATTCACAGATCACGACGTCGAGCGTCCTCTCCGGCCTACCCTATAGGCACATTGGACCGGTCGGCAACCGGGTGAGCGCCGTGACCGGGGTTCCCGGAGATCCCAACACGTACTACTTCGGTGCCGCTTCCGGGGGCGTGTTTCGTTCCACGGATGGGGGCCACGCCTGGACCCCGATTTTCGATAGACAGGAGGCCGCCTCGATCGGGGCGATCGCCATCGCACCGTCAGACGACAACGTGATCTGGGTCGGCACGGGAGAGGCCTTCATTCGTAGCAATGTCTCGATCGGCAACGGCGTCTACAGATCGACGGATGGGGGCGCCACCTGGGAACACAAGGGCCTTCCAGCAACGGGCAGGATCGGGCGCGTGGTCGTACACCCCACCGATCCCGACATCGTATACGCGGCGGCGCTCGGGCACCTGTATGGACCGCAAAGCGAGCGGGGAATCTTTCGCACCACCGATGGTGGCGACTCCTGGGAGCGGGTCCTCTTCGTCGACGAAAACACCGGCGGGGTCGACGTCGTCATGGACCCCGACGACCCACAGGTGCTCTTCGCGGCCACCTGGCAGATGTTCGTCCGGACCTGGGGCCGGTGGAGTGGGGGTCCCGGCAGTGGGATCTACATGTCCCGTGATGGGGGTGACAACTGGGTGCGGCTGGAGGGGCGCGGGCTTCCCACGGGTACCATGGGGAAGATCGGTCTTGCCATAGCCCCTTCGGACGCTGACCGCATATACGCGCTCATCGAAACGAACTCGAATCGTGATTACGAGCCCCTGGATGAACACGAAGGGGTCCTGTGGAGATCGGACGACGGGGGCGCAAGCTGGAGCATGGTCAACGCCGACCACACGCTCGCCCAACGTCCCCTTTACTACAGCCGTGTGGTCGCGGCTCCCGACAACGCCGACGAAGTCCACTTTCTCTCGACGCGCTACAGTCGCTCGGTGAATGGCGGCGAGGATTTCTCGCTTGGGAACCCCGGCAGCGACAGCCACGATATGTGGATCGATCCGCTTATCCCCGACCGTATGATCGTCGGCCACGATGGGGGGTTGAGCATCTCCACCAATCGAGGACTGACCTGGTGGCGACCCAGATTACCCATCGCGCAGATGTACCATGTGAGTACCGACACGCGAATCCCTTATCACGTGTACGGGAACCGCCAGGATGGTGCGACCCAGATGGGCCCCAGCAATTCGCTCAGGGGAGGAGGGATTTCCATCGGCGAGTGGCAGTCCGTCGGGGGCTGCGAAACCGGATTCTCCATACCCGATCCGGTGGATCCCAACATCGTGTGGGCCGGGTGTTACGACGGGATCCTCTCGCGGTACGATCACCGATTGGGGCTTGCCCGGCGCGTGAGCGTGTGGCCGGCGAACGCCGAAGGATGGGCCGCGGGTGAGCTCCGCTACCGCTTCCAGTGGACGTTCCCGATCCATATTTCGCCGCACGACAACGAACGCGTCTACGTGGGTAGCCAACACGTTCACGTGACGAGCAACGGTGGCCAGAGCTGGGAGGTTTTGAGCCCGGATCTCACGACCAACGACAAATCCAAGCAACAGCGCACCGGGGGACTGACCCCGGACGACGCGGGGCCCACCTACGCCGCCGTCCTCTTCGCCATTGCCGAGTCACCTCTGCGAGAGGGTGTGATCTGGACCGGCTCCAACGACGGAGTCGTCAGCGTTTCGCTCGACGGGGGGCAGACGTGGACGAATGTCACGGAGAACATCCCGGACCTTCCGCCGTGGGGCACCGTCTCCAATATCGAGCCGTCTCCCCACGACGCCGGCACGGCCTACTTGACGGTGGACCTCCATCAGCTGGGCGACACCGAGCCCTATGTCTACAAGACCACGGATTACGGGGATTCATGGACCTCGCTGAGTGAGACAGTCCCACGAAGCGTGTTCAGCTATGCACACGTCATCCGAGAGGACCCAGTGCGGCCAGGCCTCCTCTATCTCGGCACGGAGAACGCCCTGTACGTGTCGTTGGATGACGGACAGAATTGGACCGGCCTGCGGAACAACCTGCCACCGGCTCCGGTGCACGATCTGACGATTCAGAGCCATTTCAACGATCTGGTGGTGGCAACATATGGCCGGGGCTTTTGGATCATGGACGATGTCACACCCCTGCAGCAGCTGACCGAGGAAGTCATCGCCTCGGAGGTCCACCTCTTCACCCCCAGAACCGCGTACCGCTTTCTCATGCGACAGGGCTCGCAGAGCCAACCCGATGACTCCGGCTCCGGAAGCAACCCGGTGTACGGTGCGTCCATTTCGTTCTACCTCGAGAGTGTTCCCGAGGACGGCGTACGACTCGAAATCCGGGACGAGGCCGGTCGCCTCGTCCAACTCCTGGACCCCGGCCTGCTCCGCCCCGGCATCAATCGGGTGCACTGGGATCTTCGGGAAGCGCCCTCCAACACGCCGAAGCTCAGGACGAGCCCGCTAGAGCACTCACACGTGGAAGTGTCGGAGGAAGAATGGCGATCGTTGGACGAGGGCAGCCAAGTGACGCCCTTGGCGCCCCCCGGTACCTACACGGTGACGCTTCGCGCGGCCGGGTTCAATCTTTCACAGCCTCTGGTGCTCCTGAAGGACCCCAACTCGGGGAGTAGCGAGTTGGAGATCCTGGAACAGGTCATCCTGGCACGGGAGATCCGCGAGGCCGTGGACTCTGTGGTCGCGCTGATCGACGAGATCGAGTGGATCCGCGCACAGACCCAACTCGTGAGGACCCGCAACGCCGACCACGCCGCCGCGGCCGAGATCCAGGAAGCGGGAGGAACGCTGGAGGAGGAACTCATCGAACTCGAGATGCGCCTCTTCGACGTCCGTCTGACCGGCGGCAGCGCGCGGCAGGATACGCTCCGCTGGGCCAGGCGTCTCTACGCCCGTCTCACGAGCCTCGCCGGTTACATCGCTGGAACCGACGATCGGCCCACGGATCAGTCTCGGGAGGTTTTCGAAATGCTCCGAAGCGAGCTGGGGGATTACCAGCGCCAGATGATAGCCATCAGAGAGGACGTCGCCACGTTCAACAGACTCCTGAATGACCGGGGGATCGATCCGATCGCGCCGACCGAGTTCGCTCAGCTCCCCTAGCGACGCCGGATCAAGACCGTGAGTACGATCCCGGCCGCTATTGCGATGCCGAGGACGGTCTTCGCTGTTTCACTCAACCGGCTCTCGAGTTCTTCGATGGCCTCACGGCCCGAGGGCGCCTCGGGATCCTGCGTGAGATGGATGGCGCAGTAGTCGGAGCCCTCCAGAGCCTTCCGCCGACACTGAGTCCCTTTCTTGGTCGTACCGTTACAGCTTCCCACGTACTCACCTCCTCGATGTCAGACTACACTCTTTCTATACGAGCCAGCGCCCCGCAGGATTCATCCACCCCGGGCGCGCGCTCCTATGAGCCGAACTCGATCCCCTGAGCCAACGGCAGTTCCGTGCTCCAGTTGACGGTGTTGGTCTGCCGCCGCATGTAGGCTTTCCAGGCGTCCGAGCCGGACTCCCTCCCACCGCCCGTCTCCTTTTCGCCCCCGAAAGCGCCACCGATTTCGGCGCCGCTCGTCCCTATGTTCACATTGGCGATACCGCAGTCGCTCCCGCGATGGGACAGAAAGTACTCCGCTTCGCGAACATGCTCGGTGAAAATCGCCGAGGAAAGGCCCTGAGGGACGTCGTTGTGCAGCTGCATCGCCTGGGCGAGTTCGTCCACCGATTCCTTGCGGGATGCCGACGCCTCACCGTAACCAATGATGTAGAGGATCGGAGCAAACGTCTCTTCCTGGACGATCGCAAAGCTGTTCCGCGCAGAAGCGATGCACGGCCTTACGTAGTGCCCACCCGGAAACTCGGGGCCCTCCAGCGGCTCGCCTCCGTACAGGACCTCCCCACCCTCCTCCACAACCCGTCGAATCGCATTCTGCAGGTCTTCCACGGCCCCAGGGTTCACCAGCGGCCCCATCAGCGTTTCCGATTCCAGGGGATTGCCGATCGGAACGCCATCGTACGCGCGGGCGAGCCGCCCCACGAGCTCCTCCCGGACCGATTCATGAACGATGATTCGGCGCGTGCTCGTGCATCGCTGTCCCGCGGTTCCGACTGAACCGAACAGGACCGCTGGAAGCGCGAGATCGAGATCGGCATGTGCCGTGACGATGATGGCGTTGTTTCCACCGAGTTCCAGAATCGTCCGCCCGAGCCGCTTGCCCACGACCTCCCCGACGCGGTATCCGACCGCGCAACTGCCGGTCGCCGACACCAGGGGAATCCTGCGATCGTGAAGAAGCCGGTCCCCGACCGTCGACCCCTTCCCCACCGTCAACGAAAAGATGGCTGGATCGACGCCAGTCTCCTCACAAACCCCTTGGGCGATCTTGGTGACCGCGATGGCCGTCAAAGGCGTCTGGCTAGCTGGCTTCCACAGCACCGAATCACCGCATACGCAAGCCAGGGCCGCGTTCCAGCTCCACACGGCGACCGGGAAATTGAACGCGCTGATCACCCCCACGACTCCGAGGGGGTGCCATTGCTCCATCATGCGGTGGTCTTGCCGTTCGGAGGCGATCGTGAGCCCGTATAACTGCCGGGACAGACCCGTGGCGAAGTCGCAGATGTCGATCATCTCCTGGACTTCGCCCTCGCCCTCGGCCCTGATCTTTCCCATTTCGAGGGTGACGAGCGCGCCCAACTCGCCCTTGACCTCGCGCAGCCGGTCGCCGATCTGACGGACCAATTCCCCGCGGTGCGGAGCCGGGACCGTGCGCCAGTGCAAGAACGCCTGGTGAGCACGCGAGACGATGGCATCGTACTCCTCTTCGGTGACCTGCTGCACGGTGGCGAGCCGCAATCCGTCGATCGGAGTCGTTACCTCCAGCTCGGGCCCGGTGCCCATCCATTCCCCACAGAACCCCCCGGGGTTGCGCTCCTCGATACCCAGGGCGGTCAATATCTCATTCATCGATTTTCCCATGGTTGGAAGCCCCGCTTACCGATCATCTTCTAGGACCGCACCGCGGCGCGGACCGTCCGCCGAGTCGGCGTCTTCGAGTGTTGCCGACGCAATAGCGCAGCGTGTCCTTTCACGTCGTGTACACGCAGGATTTCGACGCCCTTCGCGACGAGACCCTGGCTGACCGCGAGCGTCTCGGGATCGCGCTCGGCACTCGGCTTTTCCGTGACCGTTTCGAGAAAGGACTTTCGGCTGTGACCGATGAGGAGCGGTGTCCCAAGGTCATGGAAGCGCTCCGCGTTCTCCAGGATGTGCCAATTCTGATGGACCGCCTTTCCGAAGCCGATCCCGGGATCGAAGATAAGGCGATGGCGGTCGATTCCCTCACGATCGAACTCGCTCAACCGTTGCTGGGCCCAAGCGATCAGAAACTCCACAGCGTCGTCATCGCGGGGGATGGATTCTCCCTTGACCACCGGGATCGACAGGCTGTGCATGAATACGAGCGGGACATCCGTGTCCTTTGCGAGCTCCATCATCCCGGGATCGCGGAACCCAGTCACGTCGTTCAGGATATCCACCCCGATCTCGAGGGCCGATCTCACGGTGGATGGATGTCGGGAGTCGATGCTGATCTGGAACGGGCCTCGAGGTCCCGGCGATCGCAACTCCTCCCGAAGCTCCCGCAGGCCCTTCAGCACCGGCTCGACCCGTGCCCACTCGGATGTCGGATCGACGGCAGCGCCATCGGGGCGCGTGGATTCGGCACCGACATCGATGATCCCGGCGCCCTCCTCCACGAGCCGCCGTGCGTGCCCCAAGGCGATCTCGGGCTCCATGAAGCGCCCCCCGTCGCTGAAGCTATTGGGCGTGACGTTGAGGATTCCCATCAGCGTGGGACAACTCACGGCGAAATCGGCCTCCGGCGAGTGGATGGACCCACATGCGGCTTCGCCCGCCGACGTCCCAACCGCCATGCGGCTCGCGTGGACCTCGATGGTCTCGCCCTCGACGATCAGGCCGGGAGTCAAATCACACAGAGGCTCGAGGACGAACGGGCGATTGACGATCTCCGGATGTGGAATGGTCAGACCACCGGATCTCACTTCGCGTCCATTCCACCAGAGGATGTCGATGTCGATTACTCTCGGGGCCCATCGCTCGTGGTCCTGACGCCCCAGCGATGTTTCGACCTCCTGGACGTGTCGCAGCAGGTCGCCGGGCTCGAGGCTCGTTTCTCCGGAGAGGACGCAGTTCAGATACGGGAGGTTCCACGCGGCCGGGGCCCCGGGCGGCGTCATAGCGGGTGACTCGTAGATCGGGCTCAGTCTCGCGTTCTGAAGAACCGCTCCACGCCCGTGGGAGAGACGCGAAACAGCTCTCTTCAGATGGATCGCACGGTTTCCGAGATTACTGCCCAGGCCGAGAATCACCATTGCTGAGCGGCCGAGCAACCGAGCCAAATGGGTGGCGACATACACCCTATCGTGAGTTCCGGATGGGACATCTTCTGCCGCTGGCGCTCCTGCCGCGTCGAATGCGCCGCCGGCAATCGTCACCGGCTCTCCAAGGACTGGTCGAGGTCGGATGGTACCGTGCTCCCTCGAGCGTTTCAAGGCGGATGCTCGCGCCTCGGTGCAACCGGCTCAGGAACACACACGGTTGAGCGCTGGTACCTCAGCGTGTTCGGTCTCGAACCCGCAGACTGGGCGCCTTCCAGAGGCGCCCGAGGCCGAGGAGTCCTAAACGGTGGAGATGCTTCCATGAAGAAGAGTCATTCTTCTCGTCCTCTCGTTGTCGGAGCCTGGATCGTCATGGCCCTCGGCACGCTCGTCGGGCAGTCGGCGGCGCAGGAGTGGACGGGCGCCGGGCGCCAGCCCGAGTGGAAGTTCATCCGCGGCAACACAGGGAGCCAGCAGTACTCCCCCGTCGACCAGATTACCGGCGCGAACTTCGAAGACCTCGAGGTCGCCTGGGAGTGGGATGGAGCCAGTTTCGGGAACGTACTCGCACGCCCGACGCCCATCTATGTGGATGGTATGCTGATTACGGTGGCCGGAGAGCGCCGTTACGTGATCGCCATGGACGCCGGCACCGGGGAGACGCTTTGGACCTTCCGTGAGCCGAGCACCTTCCGGTGGGAGTACTCCATGCGGAAGAACCACGGTAAGGGCGTCGCCCACGCCAACATCGACGGCAGAGACATCATCTACGTGGTGTCGCCGGGGTTCTTCCTCCACGCGCTCGATGCGCACACCGGCCATCCCCTCGAGGGATTCGGGGGCCAGATACCCATCGACGGATTTCCCGAGACCGGATCGGTCGACATGCTGGAGGCCCTGGGCCATCCGTTCGATCCGTACGAAGGGATTCCCTTGGAGACCGGCTACATTACCAGCTCCTCGCCTCCGATCGTGGTGAACGGCGTCATCATCGTGGGCAACTCGGCGGAGCAGGGTTACAACCAGGCGCGGCCCGAGAACGTCCCCGGCGACATCCTGGCCTACGATGCCCGCACGGGTGAACACCTCTGGAAGTTCAACGTCCTTCCCGGCCCCGGCGAGTTCGGCCACGACACCTGGGAGAACGATGCCTGGCAGTGGACAGGCGATATCTCGTCCTGGGCGCCGCTCTCGGCCGACCCCGAGCGCAACCTCGTCTACATCCCGACCAACGGCGCCACGCAGGATTTCTGGGGTGGCTTCCGCCCGGGCGACAACCTATTCAGCACGAGCCTCATCGCGCTGGACGTCCAGACCGGCGAGCGGAAATGGCACTTTCAGCTGGTCCACCACGACATCTGGAATTACGACACGTCGACGGCGCCCGTCCTCATGGACGTCACCGTAGACGGTCGGAACATTCCAGCCGTGGTTCAGATCACCAAACAGGCGTTCGCGTACGCTTTCAACCGTGAGACCGGAGAGCCGATTTGGCCCATCGAGGAGCGCCCGGTGCCGGCATCCCGGATTCCCGGCGAGCACCTGTCGGAGACGCAGCCGTTCCCGACTCGGCCCGCTCCGTACGACCTGCAGGGTCTGGCGGAGGACGAACTCATCGACTTCACGCCCGAGCTTCGAGAAGAGGCGTTGGCGCTCCTCGAGGACTTCGACTACGGCCCCTTCTTTCAGCCGCCGCTACACCGAGACAACGATCGCGGAAAGCGGGGAGCCATCTGGTGCCCCGGCGATGTGGGTGGCACCAACATCGATGGCACGCCCGCCGCAGACCCGGAGACGGGCATCATCTATGTGACCTCGCAGAAGGGTTGCTCCTCTCGGGAGATCGTTCCGGGCCATGAGCGCGACGCCCGGATCCCGCAGCCGACGGGCACGACAATCAGCGATTACGCGGTCGGACAAGGATTTCGGGTCAACGTGCAGGGCCTCCCGATCTTCAAACCGCCATACAGCAGGATCACGGCGATCGACATGAACACGGGTGAGCACCTGTGGTGGATTCCCGTCGGGGATACACCGAATCGTATCCTCGGGCACCCCGCCCTGCAGGGCGTGGAGATCGAGAACACTGGTAGTGGCCGACAAGCCGCACAGCTGGTAACGCCGACTCTACTCTTCTATACGGGCAACGGCAGCGACGGCACGCCTCACCTCTACGCCGTGAACAAGGCCAGCGGTGAGCGGCTCGGTCGGGTCGAGCTCCCGGCCAGTGGCCGTTACGGCATGATGACTTATATGCACGAGGGACGGCAGCATGTCGTTGTTCAGATCCAGGGGGGACTGGTGGCGTTGGCGCTGCCACTTCCGACCAGCCGTTGACGAGCTTCAGCGTACCTTGTAATCGTTCTCAATGAATCGACTCTTCCGAATTCTCTTGGTGTGCGCCCTTCTCGTGGGGGCCCTGACGCCGACGGCGCGAGCGCAGGAGTTCCCGATCGTGACCGGCACCGTCATCGACTCCGCCAATCAGCCGGTCGGCGACGTGCTCGTATTCATCGACGGGGGGGTCAGCCCAGTCGTGACTGGTGCGGTCGGCCAGTTTCGGCTGGAAATTCCGACGCCGGGCCCGCACGTTCTGAACTTCCGGAAGGCGGGATACGCGCCCCGTACGTTCAGGATGCCGACGGGGCAGGGCCAGGTGGGCCGTCAGGACGTCGGTGTGATCCAGCTCCAAGCAGGACCTGCCCCCACCGGCACCGTCGCCGGGAGGGTTGTCGATGCCATTAGTCGCCTGCCGGTGTCGGGAGCACTCGTGGCGATCAACGGCAACACCATCGCGGTCACCAACTCGACCGGCGTCTTCAATATCCCGCGCGTACCGCTGCTATGGGGGCCCAACCAGTTCAATGTGCGCCACATTTCATACGCCGATGTGACCGACGACGTTTGGGTCGCCAACGTGGACGAAGTATTGGCCTTCGATGTGGTGGCCATCCCCGTCCCCGTTGCCGTCGAGCCCGAGATCGTGGCCGAGGTCGATCGCACGCTCCTGGTGTACGGCCGCATGCGACCGTTCTACGAGCGACGAAACATAGGGAGGGGGGACTTCTTCACGCGACGGGAAATCGAGGACCGGAATCCGAGGGAGTTGACCGACGTGTTTCAGGGCCTACCCGGCGTAGATCTCATTCCCGTGGGAATCACCGGTATGCGGATCCTCTTCTCCCGCGCGGCTCGGGGCCTCAGGGACTCGTGCGATCAACCGGCGATCTATCTCGACGGTGTGCGTATCCAGGGCGGGCTGTACATCAACGACGTCGTGACTCCCGAAATGGTCGAGGGAATCGAGGTCTATCAGGGCATCACGGAGATTCCCCCACAATTCATGCAGCCCGGCGAGACGTGCGGCGTCATCGTGATCTGGACGCGATGAACCCGGAGCCCGCCCCCGGGCCCACGTGCTACCCCGCCTAGTCCGCCACTAGCCTCCGCTGATGTTCTCGGTATAGACCCACCACAGATCCTTGTCTCCGTACCCACCGTCCCTCTCGGAGTCGAAGTAGAAGATCTGGAAATCGGGGGAAAACGCCGGGCAACGGTCATTCTCCACGGTGTTCACGAGCGGTCCCAGGTTGACGAGCGGACCCCATTCCCCGCCGTCGTCGAGCTTGCTCACGTAGATATCCTCTTCTCCGTACCCCTCATCCCGCGTGGCCGTGATATAGAGCGAACGGCCATCGGCCGAAGGGAGGGAATGATGCTCGCTACCCTCCGAGTTGACCTGGGGACCGAGGTTGACGGCCTCCTGCCAGACACCGTTCACCCTCTCAGACCTCCAGATGTCGTTTCCGCCGTACCCGCCGGGCCGGGTCGACGTCCAGTAGGCAACGCTCCAGTCGGGCCCCGTGAAATACAGACAGTGGTCGGCATACGGAGAGTTGATCGGGGCGCCGAGGTTCCTCGGCTCCGTCCACTCGCCATCCACCTTGTCACTCGCCCAGATGTCGGCGCCACCCATACCGCCGGGCCGATCGCTCATGATGTAGAGCTGGTTCCCGTCTGGAGAGAGGAGGGGTTCGACCTCCGTGTACTCAGTGCTGATCGGGGCAGGAACGATCTCGGCCCGTGTCCACTGACCACCTACGAGCGTCGACGTGCAAATATCGTTTCCGCCGTCCGGCGTACGGTCCGCGCAGTTGAAGTACATCGTGCGACGGTCGGTCCCGAAGGTCGGCTCGGCGTCCCGTCCGCTGGCGTTGAGGGCGGCGCCCATGTTCACCGCTTGAGTCTGAGCGCGTGACAGAGGTGAGCGCTGGGCGTCGAGACCGTTGAAGGCGAAAAGGCCCAACCCGCTCGCGACGAGGGCCGAGGTCAGCAGCTTCATCGAGGTCCTCCCGGAGATGCGTTTGGTGGCTGCCACTCTACGATGGATGGCCGCGGTAGACTAGTAGGTGGCTCTGGCTCATCGCGAGGTCGATCCCTAACGTGATGCGGTACGGAGCCGCGGCAACCTCGATCCGCCGACAGGAGACACGAACCGATGCGAAGTCGCTATGACCCGAGATTCCGGCCCACCCCCCTCGTCATTGTCCTCGCCCTCGCTCTGTTCTCCTGTGCTCCTGCGGAGGCGGACCCCGCGGCGAATCCCTCGGCGAGCGCATCGGAGGTGGAATTCCCGGTCACGAATCGCCCGGATGTGCGGGGCGTGCATGGGGCGGTGAGCTCCGACCACCCGCTCGCCACGGCTGCAGGGTATGCGGTTCTCCGAGACGGGGGTAACGCGGTCGATGCCATCGTAACCATGGCGGGCGTGTTGGCCGTCGTCCGGCCTCACATGAACGGGGTGGGCGGCGACGCCTTCGGTATCTTTTACGATGGAGCAACGGGCGACGTCGTGGGGATGAACGGGAGCGGCCGGGCCGGAGCGCTCGCCTCTCCTTCCCTCTTCGCCCAAGCCGGGCACGAGTCCATCCCGGGCTCCGGGCCCCTTTCAGTCAGCCTTCCGGGTGCGGTCGCAGCGTGGGACGATGCGTTGGCCCGCTTCGGAACGATATCCCTGGCGGACGCCTTGGCTCCCGCCATCGGCTACGCGAGAGATGGATTCCCGGTGTCCAGCCGCCTCGCGAGCGACATCGCAGGGGCTTCACGGGGCCTGAACCAACCTGCGCTCGACCTCTATCTCCCGGGCGGCTCCCCCCCTCCTGTTGGATCGCTTCTGAAGAATCCGGCACTCGCCGAGACCCTCGAGCGGATCGCTGGAGAGGGTAAGAGCGGGTTCTACCATGGCGAACCGGCGCAGGCGATTTCCGCGTTCCTGGAGCGGGAGGGTGGCTACCTGCGCACCGCGGATTTTGCGGCGCACGAAACCACCTGGACGTCTCCCGTCGAGGGCAGCTATCTCGGTCAGCGCGTTCTGGTCCTGCCTCCGAATACGCAAGGCATCGCCCAGATCGCCCTCATGGAGATGGCCGCGGCGCACGATCTGGCCGGGATGGGGCACAACACGGCCGACTACCTTCACACGCTCATCGAGCTCAAGAAGCTCGCCTTTGCCGACCGAGACCGCTGGGTCGCCGACCCCGAGTTCGCCGACCTACCCATCGAAGAGCTTCTCGACGCTGAATACCTGCGGGAACGCGCGCTCAAATTCGGAGCGAATGCCGCCGAGGACGTGCCCCCCGGAATCGAGGGGCCTGTCTCGACGGACGCTCAACAGGGGGACGCCGACGACTCCGGGGACACGGTCTTCATTACAGCCGTCGACCAGTGGGGCAACGGGGTGAGTTGGATCCAGAGCCTGTTCGCGTCATTCGGTTCGGGTTTATTGGAGCCCGAAACGGGCGTCGTTCTCCAGAATCGCGGCGCGTTGTTTACCCTCGACCCGAATCATCCCAACGTGGTCGGGCCCGGCAAGAGGCCGTACCACACGCTGACACCGCTGATGGCGTTGAATCCGGATGGCAGCCTGGCCTTCACGCTCGGCACGCCGGGCGGGGACAGCCAGGTGCAATCCCTGATTCAGATCGTGAACAACGTCTTCCTCTTCGGGATGACGCCCCAGGCGGCCATCGAAGCTCCTCGGTTTCGAAGCTACAACAGCCTCCGTGTGGACTTCGAGGACCGGATGTCCGCGGACGTCCTCTCGGACCTGAGCGGGCGGGGGCACGAACCCCGGGTGATCCACGGTTGGACCGCGACATTCGGCGGGGCACAAATGATTCGGATCGAGCCATCCGGGACGATCACGGCTGCGGCCGACCCGCGGCGCGAGGCGTACGCGATGGCGTACTGATCTCCGAGGTCCAACGTACAGAGGTCCAAGAAAAAAAGTGCCCGGTGACCGTGCAGGTCACCGGGCACCGTTGTCGTGGGGCCCCTTCTCTCACGAGGGAGCCCGCCATGCCTCAGTCACCCGTGGGCCATGCAGCTCCCTGGTGCCGCGGCACGGATCCGATCCCCCTGTAGACGAACTTGTGAAGCCGGCGACCCTCGTAGGTCTCCGTCGCGTAGATGTTGCCCTGCGAGTCGGTGTCGATGCTATGGACCGCCTGGAACATACCGGCATATCGACCACCTGTGCCGATGGTGGAGACTTCCTGCAGGGTCTGCCGGTCGACGATGCGAATCCTCGCATTCTTACCGTCGGCTATATAGATGAAGCTCTGCTCAGCGTCGGGCGAGAAGGCGATGTCCCAGACCGCTCCGTCACCGAGCGTGGCGGGGGCGAAGAACGCCTCTTCCACGAAGGTGCCATCCGTCTGGAAGACCTGGACCCGGTTGTTGGGGCGGTCGCAAACGTACACGAGGCCGTCGGCCGATGGCTCGGCACAGTGGACCGGCGTGCGGAACTGCTGCTCCCGGTACATGTCCGAGGACCAACCCGTGCCCCCCTGTCGCAATCCCTCGTACTCGTAGTCGTCGTCCGGACGATTGCCGTAGGCTCCCCAGTATCTCTTGATTTCCCCCGAGTCGATGTCGACGACCGCCACCCTTCTGTTCCCGTACCCGTCCGCGAAATACGCCTCGTTGGCCGCGAAGTCGAACTCCACATCGGCAACCTGCCCGAAGTGTGTCATGCTATTGCTGTTCCTCAGGTTCTCCGGCTCGCCGTAGGTCCCGAGGTATTCTCCTTCCCGGCTGAACTTGAGCACGTGAGAATCACCGCCGCCATTCCCGCCGATCCAGACGTTGCCCATCTCGTCGATGCCCAACCCATGGTTCGAGCTCGGCCACACGTACTCCCCGGTCGGCGAGGGACCGCCCCAAGCACGCACGAGGTTTCCTTCGGGATCGAACTGAAGGACCGGAGGCGCGGAGGCACAGCACTCGGCCAGGGGCGGGTCCGCGTTGATGGCGTCCTCCGCCGTGCCGACAACACCCCGGTGTACGATGTACACATTATCCTGCGCATCGACGGTCACGCCGATGACGGTCCCATAGACCCAGCCGTTCGGGAGGGGCTTCGGCCAGTAGGGGTCCACCTCGAACGCGGGCGCCTGCACCATCTGCGTACTGGCCATGACCCCGAGCGCCCCTCGCACCATGCCGAGCAGCACGATGGCTGCGACCAGACTGCCGCCGAGAATCAGATTCCGTCGCCGGCTCATGTTTTCTCTCCTGTTACGGATGTCGTTGCCCATCCGCCGAGCGGCGCCGGGCCTGACCCTTGCTCTTGCTTCGTCATCGTCGTTGGCGCTCACTGGGACGCCGGATAGAGGGCCCCCTGATGCTCCGCCGTTACCGGACCCATCCCGAGGTACGTGAACTTCTGGACACGCCTTCCCTGCCCGTGCTCGGCCGTGTAGACATTGCCCTGGCCGTCGACGGCAACGCTACCGAGCTCGCGAAAGTGACCGGGGTAACGTCCCCCAACACCGAAGGACGTCCGGAACGTGAGCGACGCCCGGTCGAGTATGTGGACTCGCTCGTTCATCCCGTCGGCGACGTAAAGGAACCGCTGCCGCGAATCCGGTGAAAAAGCGACGTCCCACACCGAACCACTACCCAGAGTGGCCGGAGCGATGATCACCTCGGACACGAACCTCCCATCCGTCTCGAATACCTGGATCCGGTTGTTCCCCCGGTCACACACATAAACCAGTCCGTCGTCGGAGAGCTCTGCACAGGTGACCGACCGGAACTGCTGAGCCGGTGAAGCCGACGGGTTGTACGGCCCGAGGTTCGAATCGTCGGGCGCGTTGCCATAGGCGCCCCAGGAGCGCTTCACCTCACCGGTAGTGATATCGAGCACGGCTACGCGTCGATTGGCGAAGCCATCCGCCACGAACACCTCGTTTGCGTCTTCGTCGAAAGAGAAGCCAGCTGCTCCACCGAAGGCACTCGTGCTCTGACTGCTCGCCGTCTGGCCGACCCCACCGATCGTCATCAGGTGCTGGCCGTCGGGTGAGAACTTGAGGATGTGCGTATCCACCACCGCGGGGGTCGGTGGAGCGCCCCCGCCGCCACCACGTCCGCCTCCACGCCCTCCACGGCCACGGCCTCCACTCGTCGCCGGCGTCACTCCACCACCGATCCAGATATTCCCCGCGGGATCGACGGCGATTGCGTGGGGCCGCCCCGGCCACGGATATCCCTGATCCGGCCCACCCCACTCGCTGACCAACGAGCCGTCCGGAGCGAACTCCAGCACCGCCTGCGTGGGCCTGCAGCAGTCGCCGGTCTCGGTCACCACGTTGATCTCGTTGGCCCGGCTGAAGCCGTCCTGCCGGGTCACGATGAGCACGTTACCGTTGTCGGCCACGGTCACACCGGACACCGGTCCCAAGATGTTGGGATAGTCCAACGGCATGGGCCAAAGCGCATCCACCTCGAACGTCGGGACGTCGTCTCCGACAGTACAAGCGGCACTCAACCCGACGAGCAGCACTGTGCTCACCCCTCCGACGATCCGTCGTCGCCTGTCCCTCATCGGCTTCCTACCTTGTGCACGAGTAAGTTCAGAACGGTCCTGGGCGGAGAGAAATTACGCGACGCCCCGACGTTCGTCCAGGCGGATTCCGCCCGGTCGGCTTGACGTTCGTGGACATCGGCCGCTAGTCATTTGAGGTTCTCGCAGCCTCACCCGGGCCAAGAGTCCGGGTGTGTGGGGAGGGCGGACGGTTCCGTGTGGAGCTTCCGTGTCCATCACCAGATGCAAGTTTTTCGAGGGGAATCAGATGATATCCGAAACGGTCAAAGCGTATATGACGAAGAGGCTGCCCGGAGGGCTTCTCGTGGGGATGGTGGTTCTCACCGCCACGCCGCTCGCCGGGCAGAACACCCAGATGAACTTCTTCGTCGCCCTGGAGGGTCCCACCTGGGGGGCGAACCGCCCTCCGGTCGGAGTAAGTGACGCACAGTGCACCGACCTGGCTTATCCCCTGGGCTTTGGTCACTTGAACTGGCGCTCCTACCTGACCGGAACCGCCGCGGACGGTGAAGAGGGCCAGGTAGCGCGTGAGCGAATCGGAGCGGGTCCCTGGTACAACTACTACGGCGTCGAGATCGCGACGGATTTGAACCAGCTTCACAGTGACGGCAACAACCTTTCGGCCGAGTCCGCGGTGACCGCCACCGGTGAACAGGTTCCAGAAGGGGTGCTCCAGATTCCACCGGGCTCTCAGCTGGATGGAAGCGATTTCTCGCGGCAGGGTCCCTTCTTCTGCTTCGGTGTTCCCTGATCGGACGACGCCCGCCACCTCGGCGGTCCCGTCCCAGGTCCTGGGGTCACTCCCGGGCTGGGCACTCCATGACCAAATGCGTATAGGGAATACGTAGAAGGTCCGTCCTCAGATGCGCCTGGACCGTTGGAAACACCGGTCTCACCAGCCCCAACCACGCGTCCAGGGTTCTCACGTGAGACCCCCGATCCATATCGAGGAGCCTTCTCGCGATCGGCGACTGATCCTCCGTGTAACACGCGTCGAAGGTAACCAGGCGCCCGGAGGGCTTGAGGTTTCGGGAGGCCAGTCTCAAGAACTCCGATACTCGAGCGTCATCCAAGTGGTGGAGCAGACCGTTCGCCAAGACGAGGTCATAGTGACCGTCGTCACCCATCGTCTCGGCGCCGACCGGCCCGAGCCGAAAGCTGGCTCGATCCCCGAAGCGCGCCCGAGCCGATTCGATGTAGCCCTCGTCCATGTCGATCCCTACGTATGCCACGTCGGGGAGATAGGCTACGAGGTCGCCGGGTCCGCAGCCGCAATCCAGGACGCGGTCGGAGGGCCTCGGACGAACGTATTTCGATACGTATTCGACCCTGAGGCGATGGACCCCGACGAGATTCTGGAAGAGGCGATACGCGGCCGGTACGGCAAGAATCGCCCGCAAATTCAAGTCGTCGCTCCCACTACGAGGGGCAAACCGCTGCCCCGTTAGCGACCCGAATCAGGACGATCACGTACCGTCCGTCGCGGAATTCCCGCACGACTTCTGAGGTGAGATTCGGGCTGTCGGCGGCGAATCGGATCAGCCCACGAATCTTCTCACCCCCGGACCATGGGTAGTTGAACAGCGCATACACGCAGGGCGGGAACGGCTCGCCTCGAATCAACTCGGCCAGCGACTCGACAGAGAAATTATGGCCGTTCGAGAGCGGGGCGCTCGCGTATCCCAGTTCCGGATAGCTGAACAAGTAGTGTTCGTAGTGACCGTAGTAGACCGGCACCCCCGCGGGAAGCGTCTCGAGAAATCCGATGGCTTCCATCTCGATGGCCTGGAGCCGGCGGTACGCGTTGGAGCGCTCCGTGAGCGCGGGATCGTTGCCGGGCCCCTCGGTGTCGATGTCCATGGGGTACAACGCGCCGTTCCAATTGAGCGCGAAAAAGCCACACAGTACGGCAAAGCACACCGCGGCCGGGGAACGCAGTCGTGAAGAACCCAGACGTTGAGCCACGTACCCGGTCCACATCAGGAGAAACGGTAGGATCACGACGTAGTAGCGCGGCAGAATAATCGTATGGCTGAATCCGATCGGCAGAACGAAGAAGAACAAGAGCAGAAAGAGCACGATCATGATCCCGCTGTAGCCGAGGACCCGTCGAGACCGACGCTCCGCGTCCCCGGCCTCCGCGCCTCTGGCCTCCCAGTTTCCGGCCTCCCCATCCGCCTCGTGAAGTTCCTCCGTCAAGACTCGCAGCAGGCTCGTCCCGAAGAAGA
The DNA here is from genome assembly GCA_039590375.1 of Gemmatimonadota bacterium. GTDB lineage: Bacteria > Gemmatimonadota > Gemmatimonadetes > Longimicrobiales > Gaopeijiaceae > UBA822. Next base: position 18,190 of record JBDHFN010000011.1, read on the forward strand.
CCGCGGCACCGACGAACACCAAGATGAGGATCAGCACATCCGGCACGTTGAGGAGGAAGCGGTCGAGGTAATGCCAGAACCCGCCGAAGGTGTTCGAAAAGGTGGATGCGAGCGTCGATCCGGCCGATCCACCCGCTGACAACCGGCTCAAGTACCAGATCGTCACGGTCCAGAGCGCCGGAAACAGCAGGAAAACGCCGGCACGTTTCAGTCGGACGGGAAGACCCCGGCCCTCGAGCAAGGTCGCCCCCGCGAGTGTCGCAGGAACGATGATACCGGCCTCCTTCGTCGCATAAGCCAGCGCGGACCAAAGGACGGCACCCCTGAAACGTTGGTTGGCGAAGGCGTGGAGGGCGCCGACCGCGCACAGGAAGAGGGGGACCTCCATATACAAAAAGCCGACTTGCGTATTGAACGTCGGATGAAGGAGCACACTCAGGCACAGAAAGAAGGTGCCCAGATCCCCGAAAACGGGTCGGGCCAACCGGAACAGGAGGGTCAGCGCCAGCGCGGCCACGGCGAAGTGAAGGAAATGGAGGATGACGAGGGCCCTCACACCGCCACCCGACACCTTGAGAACGACCGCCGTCACCAACGTGACTGGAGACGTGCTATGAGTGTTGGGGCCGCCGTCGAAGTAGTCCGGCATTCCGAGCAACTCGACCACGTCGAAGCCGTTGTCGGCCAGGGTGATCGCAGCCGGGAACAACCCCATCGCCGTATCCCACACGGGCGGACGGGTCAGGGTGTTCCCCTTCAGGATCAGAATAAGGAGGAGCGCCACGAGAAACTGTGCGCCGAAACTCCTCTCGAGGAGCTCTCGAGCCGCGGTCAGCCGTTCCCTACTCATCTCGGGACTCATCTCCGACCTGAACTCATCCGGGGCCTGAGGCCGTTATGAGGGCCGAGCGAGTCCGGGGCTCGACACCGCCAAGGGCATGTCTACTCCTCAGTGGCGGCCGCCGCTTCGCCCATGGGATCCCGAGCGGCGGGATTCCAGAGCATGCCGAACCCCAGCCATCCCAGACCCGCAACGATCAGGGCCACGAGCAACCATCCGAGCGCCGTGAGAAAGAAGCCGAAGCTGAGCGCCGGCCACTGGATCTGATACTGGCTGAACACGACCGCGCGCTCCGCCATCCAGTGCCATCCGGTATGTGCCACGAGCCCCGAAAGGATGATCGTCCCCACGCGCTCAGCGAGCGCGTATCGAAAAAGGACCTCGAGCACGGGAATACACAACAGGAGGACCAGCAGCTGTCCGAGTTCGACCCCCACGTTGAACGCCAACAGGGACGTCAGCAGGTGGCCTCCGGCGAACTGAAGCGATTCACGGAGCGCAAAGGAGAACCCGAACCCGTGAATGAGTCCGAACCCGAATGTGATGATCCAGCGTCGCCGCACGTTGGCTCCCACCACATTCTCGAGCGCCATATAAAGGATCGAAGCGGCGATCAACGTCTCCACGAGCGGCGGGAACCAGAGCCCACCGGGTGCCAGGCCGTAGGCAGAAGCGATCAGCGTGAAGGAGTGGGCCACCGTGAAGGCCGTCACGATCGGGACCAGGGCGTTGAACCGCCGGAACGGGATGACCAGACAAAGAAGGAAGAGAAGGTGGTCGATTCCATCCAGGATGTGGAGGAATCCGGACTTCACGAACCGAAAAGCCGCCTGATGCCACCGGGGATCGAGGCTGACGAGTCCCGGGTTCCCGACGAATTGGAACGCTCGCTCGACGCCCTCCGGCGGCATGAAGATGAGAGCCGTCTGTACCCGTGAGGCGAGGCGCTCCAGCCCCGGTTGGATCGAGAACCGCGAATCCTCGGATTGAATCGGATATTCGAAAAGCACGTCGAGCATCGCCTGCTGCCATATCAGGTCGATGTTGTTGGACAGTTTAGGAGCGAAGACATTCTCGAGAGCGGTGTCATACGCCCGGAACGACTGATCGGACGGAATCGACACCCTGATGGCTGCGATCTCGGGGAACGGCAGTTGAGCCCCTTCCTCGAACAACTGCAGCGGCTGTGCGATCCACAGCACGGCGCCCTCTACGAGCTCCGGATCCGCCGCGTCGATTTCCAGGTACCCCGGGCCGCGCGTCGGGAAGTTGATGTCCTGCATCGCGGTCAGCGGCACCCGGAGGAGTAGCCGCAGCGTTTGTCCCTCGGGCTTGAGGAACGCCTGGACGGTCACATCGGCGGGGGTCTCGTGGGCAGGAGTGCCCACGGGGAGCGCCATGATCAACGTCGCCATTATAGTGATGGCGACGGTCAGGCCAACGACTCTACGCTTGCTTCCGAACACTTGCATCCTCTCCCGAACGATGATGATAGTTGCCTTTTTTGCCGAAGGCACTTGCGGAACCAACATACAGCAACTTAGATCGGGTAGCGACCGAGACCGGAATACTCTCGGTCACGTCGGGAATGATCCCGTGGGCCACCCTTCTCGAGGTTGGCCCCGGGATCATATTTGCCGGTGATCCGCCGCGACCCGATAAGGTACCTGCACAGAGACGGAGGAACGATGAAACGCACGCTCAATCTTCTTGCTGGCGTAGCCGTAGTCGCATTCATGGCCGCGTGCACAACCGGCGAGGGCGCTGCTCCAGGGACCGAAGGTATGGCTCCGATGTTCGAAGTTGACCCGCTCTTCCCCCAGCCGTTACCGAATCACTGGCTGTTGGGACCGACGATCGGCGTCACGGTGGACACTCGGGATCACATCTGGATCGTCCACCGGAACACGCCGAACCAGTTTGCGGCGACGACGGAGATTGGCCTCGCCCAGGATCCGCCGCTCAGCGAGTGCTGCCAGCCGGGTCCGCCGATCATGGAGTTCGATCAGGACGGCAATCTCATCTCCTCCTTCGGAGGGCCCAGCCCCACGGGTGAGTACGACTGGCCGTTGTCGAACCACGGAATCGCGCTCGACAACATGGACAACGTCTGGATCGGCGGAAACGGTGGGACCGACTCGCACGTCCTGAAGTTCGCCCGTGACGGCACGTTCCTGGCCCAGTACGGCGCAGCCGGTGCGCGCGTCGTCGGCATGGACGGAGAGCGGCAGATCATGGAGCGGAACAGTAATGACATGACCAGCTTCGGCCGTGTGGCGAAGCTCACGAACGATGCCGAAAACAACGAGCTGTTCGTTGCGGACGGGTACTTCAATAAGAGGGTCGCCGTCCTGGACCCCGAAACCGGTGCCATCAAGCGCTACTGGGGCGCCTACGGTGAGCGGCCGGACGACGAGGAGGGTAATAACCTGCCGCGGTACACGGTCGGCGAGACGCCTCCTCGCCAGTTCCGCGGACCGGTACACTGCGCCGAGCCGTCCCTCGACGGACTGGTGTACGTCTGCGACCGTGCGGCGGACCGGGTGCAGGTTTTCCAGAAAGACGGCACGTATGTGCAGGAAGTCATCATTGCGCCCAATACGCTGTCGCAGGGATCGACGTGGGACATCGCGTTCTCGCGGGATCCCGACCAGACCTATCTCTATCTGGCCGACGGCCAGAACATGAAGGTCTACATCATCCTTCGTGAGACCATGGAGATCCTGACGAGCTTCGGCGACGGCGGGCGGCAGCCTGGCCTGTTCTTCGCGGTGCACAGCATCGCGACCGACTCGGACGGAAACATTTACACCACCGAAACGTACGAAGGGTCACGTCTTCAGAAGTTCGTCTACCTGGGTATCGGCCCGATCCCGAGTGCGAACCAGGGTGCCCTTTGGCCGGGCGAGACGCATACCTACGGTGGTATGTAAAGACTGAAGTAACAGATGCTTTGAGGGCTCTGAAGTAGAGTCCGACACGAAGCCTCCGTCAGACCGGCCCTGTGTGCGCTCGCATGCAGGGCCGGTCTTCGGACATTAGGAGTTATCCCCCGCTCGATATCTGAGAGGAATACCATGATGAGGACAAGAGTCTCTTGCCTACTTGCGATTGCGACCGTCGCGGGCTCGTGCACACCGTCGGCTGATGACACGGCGGCGGATGGGCCGATGGAACCCACGATGAGCTTCTTCCTCACCAGCGCCGGTCCTGGAAATGGTGCGGCGCTGGGAGGGCTTGAGGGCGCCGATGCGTACTGCCAGTCTCTCGCCGCCGCCGTCGGCGCAGGCGGTCAGACTTGGCGCGCCTACCTGAGTGCGACGGCCACGGCCGATGCCGCGGCGGTCAATGCGCGTGACCGGATTGGGACGGGACCATGGTACAACCACGCCCTGGTGCAGGTCGCCAGCGACGTTGCCAACCTCCACAGCGAGAACAACAACCTCACGAAAGAGACCGTGCTCAACGAGCGGGGTGGCATGACCAACGGGCGTGGCGACGATCCGAACCGGCACGACATCCTTACGGGCTCGCAGCTGGACGGCACGGTCGTCCCGGGCGATGACGACACGACGTGCAGCAATTGGACGAGCAGCGGGGAGGGCAGCGCGATGGTCGGTCACTTCGACCGTACCGGTGGCGGCGCAAACCCGACCTCATGGAACTCCGCCCACCCCAGCAGTGGCTGCAGCCAGGAGAATCTGCAGGGGACAGGCGGTGACGGACTGTTCTATTGCTTCGCGATATAGACATAGAGGTCTGCAACCGATCCCGGCCGACGCGGCTCGCGCGGCGTTCGACCGGTAACCTTGAAGGAGTGTAGTGGATGGGCACTTTCACTAGATCAGCCGTTCTGGCCCTGGCTTTCACGGTGGGCTCTTGGACGCTCGTCGCCGCTCAGCAGGGCGCGACGGACGGCCAGTGGCGTTACTACGGGGGTGGCCCCGGAGGGACCGCCTACTCGTCCCTGGACCAGATCGACGCCTCGAACGTCGGGGACCTCGAGATCGCTTGGACCTGGGCCGCTCGGAACCAGGGCCCGCGCCCTGAACAGAAGAACTCCACGACGCCGCTGATGATCGATGGTGTCCTATATGCTACGGCGGGCTCGCGACGCAACGTGGTCGCCTTGGACGCGGGCACCGGTGAGATGCTCTGGATGTGGCGAATGGACGAGGGAGAGCGGGCCCGAAGCGCGCCCCGCCCGAACTCCGGTCGTGGGGTTGCATACTGGACGGATGGGCGAGGGGACGATCGCATTTACGTCGTCACGCCGGCCTATCACCTGGTGGCACTAGACGCTCACACGGGTCGGGAGATCGAGTCCTTCGGAACGAACGGCGTCGTCGACCTCAGGTTGGGGCTCGATCGGTCCGTGAACCTCATCGAAGACGTCATTGGATCGTCTTCCCCTCCAGTCATCGCGAGGGACGTGATCGTCGTGGGCGCCGCGCTCGCGGTGGGCTCACGCCCCCCCTCGCGTGAAAACATACCCGGGCACGTCCGTGGTTTTGACGTGAGAACGGGTGAGCGGAAATGGATCTTTCACACGATCCCGCAGGAGGGTGAGTTCGGGAACGACACCTGGGAAGATGGTTCCTGGGAATACACGGGGAACGCCGCCGTTTGGCCTCCCTTTACGGTGGACGTGGACTTGGGTTACGTCTACCTGCCCGTGGAGGACGCCACCGGCGATTACTACGGCGGTCATCGTCCGGGCAACAACCTTTTCTCGTCCAGCCTGGTGGCACTGAACATCGAAACGGGCGAGCGGATCTGGCACTTCCAACTCGTGCACCATGACATCTGGGACTACGACCCGCCCACGGCCCCGATCCTGACCAACATCACCGTGGACGGACGGGACATCCAAGCGGTGGCGCAGATCACCAAGCAGTCCTTCGTCTACGTGTTCGACCGGGTTACGGGAGAGCCCGTTTGGCCGATCGAGGAGCGACAAGTTCCCCCGGGTAACGTGCCAGGCGAGTGGTACTCCCCCACCCAACCCTTCCCGACCAAGCCCGCACCGTTCGACCGGCAGGGCGTGACGGTCGACGACCTGATCGACTTCACGCCCGAGCTCAGGGCGGAAGCGCTGGAGAGGATCTCGGGCCTGACGATCGGTCCGCTCTACACTCCTCCCTCGGTCTTGGATGCCGACGGCAGAGGAGGCACGCTGATGATGCCCGGTAGTACGGGCGGTGCCAACTGGGAGGGTGGCGCGTTCGATCCCGAGACCGGCGTGCTCTATGTCGCCTCAAAGACACAGCCTAGCACGCTGGCGCTCGTGAGTCTGCCGGAGGTGTCGGATATGGACTTCGTGCAGGGCCGTGGGGGCGGCGGTCGGGGCGGTCGTGGCGGTGGGGGCGGCCGGGGGTCAGGACTCCCCCTGGTCAAGCCGCCGTGGGGGCGGATCACCGCCATCGACCTCAACACCGGAGACCACCTCTGGATGCAAGCCAACGGAGACGCCACCGAACGGGTCAGGAACAACCCGGCCCTGGAGGGCGTCGAGATCGGCCGTTGGGGTAAGACCACGAGGGCCGGCATCCTGGTCACCAGGACGCTCGTGCTGGCGGGTGAGGGGTACGGCGGAGATCCTCATTTCTACGCCTACGACAAGGCCACGGGCGAGATCATCGCCGACCTGGAGATCCCGGCGAGCCAGTCGAGTCTTCCTATGACGTATATGCACGACGGAAAGCAGTACGTCGTCTTTACCGTGGGTGGTGGCGGGCAAGTCGCGGAGTTGATCGCGCTGGCGCTCCCCTAGGTAGCAAGAAAAGCGGTCCCGAACAGCGGCCACTTCCCACCGCGGGGGGTGGCCGCTTGGGTAGCGCCATCCGGCAAACCCGCGTTCAGGCCGGCTGAGCTTCCTCCGCGGGCATCCGCCCAAACGCTCCGACAGCGAGCGGGAGCGCCGCCAGCGCCATGCTCGCAGCCGTCATCGTGCCCAGGATCACGGCAAACCCGAACCGTCGAGTGGGCGGAAACGTCGACAACCCAAAGATGCCGAACCCGACGCATATGAGCAGAGTAGCAGCGAGTACTGGCCCCATGACCTGGGCACGGGCATGGGACCAACTCTCGATGGCAGACAGGCCGCCATGGCGGAGGTGCCGCACCCGCACAACCAGATGGATCATCGAGTCGACTCCCATCGCCAGTGCCACGTTCGCCGCCGGCGAGGTGATGATGTCCACCGCCACACCCAGATGTCCGAAAGTCCCCAGGACGACGAGCGGTACCCCAGCGAGACACGCTACCATGATCGCGGCCACCCCGGCGGAGCGAGAAACGACCACGGCCACGCCCACGAACAGGAGCAGCAGCCCTCCGAGGCCGATCCGAAGACTCGACGCGATCAGTCGACCGAGCTGCGCTTGCAGGTCGTATAATCCCCCCATCTGTACCGGCTCGAGGCCCGCGTCGCTCGCATATCCTGCGAGCCGATCCATGACATCGTACCGAGACGACTCATGCACCGATTCCTTCATCCGGAGGAAGAAGAGGCCCTCGTTCCGCTCCCGCGTCACGAAGCTCAGGGCGATCTGGTCCAGGCGCGGCGACTCGGCGATATCCAGAAGCATGCTCAGGCTCAAGAAGTTCGCCAGCGGAAGCGTCCTCGCGTGCCCCAGCAACACCGGCGGAGATAGTACCGCGCCCACGGCCGAGTCCGCCTCCAGGGCCTCCTGGAAGCTCCACATGCGTTGATACATGGCGTCATCATCGAGACGTGCGCCGGCGGCGTCCCGGATGGCGATGTTGAGCGTGCTGCTCCCACCGTCCCGATCGATGCGCTCGAGGCCGTCACGAAGATCGGAGCCCTCCGCGAAATACGTGAGGAGCCCCGGATCGGTGTCGAGCTTCGGAAGACCCACCCCCAGAAGGAGGACGACGGACACGATGACCGCCAAGAGCCGCGCGGGCCGTACCGAAACGGGCGACGCGGCAAATGTCCGCCCTGCGCCCACGAGACCCTCCGCCCCACGGCCCAGGAACGTCGGGTAGATCGTGTAGGCGACGGCGAGAGCCGTCGCCGCCCCGATCGCACCGGCGATCCCCAACTCCCTCAGGGGCCGAGCCGTCGCCACCAACAGGCTCAGGAATCCCATGAGCGTCGTAGCCATGGACCAGAACGAAGCTTCGAGTGTCAGCGACACGGCTCGAGCCACTCGCTGATCGGGGGGCAGCACCAGTGTCCCCACCCGCCGCCAGTTGGCCGTCAGAAACACGATGTGTGAGAGCGTGAGCACGAAGACGATCGTGATGAGGTTCGCGGTCAGCAACCCGATCTCGATGCCCATCGCGCGGGTGAGCAGGAGGGTGGCCGCGCATGCAGTTACGCAGGTCGTCAGTGCGCCCGCGACGATCCCGACGTTCCTGTAGATCAGCCCGGCGAGCAGACCGTACAAGAGGAGCGAAACCGCACTGAAGACCACCAGATCCCGGAACAGGTTGCGTCGAATCTGCTCGACGATGACCGGCACTCCGGACATGACCACATCCACGTTGGGTGCACGGAGTCGCTCGACCACCGCCTCCAATCGAGGGAGCAGCACCGCTGGATCCGTTTCGTCGACACTCAGAATAAGATTGGTGGCGGCCTCGTCGGGCGTCAGAAGGACTCTGCTGAAGAGAGGACTCGGCTCCGGGTCATCGGTCGTGAGCGAACGCACGCCCGTCACACCCTCCACCTCCATGAACGCCTCGGTGAACTCGCCGATCCGCTCACGGTACGCTTCAGGATCCCCCGCCCTGTCCTCCGCCCGCACCACGACCTGGGCTCGCCCTGGATACCGTTGATCCAACTCCAGGGACACCTGGAGCTGCGGATCGTCCTCCGAGAAGAAGAAGTCACTTTCCACCCTCGGGGACAGATCGACCCAAAGCCACACAGCCCCGAGTCCCACGATCCCAACGGCCAGTGAGAGCCAGTGAGCCTTTGGATGAGTCCACGCAGGACGGAACATCAAAGCCCCCCTGTGGTCGAAGAAGCTGAAGAAGACTCCATGACAAATGCGAAGGAAGATCCCAAGTGGAAAGACCGCAAGATAGAAAAGGGAGCGATCACGTGAGATTCAGGAGCGTCATATTCGCCTTCTGTTTGATGTCCTCATTCAGCGGGAGCTCCGTGGGCGCCCAGGAGGCCGATGTCACGGCACGTGTGCGGGCCGACGTCTCGGAGACCCTGACGGCCTTGGTCGAGAACGAATTCACCACCTTCGCCAGCTTCTTCCACGACGAGGCTCGTGGTTTCTTCGTCGACGGCTCCAACATGATCGAGGGCTTCAGCGCGTTGGCCTTTCGGGCCGCGTATCTCGCCGGTCTCCGAACGCGTGTACTGATGAGTGACCTGACGGTGAGCGTCTACGGTAACACGGCGGTGTCCGGCGCGCTTCTCGGAGGATCGGTCACCCTGCCCGGTGGAGCGGTGAGGGAGGGCACCTGGCGATACTCGGACGCACGGGTCCTGGAGGACGGCACGTGGAAGATCATCCAGTATCACATTTCCGAGTTGGCGGAGTGAGCACCGGGAAGAGATGGGAGCCTGGGGCCGATCATCGGGCCGTGCCCGTGCGCATCATGACCTACCTGGCTATACTATGCCCGAACTCGGGTACCCGTCTTACAAAGAAAGGAGGATTCGAATGCGGCCATCCAAGATGGCGTTCGTATTCGCCCTGGCGATCAGCTTGGCGGTTGTGGTTCAGCCCGCCGCCGCCCAGGCCGACGCATCCGATATGATCTCGGTCGGAGAGATGGCCCCTGACTTCACGGTCACGGGCGCCACACGCTACGGAATCCTCCAGGATCCGGTCCGCTTGTCGGATTTACGGGGAGAGGTGGTGGTATTGGCGTTCTTCTTCAGAGCGCGAACGCGTGGCTGAACAATTCAAATGGAAGCGTACCGTGATCAGTACGCAAGCATTTTCAGAGGTGGACGCGGAGTAACGGTCCTCGCTGTCAGCAACGACCCTGCGGAAGCGTTGGCGTCGTGGGCGGCGGACTCGGATTTCCCCGTTCTGTTCGGTAGTGACGACGACAACAGCGCCGCCGTGGCGTACGGCGTCGGCACCCGTGACAACGGGATGCCCCAAAGTCGAGCGGTCGTAGTCATAGATCCGGAAGGGCGAGTCTCCTGGGCCACTGAGCAGTTCCGTGAAGTCGATCCAACGGCATACGATGAGGTAGCCGCAGCCGTGGCCGCCGTCGCTCCGCCGCTCGAGGAAGCGGAAGATGACGACGCTCAAGCAGCGACGACGGATCGACCGAACCAGGATGGAAACGCGACGGTCGATTGCTGAGGGTCCGTGTCAGGATCCCGGATGCTGCGGGGTCCAAGCTATAAGAAAACAAAGAGAGCCCGGCCGGATTCGGCCGGGCTCTCTTTGTTCTTGGGTGGCGCAGAGAGAACTGGAACCCGCTAGTCGCTGGCCCCGAGCCCCGTCAGGACCGCCGCCTCGATGTCTTGGTCGGCTCCCGACCCTGTATACGTGACCGTTCCGTCCGCGTCCAGCACAACGATGTAGGACGTCCCGGGAGCCAGAAAGGCGCGTACCGCTCGGCCTCCGTCATCCCAAAGCACGGGGAACCCCATGGGCTGGTCCTCCAGGTGCCTCCGGACCGACCGTTGGGACTGCGCGACCGCAACGGCCACCGCCACGAACTCGACCCGATCTTTGTACCGGGAATACACGTCCACCATCTGAGGGTGCAGAGCCTCGCAGAGCTCACACCAGCGCGCCCAGAATTCGAAGAGAGCCGGACGCTCTCCGACGTACTCTGTGAGGCTGACCTTGTTGCCCTCCAAGTCCTCTATTTCCACTAGCTCGGGACGCTCACCCAACGCGATCCCCAGTTCGCCGCGCGCCTGCGCGGACAAGGCAACGGGTGCGAGGACACCCGCAATGAGTATGGCCGCGCTCACGAGATACAGTACGCCCCCGGGGCGTCGCCGGTCACGGAATCGGTCGTCGGTTTTCACAATACCATCCCCACCTGTACGAAGTAATATTGAGCCATCAATAGCATAATCACTGCGGCACCCCTTTTGATCCACACCATCCACCGGCCCGCAGCGGGCAACGCCGCCCCGAAGCCTGAAAACAGGCCTACAGCAACGAGTAACGCGGTCATCCCGATGGAGAAGACGAACAAATAGAGGAACCCCATCGCGCCAGCCTGAGTCGCGGCCACCCATGTAAGTACAACGGCAAACGCGGGGGCGCCACAGGGGGCGGCAACGATGCCGGACGCGGCTCCGAGGACGAACACGGACGGGTAGGACCCGCCCGTCCCAGTCCCGGCCCACTGAAGGAGGCGTTGCGGGACACGCACCGGAATGACGTCGAACATGGCCAATCCGAACACCAGCAGCAGATTGCCGATCGCCAATCGGGTCCATGGGCTCGCGCTGACCGTGCCGAACAGGGTCCCGGTCAGACCCGCTATGAGCCCGACCGTCGCGTAGAGTAACGCCAGTCCGAGCGCATACGTCAGAGTCAGCCCGACCACCCTGGACCGGGGAGCCCCCTGCTCCGCAGACCCCGCAAGCACCGAGGCCGTAATGGGAATCATCGGATAGACGCACGGGGTCAGGCTCGTCACCAGGCCCGCCCCGAACAGCGTTACCAAGGCGAGTAACGGGCTCTGAGCGAGAGCCTCGCCGAGGCCCGTACCGTCAAACATCTGACTGAGCATGGCAGCATCTTAGCGGACACATGTGGAACTTCATAGCTCGCGGAAACGTATCGGATCGCCCCGGGGCCTCAAGGCGTCAAGCCGCGAGCGGTCGACTTCCTACGAGGAATACACGACCAATGGGCCCGGTGCCCCCGGGAGGTCCCGGGGGTTTTGATTGAACCGACGTGGGGAGGAGCATTATTCTAGATTACAGACCCACGCCACGTGGGACCGCACGAAGAAGTACGAGTGGAAGGACTCGACCAGTGCCGCTTTACCCCCCCTGGAAGCACGTTCTCCTCGGCCTTGTCGTGTCCATTTCCTTCCTGGGTTGCGGCGGCGGAGGCACGGACCCCGCAAAGCTGATCGACGTAACCATCGTCTCCGGGGACGGGCAATCCGCCGATGTCGGGGAGACCCTGCCTCAGGATCTCGTGGTACGGGCCTCCGACTTCGATGGGAACGCGGTGGGGAATGTGGAGTTGCGCTTCAGTATTGTGCAGGGGGGAGGCTCCCTCAGTGCCACAACGGTGACCACCGACGCCCAGGGTACGGCATCATCCACATGGACCATGGGCCCGCAGGAAGGTGCTCAGCAGGTCACGGCCTGGGCGGTGACGAACTCTGGGGCCGAGGCCACGTTTTCGGCCACCGCAACGGATTTCAGAATCGAGCTCGTGTTCATCAACCATGGAACAGCGAGCCAGGACTCCACCTTCATCGACGCGGCAGACCGATGGATGGCCATCCTGCGCGGCGAACTCCCCAACGTCGATTTCTCATCCAATCCGGTGGCCGCCGGGGCGTGCACTCAGGGTCAGCCCGCGATCTCCGACACGATCGATGACCTGCGAGTCTTCGTCGATATCACTCCCATAGACGGACTCTTCGGAACGCTCGCCCAAGCGGGCCCCTGCCAGGTTCGAAGCTCTTCTCAGTTGCCGGTGCTCGGGTACATGCAATTCGATGCCGCCGACGTAGCCCGGTTGGAGCAGGCTGGTGATCTCGTGCCCGTGACTCTCCACGAAATGGGACACGTCCTCGGATTCGGGACGCTCTGGACCAACTTCGATACGCTTCTGGTCAACCCCTCCCTGCCCTCCAGCCCGGGGGCCGACACGCACTTCGCAGGCGCAGGCGCCATCGCCGCTTTCGACGCCGCCGGCGGCACGGCGTACACTGGAGCAAAGGTTCCCGTCGAAAACCAGCTCGGCGCAGGCTCGGCCGACTCACATTGGCGCGAGTCGGTTCTGGAGCTGGAATTGATGACTCCGGCGATTTCCGCCGGGGAGGCCAACCCGCTGAGCGCGATCACGATACAGTCCCTCGCCGACCTCGGGTACAGCGTGGACGCATCACAAGCAGACCCCTTCACCGGGACTTTTTCAGCCCCGGCCCGGCTGGCCGCTCGCGGTAGAAGAGTCATCAATCTCGAGAACGATACGTACCGGGGCCCACTCCGAGTCGTGGACGGGTCCGGCAACGTGACCAGGATCATTTTCCGGAGGTGACGACGTCATGCCGTTGATACCGATCATCGCCCTCCTGATGTTCATCGGATGCTCCCCTGCCGACGGCGATCGGTCACCGCCCGCCATCGACTCCGCCGTGGAGAGTGCAACAGACGGGGCTGACGCGGGCCCAGGAGCCACTTCGGCGGACGTGGCTCCGGACGTCACAGTGGCGGGCACGGAAGCCGGCCAGGCATCCGCGCCTACGTGTGTTCCACCAGAGGGTCCGTTGGCGGCCGATGCCTCTCTCGAGGGTCGAGCGGGGGAGTACCGCCTGGTGATGGTCGAGGAGATCGACGGCAACCCCGCCCGTACGGTCGAGGGATCCCTCACACTCCTCCCTCAACCTGAGGCCCTCCGTCGGTTCGCCGGAAGCGCGGGAGGCTCCATTCCGGGCGTGACCTCTCCCCTTTTTGGAAGCACGGATGTGAACGTGGAGGGTGTGGGGGCTGTGCGGGTCGGCAGCCTGTCGAGCGAAGAGCCGGATTCTCCGGGCGTCCTGGTCATCGAGAGCGACACGGGTGCGGGTCAGAGCATTCTGGTCCGCCTGGGCTCCGACGCAAACCGCCGGGACCTCGTGCGCTTCGACGGGGGGTACGCCGTCCTGAACGTCGTCGAAATCACCACGGAATCGTTCGGCGGGACATGGTCGAGCGGAGCACGGGGGCCCGACTCGGAGGGCTTCTTCTGCGCTACGCCAAGCCGTTGATGGTTTGCCGGCGCGGAGAAACCCTTAGCGTGATCCCGACGTATAGGATGGAGTGTGAACACGTTGACTCACCCGGGAGGCGTTTGCCGACATGATGACGATTATCCGAAGGATCGTGCGGGTGGTCCTGAGCTGGATTCTCAAGAAAATCTAGGACCGCTCAATTCCCCCACCAGTAGGACCGCTCATTCCCCCACCAGATTGACCACCACCCGACGCTTTCGGGGCCGTGTGTCGAGATCGACGAGGACGACCTGCTGCCAGGTTCCGAGCGGGAGCGCCCCGTCCACGATGGGGAGAGCGAGCGAGGGGCCGATCAGGCTCGCGCGGACATGGCTGTGCCCATTGTCGTCGTGCCACATCTTCTCATGCTCGTACATACCGGACCGTGGAGCGATGCGCTCGAGGGCGGCCGCGATATCGTGACCCACAAGGCCCGGCTCGAACTCCACGGTGGTGAGCGCCGCCGTCGATCCGACGACCATGGCCGTGAGTTGCCCCACGCCGATCCCGCTCTCGTACACCAGGGTCTGCAAGTCCGCGGTCAGATCCAGGATGTGGTCATCACCTTCCGTATCGCGTTCCAGCGTATGCGTGAGGACCGTCATTCCGCCGTCAGCTTGCGGACTCTAGCGGACCTCCGCTTGATACCCGGCCGCCTCCACGGCCGCGATCAGATCCGCGTCGATGACTTGATCCGACAGTGTTACTTCGGCCTCGTGGTCCTCCAGTGAGACGTCCGCTTGGGACACGCCCTCTATTCCCTCCAGAGCGGACTTCACGTGGCTCACGCAGTGCCCGCAAGACATTCCTGTTATTTCGAGTTTCTTATTCATGGCTCCTCTCTATGTCTCCTCGCTCCGTGTCGTTTTCCCGTCCGACGATGACGGCTAAAGTAGTACGCACGAAGGCTGATACCCAACCCTTCCACCAGGATCGCTCTCAAGGTCACTGTACCGATGAATGCCCCTCTCACTCTGCTCCTGGCGGTCGCAGGAGGACTCTGCCTCCTGGTGGGAGGATGGTATGCGACGGTGACCCCCAGAGGGTCGGAGGCGTCACAGAACTCGGTCCTTCGCCTATTCGGGGCCGCGTCCATTCTGATCGCCGGACAGGAGTATGCCGCGCTCGGTGTCTACAGAGCGGTCGACGTCGACGCCTACATCGCAGCCGTCCGCCTGCACAGCACGTTCGCGCTCGCGGCACCCGTCGCGATCGCGTGGTTCATCACGTTGTACACCGAGATGGCCACCCGTTGGCTCGTGTGGATCTTCACCGGCGTTACGGCCACCGTGATCGTAGTCCACTTGGCCTCACCCCAGACGATTCACTTCAGCGATGTGCTCGAGGTCGAGGCGGTCGTGCTCCCGTGGGGAGAGCGACTCGCCCAGGCGATCGCGATTCCCTCCCGGTGGCCACCACTGGCGGATTATCTGATGGGCCTGTTCTGTGGGCTGTGCGCCTATACCCTTTGGTCGGACTCCGGGCGAAGCTCGGGACGGTCGCAGAAACTGGTCGAGGCCGGACTCGCCGTTCTCATCGCCACCATCGTGGTAGAATTATTCGATCCACGAAGGGTGTCGGCCCTGCCCGTGGACGAGTTCGGGTTCCTGGCGTTCGTGATCGTGGTCGGATTCGGGTTGCGCCTCGGCCCGGCCTCGGAGGCCGCCCGTGGGGGTGACGAGACCGGTGATGCTACGATCTCAGAATCCACCAGCCGACCAACACGGCGAGCGTCAAGCTGAGCAACAGCCCCAAAGCCTGAAGGACGTAAAGCTTGGTCCGAGCGGAGCCCGAGATCTCCGAGTGGGTTCTGTGGATCCCTCTAGAGCTGACATCGAACATCCAAGAAAGAACGAGGATCACCGGAAAGCCGCCCAGGGTGAGGGCCACTAGGATCTCCATCGCGCGATCGGGATCGTCGAACAGCGACCCAAACGCAGCTTCTGCGAACCCCAGAAGACCCGCGGTGACCAAAATGTAGAATACTGCCACGTTGAACACATGCCGGCGCTTAAGCTCCCCCACGAAACGCTCGAGGGCCGGAACGCTCTTCACCGCGTCCAAGAGCGCCTGGCTGGCAAGTGAGTCCGGCCGGGCGTGTGCACCGGTGGTGTGCGGCGCCTCCTTGACCGGCTCCAACGCCTTGGCGACCTCGGACGCCCGAGGCCGGTGCCTGGGATTCTTGGAAAGGCACCGCTCCAACAGTTCGGCAAGAGAGGGATCTACGTCGGGGCGGAGGCGCGCCAGCGGAATCGGCTCTCTCTTCAGGTGTGCCGTGACCAGCTGGACACTCGTGGTGCCTTCGTACGGAGTCTTCAGCGTGAGAAGCTCGTAGCCCATGATGCCCAGGCTGTACACGTCCGACTCATCCGTGACGGATTCACCGAGCAAATGTTCAGGGCTCATGTACCGCGGATCGCCAAGCAACTGCCCCTGCTGTGTGAGGCGGGTGATCGTCTCGTTGCCCGTCTCCAGGATCCCCGCGATTCCGAAGTCCGTAAGCACCACGCGGTCCGAATCCTTCTGTCGCACGACGTTCTCCGGCTTCACGTCCCGGTGGACGATTCCATTCTCGTGTGCGGCAGCCAGCGCCGAGGCCACCTGGCTCAGCGTGTGGGAGGCCTGCTCGATGTCCATGACCCCCTCCGCCTGGAGCAGATCCGCGAGGTTCCGGCCCTCGATGTACTCCATGATGATGAACGGCGTCTCGTCCTCGAGGGCGCCGACCCGATGCACGGTCGCGACGTTGTTATGGTGGATCTTCGCGGCCGATCGGGACTCCCGCTCGAATCGCTTCCGCGCCGTCTCGTCCTCGGCCAGCTCCGATTTCATGAGCTTGATGGCGACTAGACGCTGGAGCGCCCGCTCACGCGCCAGGTATACCTGTGCCACGGAGCCCTCGCCCAAGAGGCGGAGGATCTGAAACTCGGAGTCTAACTCCTCTTGGAGTTGGATCTGAAGATCCGGTGCGGCCATGGGTCGCCCGTCGGAGGTGGAGGCGGCACTATTGTCGAGCCGAATCTGCGACCCCAGACGGGGTCATGGCAATGCCGAAAGATCCCGTCCCTCGGAAATTCGAACGGGGCTCCGTTACCCGAGCCGCTTCTTCTCCGCCTTTCGGTACCAGGCAAAGGCTACGATCACGAGCACGACTACGGTGCCGATCAGGACGCCGGTGGCCAGTATCATGCTGAACATCAGATCCGGCGGTGCCCCGGTCACGCTACGGATACTCCGCGAAGCGGTTCGCGTCCATCCCGTCAGGAACGAGTAGGAACAACAAGAACGCTGCCGTCAGGAGCGTGCCGAGCACCAAGCACCACATGATGAAGCGGGTCTCCGACCGAAGATGCATGAACCATCCGGCGATCAAGGTGGCCTTGGTCAACATGGCTGCTGTCAACAAGAGAATGGCCACCGCACCCGGCAGCGTGAGGGCCTCGATCCCGATCATGACGATCGTAAGGACCAGGAGGACTCCCCAGATGGTCCAGTAACCCTTATAGGACATGGTCCCGCTCATGATTTCTCCGTCAGATCAAGTAAAACACCGTGAAGATGAAGACCCATACGAGGTCGACGAAGTGCCAGTAGAGCCCAGCGAGCTCGACGCCGTCGCCCGTCGCGGTACCCGAACGGGCCCGAGCTGCCGTGATGGACAGAATGATCACCCCGATCAACACGTGAGTCCCGTGGAATCCCGTGATCATGAAAAAGAAGGACGAGAACGCCGGAGGACCCCACGGATTCCCGGAGAGCCTCGCTCCCTCATGGATCAGCTCCGTCCACTCCATCGCCTGCATGCCGAGGAAGATCGCTCCGCCGATCGCCGTGAGGGCCACGAAGCGCACGGCAGTGTTCAGGTCCTTGCGGTGTGCCGCGCCTACGGCCGAGGCCATGGTGGCGCTGGACGTGATCAAGACAAACGTCATGGTGGCGATCAGCGGCATGCTGAACACCTCCGACTGCTCCGGCCAGTCCCCGGCCGCCAGACGGATGAAGGCATAACTCGCCAGGAATCCGGCGAACAAGAGGGCGTCCGTCAACAGGAACACCCACATCATCAGTTTTTGCCACGACATCCCGAAGGGAGTGACGCCTCCCTCCCAATGGGTCCGGGCCGTCGCCATACGTGCCTGACTCATTGACTGCTCCTAAACAACGGAAAGAAGGATCAAGAGGTAGATCCACACGGTCCCCACGAAGTGCCAGTAGATGGCCGCGTGATCGAGGCCCGCATGGGATGACGCCGTGTATGCGCCCTTGAAAGCCCTATTCAGGGTCCAGGTCAACGCACCCAGGCCACCGAGTACATGCGCACCGTGGACCGCGGACAACATGTAGAAGAAGGCCGCGTGCGGGCTGGTGGGAAGCAGAACGCCCTGAGCAATCAGGGCCCGCCAGGCCACCAATTGACCGACGAGGAAGAACACCCCGAACACGCTCCCCATCGTGAGCCACACTGGAGCATGAGCCCCGTCACCGTCCCGTAGCGCGCGCTTCGAAAACTCCACGAGCACCGACGACGCGACGATCACCACAGCGTTGATCCATACGATCACCGGCAGCTCGACGGGCGTCCAATCGGCCCCCGTTCGCCGGACCAGCAGGGCCGCAGTAAAAGCGGCGAAGAGCATCGCGACCGTGGCCAAGATGGCCATGAGGCCCATCGGATAGGGGCCGGGCCGGACATCGCCATGAGGCCCGCCGTTCGACGACAAGGAGCGCCCCCCGGTGCTCGGCGAAAAGCTCTCCAGCGGCACGGCCCCCGGCGACGCCAAACCGCTCATGATGGGTCTCCCGCCATGGACGGCTCGGACGGTGGATCAGCCGGCACGTCCGGGGGCGGACCCGACCCACGCTCGGGCGGGCCCCCGGACGGGGACTCACCAGGAACATGCTGCGGCGTGTAGCCGGTCGCGGCTGCGTTCGTCCGGTACTCGTAGGGGCCGTGGTAAGCCGTGGGTGGCTCGTCCCAGTTGAGGTGGGGCGCCGGCGAAGCCGTCGTCCATTCGAGCGTCGCTCCCTCCCAGGGGTTCTCGCTAGCCCGCTGCCCGCGGAACGCGCTGTAGACCAGGTTGACGAAGAAGACCATTTGAGCCGCCACCGCGATGAAGAGCGCATACGTGATCCACACGTTCATTTGCAGGAAGGGTCGGATGTACTCATACACGCTCGGGTCATAGACGCGGCGTAGCGCGCCGGCGAGACCGATGTAGTGCATCATGATGAACGCGTAGAACACCGGTGCCGTCGTCATCCAGAAGTGGGCCTTGCCGAGTGTCTCGTTCATATGCCGGCCGAACATCTTCGGGAACCAGTAGTAGAGCCCGGCGAAGATCCCGAACGACGTCACGACACCGATCATGAAGTGGAAATGCCCGACCACGAAAACCGAGTCGTGGAAGTAGATATCCGAGGCCGCAGTCCCCAAGTAGAGTCCGCCGAGCCCGCCCGTTCCAACCGCCGAGATGATGCCCAGCGCGAACAGCATCGCCGTCGTCAGTCGCAACTCCGCCCGCCAGAGACTCGCGATCAGATTGAGGCCGATCACGGTGAAAGGCAGTGTGATCATGACCGTCATCACCGAGAAGTACTCGCCGACATAAGGGTTCATGCCACTCGTGAACATGTGGTGCCCCCACACGATCATGCTGAGCACCGCGACGATCAGGAGCGACCACACGGTGGTCCGGTACCCGAACACCGGTCGCCGTCCGAATGTGGCGACCACGTCGAACGCGATGCCGAGCGCCGGAAGGAGCAGCACGTACACCTCGGGATGGCCCAGAAACCAGAAGAGATGCTGGAACAACAGGGGTGTGCCGCCCTCATACGCGAGCACGTTCCCCCCGACAACCAAGCCACTGGGCAGAAAGAAGCTCGTGCCCCCGTGACGGTCGAGGAGCAGCATGATGGCCGCCGCCGTCAGGGGCGGGAACGCGAGGATCCCGAGGATGGATGAGATGAGAAAGGTCCAGATCGTGAGCGGCATGCGCATCATGGACATGCCCTTGGTGCGCAGATTCAGGATCGTCACCAGGAAATTGAGGCTTCCCATAGTGAACGACACGATGAAGAGCGCCATCCCCAGGAGCCAAAGTGTCTGTCCCATTCCCGATCCAGGCAGGGCCTCCGGAAGCGCGGACAGGGGTGGATACGACGTCCAGCCGCCGGCCGCGGCGCCGCCCTCGACGAGGAACGAGCCGATCATGATCAGGCAGGCCGGAACGATGGTCCAATACGACAGCATGTTCAGGAACGGGTACGCCATGTCACGCGCACCCACCTGCAGCGGGATAATGAAGTTGCCCATCCCGCTCACCAGCCCGATCGAGATCACGAAGAACACCATGATCGTGCCGTGCATCGTCACCAGGCTCAGATAGGATTCCGGCTTGAGCACGCCTCCCTCGTAGGCGTTCGGGAGGAGGGTCCCCATAATCGGGTACTGGGTTCCGGGCCACGTCATCTGGAACCGGATCAGGACCGAGAGCGTGACGGCGACAACGGCCATCGCCGCCGCTGTGAAGATGTATTGGAGGCCGATCACCTTGTGGTCGGTCGAAAAGATGTAACGGCGCCAGAACGGAAGGGGTGCATGCGCGCTCATGCGGCACCTCCCGACTGCTCACGGAGCCATGCGTCGAACTCCTGCTGGCTCATGACGATGACGGTGCCGCGCATCCGGTAGTGGGCGAGTCCACAGAGCTCTGCACAGCCGATCTCGTACGTACCCACCTCGATCGGCACGAACTGCGTGCTCCCGATCAGCCCCGGAATGATGTCCTGCTTCACACGGAACGCCGCCACGGAAAAACTGTGGAGCACGTCGTGGGAGCGGAGCCGTAGGTATGCCGGACGGTCGACGGGTAGCCGGATCACGTTCCGCTCGACGATGTCATCGGCCCCGGAAGCGTCCGAGGCATCGAGGCCAGTCGGGTTGGTCTGGCCGTTGATCTGCGCCGGGTCGGTGCGACCGAAGGCTCCGTCGGGGCCCGGGTAGCGAACGATCCACTCGAATTGGCGAGCCGCGACGTCGACGATCAGTGCGTCCTCGGGCACCTCACCGTAGACCTCGTCCCAGACGGGAAGGCCGATCACCAGGACGCCCACCTCGGAGATCAGCGCCATGGCCACCACCGGAGCAATCGACCAAAGGCGCTCGGCGCGCGCGCTCGTAACCGGACTTTCCGCCTCTCCACCCCGCCCGAACTTCCAGATGAAGCGGATGAGGACCCCATGGCCAATGACGAAGACGGCCCCGGTCGTCCAGAGGAGATACCGGATCATCCCGTCCATTCCCTCCGCGTGTCTCGACGCGGCCGGCGGCATCCAGTCCCGCATCGCGAACCCCGCGAAGGTCAGTATCATGATACCGCCGAAGAGTACGACCAGGGCCACGGCCTCCAGCGTCTGTTTTCTTGAATTCATCGCCAGATCATCTTCCTCGACGAGGGATGCGAGGGAAGTCGATCACGCCCTCACTCGGAGGTCACGTGCCCGTCCTGCCCACCTAAGGAAAAGTTCTAAGACGCGCCAAAGAACTGACACTCACTGCTGGGAACGATTCGATCCTACGAATTCGCTAATACAGAATGGGGGGTCGGTCTTCTTCCATCTGTCCGGAGGACCCTGAACGCGCGTAGGGCTTCTCCCCACTGGATCCCAGGCCGTCGGCCGACTTGCGTCGATCCTACGAATGCGCTCCGCTACGAACGGATCGAGCGCCCAGCCATTCCGTCACCGCGATCGTGATCGCGGCCCCCACCAGCCCATAGAGAACACCCAGGAGCACGTCGATCACGTAGTGATGGTTCAGATACACCGCCGCGAAGGCCACCTGGCTCGAAAAGATGATCGTGAAGGCACGGAACCTCTTGAGCCTCATCGCAAAGACGACGGACATGACGGGATAGGAAATGTGGAGGGAGGGAATCGCGCCGAAGGGGTTGGACCCCGCGTCGTACATCCCTGTGAAAAAGCTGGTTCCGAACAACGCGTCGAAGCGAAGCGTTCGCGCCGGGTTCATGGGTACGTCGAGAAGAACGGTGTCCAACCCGTATAAATCCACATACCAGGGAGGAGCCGCCGGGTAGAGAAACCATGTCGCAAACCCCAGAACGTTGACGACGAAAAACGACCACGCGGGGGCACGCCCCGACCACTTCCTCCGAGACGGGTTCGGCCCGAAGTCGGAGCCGAGGTGGATCAGTCGGGTGAAGTACGCGGCCATCAGGATGAAGATGCCGATAAACGTCAGGTAAGCCGCACCCGCGATGAAGTCTAAGACGGGGTGGAGATGCAGCCCGAACCACTCGTTCAGTGTCAACGTGCCATTCGGCGAAGGGATTCCGAACAACGCCCGCTCAAGCATGTACGGCTCGGCGATGTGCGGAATGCCCCGTACCGCCTTGCCCCAATAGCGCTGGCTGTCGTACAGCACCCCCGTGAGGATGAACGGCAAAACGAAGTCCTGAGGACGGGCTCCCAGGAGTCGGAACGGCTGCTCGATCTGACTGAGGATGAGAATCACGAGGCCGTACAGCAGGGGGTTCGTCGTGATCCCACCTGCGAATACTGCGAGAAGGCTCCAATAGAGGACCACGCCCAACAGAGGGAGGGCCCAGGGGGGCGATCTTTCGAGCTTCAAGTGACGAGAGTCCTATAGGCGAGAGCATGAAGAGGGAGAGCGGGCTTGAAATACTGCCCTCCGGCGTGAATGCCAACCAGGGACCGACGCCGACGGAGCTCTCGGTTGACGGCACCCTCCCCATTGAGCACCGTAGCGTCGGAGTTCGGTCCGGATCCAGACACACATGCGGTCTCGATCCATACGGTCTCGATCCACACACCCATACGGTCGGGCGGTCTGATCCTTGGAAACGCAGGTCACCACATACTACTTGGAGCTTCGCAGCCTGGATGAATTCGTGCCGTCGGGATCAGAAGTGCCCGATCTCGAGATCCGGGAAGCCAGAGTCGCGAGTCCGGACTTGGGACGATTCCTCTATAGCACGGTGGGACGTGACTGGGGCTGGACCGACCGCCTGAGATGGTCATATGCGAAGTGGCTGGCGCACCTCGAACGGCCTGAGGTCCAGGTGTGGATCGCCCATCTGGACGGAGTGATCGCGGGCTACGTCGAGCTCGAGTGTCAGCCTGAAGAATCCGTTGAGATCGCCTACTTCGGATTGCTCCGCCAATTCATGGGAAGGGGGATTGGTGGTCTTCTCCTCTCCGATACCGTCGAACGGGCGTTTCGTACAGGAGCACGACGCGTCTGGCTTCACACTTGCACGCTCGACAGCCCCCGGGCGCTCGAAAACTACCGGGCTCGGGGCTTCAGGCTCTTCGATGAGGAAACCAGCCTCAAGAAGGTCCCGCCGATCCCACCGGGCGAGACCGACTGGTAGCACCACGGCCGATCAGGCCGGGCTGAGCGACGGATGGCTATCAGGCGGGGCTGGGCCAAGGATCGGTGGGTGGGCGGACACCCGGGCGCGGCGGCCCGTCGAGCTTGGCCATGCGCTCCATGAACGCGCGTTCGTCCTTGGTAAGAGTGCCAGCGCCGGCGCCGTCGATCTGGTGCAAAAGCCGTTCTACGTACTCACGATTCAGCTCGTGGAGGCGCTCGAGGTCGATCCGGCGCCACCATTCTTCGTCCACTTGGTCGTGAACCGCTTCTGACTCGTAGAAGGAGTTGGGGCGTTCGATGACCCGGCGCTCGGCGACGACGCGCTTCTTTCGCTCGATCAGCCACACGCGGATCGAGATGCTACAAATGAGAAAGGCCAAGGCTACAGCCGACAACCAGGAAAGCATGGCATTCACGTCCTTAGTGGCGCCCACCGACCTTTCAGTCTACGCCTGGACCCCCGCCCCAGTCCAGTAGGTTGCCCGCGCGTCCACCCCCATGTACGGGCGCATGCTCCGTCGGGGTCCAGGTCGAGCAAGCGACGTGGGCCACCACACCGCCTCCAGGAATCACTATCCATAGGGCCTCGCCTTCTGGCGCGTCGTCGCTTATTATGGGTCGCTGGGCGGATAGGGCCGCCCGTCAGGTTCTTCCCCGGATTGATCTTCTAAGGAGGTAAGGCTCCATGAGCGACGTCGAGATCATCGGCACTCCGGAGCGCACGGTTTCCCGAAGAAAGTTCATCATGGGGGTCATAGCAGCGGGTGCTACGACCTCTTCGGTGGGCTATCTCTTCAAGGGGCCGCAGCCCCTACTCGGGGCTCTTGCGGTTCAGGGGTCGGTCGAGCGCCTCATCACGCTGAACGTCAACGGCCAGCAACGGCGCGTGGACGTGCTGAACCAAGAGACGCTCGCCTTCACGCTACGCTATAAGCTGGGGCTTACCGGTACGAAGCTCGGCTGCGACCGGGCGGAATGCGGTGCGTGCACAGTGCTCGTCGATGGGGTGCCGAGCTACGCCTGCTCCGTACTCACGCACAGCGTTCGTACTCAGCAGATCACCACCGTCGAGGGCCTCGAGGAGCCGGACGGCACGCTGCATCCGGTACAGCAGGCGGTCCTCGACGAGGGAGGCTTCCAGTGCGCTTTCTGCGCACCGGGATTCATCATGAGCATGGTGGCGATGGTGGAGAGCAATCCCAACCCGACTCGTGAAGAAGCCGCTCAGGCCCTTTCCGGCAACCTGTGCCGTTGCGCTGACTACAACAAGATTCTGACTTCCGCCATGCGTGCCGCCGAGTACTCGCGGCAGCAAGCATAAGGGGGCAACAAATGGCTTTGATCGGACAAGATATTTCTCCTCCCGATCTTCACGCGAAGATCACGGGACGAGCGAGGTATGCCGAGGATTTCAGGGCGGATGGCATGGTGTTCGCGAAGTTGCTTGCGAGCCCGATGCCCCATTGCCGAGTCACTCGCATCGACGCGAGCGCGGCCCTCGCCATGGACGGCGTGATTGGCATCCTCACGGCCGACGAGGTGCCCCAGTCCGAAACTGGCGAACAGTGCCTCACGAACCACCCGCACTACGAGGGTGAGGCCATCCTCGCAGTGGCGGCAATCGACGAGACCACGGCGGCGGACGCCATCGAGCGGATCAGAGTCGATTTCGAGCCTCTGCCCTTCGTCCTCAATCCATTGGACAGCATGCGGCCCGGCAGTCCGAATGCGAGACTCGAAGGAAACACGAGGACTGGGCGGGAGCTCACGACGCTCAAGTGGACCGAGGAGGACTTCGCCAACGCCCCCGAAGGCAGCATGCCGATGCCCGATGGTGAGGGAAAGGCGAACACGGAATGGATGGTCGGGGACATCGACGCGGGCTTCGCAGCTGCGGACCTGATTCTCGACGAGACCATCGTACACCAGTCGCTCACGCACCACCCGCTGGAGCCACGCTCCGCGATGGCGTACTGGCAGAACGGAAGGCTCTTCATCCACACGTCCACGCAGAGCCTGGTACGGACCCGGCAGGCGCTCGCCGCCCAGCTCGAACTGGACATAGAAGACGTGGTCATGATCGGCGACTACTGCGGCGGCGGATTCGGCAGCAAGATCTCCGGCAGCATCATCCAGCAGGTGCCGGCGCTGATGTCCCGCAAGCTGAACCGACCGGTCATGCTCCGGATCACGCGTGCCGAGGAGAACTACCTCGGACGTGCCCGGCCTGGCATGCAGGCGCGAGTTCGCATCGGCTTCCGGGCCGATGGCCGCATCACGGCACTCGACCTGTTCGCCTTGGGCGACGGTGGCCCGTTCGCCGGGGGTGACCAAAACGGAGCGGCCAATACCGCTTCTCTCACGTATCGGCCGCTCAACATGCGATTCCGCGGCGTCGGCGTGTTTACGAACACACCGCCCAAGGCGGCCCAACGGGGCCCGGGCGGCGCCCAGATCATCGGGATGCTCGAGCCGCTGATGGACAAGGCGGCTAGGGAGCTCGGTGTCGATCGTCTCGCGCTTCGCCGGCTCAACGCCCCGGATGGCGACGTTGAATACGGACCGCGTGGAGCCACGCTCACCAGTGTTTTCGTCAAGGAAGCGATCGATCTGGGGCGCGAACTCTTCGGATGGGAGGAGAGACTCGCCCGCAGCGGTCAAATGAACGGCACGAAGAGGACCGGTATCGGCGTCGGAGTCAGCCCGTTTGCAGCGGGCAGTCGCGGCTACGACGGCCTCCTCGTGATCCGGCCCGACGGCAAAGTCCAGATCCAGCAAGGCCTCGGAAACCTGGGCACGCATTCGATCTCCGACACCGCTCGTGCCGCAGCCGACGTGTTGGGCGTCGAGTGGGACGACGTCGAGGTCGTTTTTGGCGACACGAGTCGCCACTTGCCCTGGAGTTCGGTCCAGGCGGGTAGCCAGACGACGCATGCCCATACCAGGGCGAACCACGCGGCCGGATTGGACGCCCAGCAGAAGCTACGGGAGATCGCCGCGAGGGATCTCGGTGGCCGGCCCGAGGACTATGATACGTCCGGAGGACGCGTCTATCGTCGTACCAATCCGTCGCAGGGAATGACTCTCGCCCGTGCGGCGACCCGGGCAATCGAGCTCGGCGGACGCTACAGTGGCGAGGAGTTCAACGAAGACCTCAACGACATGACCAAGGCGTCCGTTACGGCGCTGGCTGGTCAGGGCCTCGTGGCGGCCGCCAGGGACAACTTCGGCGGTCAAGGCGGCCTGCAATCGTGGGTGGTGGGCT
Organism: Gemmatimonadota bacterium; assembly: GCA_039590375.1. Classification (GTDB taxonomy): domain Bacteria; phylum Gemmatimonadota; class Gemmatimonadetes; order Longimicrobiales; family Gaopeijiaceae; genus UBA822. The sequence goes on from JBDHFN010000011.1 coordinate 44,623, forward strand.
TCGCCGAGGTGGAGTTGGACGTCGAGACCGGCAAGGTCGATGTCGTCCACTACACGGCGGTCACCGACTGCGGTGTGGTGGTCCATCCCAGGAGTCTCGGGGGCCAGATCTTCGGCGGCTCCATTCAAGGGATGGGGATCGCGATGAGCCAAAAGTGGGTCTTCGACCCGGTGTGGGGCGTGTCGTTCGCCAAGCGGTTCTACACGGCTCGGCCGCCGGGAATTCTCGATGTTCCGATCGACATGCAGTGGGCGGCCGTGGAGATTCCGGATCCACAGACCCCGGTCGGTGCGAAAGGGATCGGAGAACCCTGTGTGGGAGCCGGATCAGCGGCTCTTACGTCCGCGATCGCGGACGCCATGGAGGGAGAATGCCTATGCCGGACGCCGCTGACGGCGGACGTCCTACTTGCAGAACTTGAGGGCCGCGCACCTGCGTACGGCCCCCTCGACCTTCACGTCTAAAGGGAGATAGCGAAGATGGCGATCATCAGAGATATGATCCCGGCGTTCGAGCTCTTCCAGCCGACGAGCGCCGACGATGCGATCGAACTGTTGATTCGATACGGTGAGGATGGTTGGGTGCTGGGCGGCGGGATGGACAGCTTCGACTGGTGGAAAGAGCGGATCAAGCGGCCTACGGCCGTGGTCGATCTCGCCAACGTGGATGCCCTCAAGGGCGTGCGTAGCACGGCCGATGGAATTGAAATCGGTGCAATGACCACGCTCACCGAAGTGGCCACGCACCCCGAGTTGTTGGCGAATTACAGTGTTCTCACGGACGCCGCCGCCCATGTCGCGACGCCCCAAATTCGGAACCGGGGTACGCTCGCGGGCAACCTGGCCCAGGACACGCGTTGCTGGTATTACCGCGGTGGATGGCCCTGCTATCGGGCTGGCGGTAACACCTGCTACGCTTCGGCGCCCACGGCGATGAACCGCGAGCATGCCATTCTGGGCACGAATCGTTGTGTGGCGGTCAGTCCCTCCGATACGGCGCCGGCGCTCATCGCGCTCGACGCCCAATTCGTGATCCAGGGATCGAGAGGCGAGCGCCTCGTGGACGCCGAGGACTTCTTCATGCCGCCCAGCGTAGATATCGAGCGCATGACGATCTTGAAGCCCGGTGAGCTGCTGACGGCCATCCGTATCCCGTCCACATGGTCGGGAGCCACGTTCTACTATGAGAAGGTCGAGGACCGGAAGGCATGGGACTTTGCCCTCATGACGGTGGCTTCGGCGATGCGCATCAGCGGTGGCGTGATCCAGGAAGTACGTATGGCGGCCAACGGTGCCGCTCCCGTCCCGCTTCGCCTGGAAGATTCCGAGAGGGTCCTCCGGGGCCAAGCTCCCTCCGACCAATTGGGAATTCAGGCCGGCGAGGTAGCGGTTCGTGACGCGCAGCCGCTGCGGCACAACGATTACAAGATCCCCCTGATGCGGAACCTGGTCCGTCGGGCTGTCCGCGGAACGGAGGCTTAGCGTGGAACTCTGGAGGCGCGCAGCCAACCCGTGGGGCCAGGAGGTTCTCATTGGAGTCTCCTGGGACCTCATGTGGGCCGCGGTAATCGGGGGCTTGGCTTTCGTCGCCGCCCACGCGGTCTGGGCGAAGTGGATCGCGCCCGCTGAATCGACGAGCACGGGTGGGTCGAGCCTCGCTGGGCTTCCTGCTCAGATTCTTCGGCATGCCATGTCGGAACGAGTGTTCCACTGGGGCATGTCGGCGGCGATGCTGGTGCTTCTGGTCACGGGGTTCGCCCCGGTCATGGGGATCCAGTTCGCGTGGGTGACGATTCACTGGGTCGCTGGCGTGATCCTTACGCTGATGATCGTCTACCACATCATTCATGCGACATTCTGGCAGGATCTTTGGGCGATGTGGGTCGACAAGGCCGACATCAAGGCCGGGGTCGCCGAGCTGCGCCATATGGTCGGTAGGAACGGGACCGAGGTACCCAAGGCTGCCAAGTATCCGATCGATCACAAGCTCTTCCACCACGCCGCCGCCGTGTCGGGTCTGGCGGCCATCGTAACGGGCGTCCTGATGATGCTCCGCCTCGAGACTGCATTCTGGACCGCGAACCCGTATATGTTCGCGGACAGTTCCTGGGGTGTGGTGTACGTCGTTCACGGGGTCTCGAGTGTGGCCCTCATCGCTCTGGTCATTTCGCATATCTACTTCGCGATACGGCCCGACAAGTGGTGGATCACGAAGTCGATGATTTATGGGTTCATCGACCAAGAAAAGTACGTGCAGAACTTCGATCCGAATCGTTGGGCAGTCGGCGGCGCGGCGCCTCAAGAGGAGCTCGTGCCAGCCGGAGTAGGCGCCTCGATCCCTGAGGACGGCGGTGCCGACGCCGGCGGTAGCGAACCGGCTGGGGACTCCGGCGACGACCAGCAGGCGTCAGAGTTCGGGGGTCAGGTCTGAGGTGACGTCCGACGAGTTGAAGGAACATATCGACACGATCGAGGAGACCTACGAGTTCTTCCTCGCGTATGCGGCTCAAGGAGTGTCTGGATCCGGTGCCGGCATCAGTGGTGAGTTGAGTCAATATCTGAGCCGGGCCGACCAGGCTCTCGCCGCCTTCGAGGGTGGGATCGGCGACGCGGCCGAGGGTGCCGATGCAGAGGCCGTGGAAGCCATGGACCGGGTCGTTCAGCGAGACGCCGGCGATACCCGGGCCGCCCTCAGACTAGTGATGGCCCAGCCGGCGATCAGTTCCCAGTTGATCGACAATTTGAATGCGTCGATCCACTTCAGGGCGCTTCTGACCGATCTCTTCCTTGTCGACGAGGCGCTCAAGGCCTCGCTCCTCACGCCCGAGTGATTCTAGCGCCTACAGATATGCCCTGTAGGCGCTAGAGTGGTGTCCCAGTAGTTCTAACGCTTCTTCCCGAGCTTCTTGATCACCTTCTTGAAGTCGGGTCCCGGCACCGACCCCACGGGCGCGGTCGGTCTCGGCGCTGGTGGAGTCCGAGGCGGCTTGGGAGTGCAGGGCCACTCCGGGAGCTTGAGCGACGGTTTCTTGTCTCGCGGCGCTCTACCGCGGCTCTTCTTGGCCATCAGGGCCCTCCTCTTTGCATGGCATGACATCGGATCACATCTTCTTCTAGTACTACGTGATTTCGGCGCGCGAGTGTCATCGGGGATTCCACCAGCTCCCGGATGCTCTTCATCGGGCGTCCGTGAGCCTCCACAAAAACCACGCCGCGACGCTGCGGAGCGGCCTCCAGACCTCCGCGCGATCGAGCAGCGTGCCGGGCAATGGGCGTTCATCCAATCCATCCAGAACCCGTAGGCCCTCCTGCACCCCGAGGTCGCCCGTAGGCATGACGTCGAGCCGCCCCAGCTTGAAGATGAGAAACATCTGCGCCGTCCACTCACCGATACCCCAAACCGTCGTGAGCCGTCGGATGATCTCGTCGTCGTCGCACCTGGCAATTCCCCTGAGACGGAGTTCACCGTTGGTGATCTTGCCAGCGAGATCCCGGATGGATTTGATCTTGTTCCGTGACAGTCCCGCTGCTCGAAGCCGTTCATCGGAGAACGTCGACATCTGCTCGGGAGTCGGGAAACGTGGCCCCGGGGCCAGCTCTCGCACCCGTCCGTAGATTGTCGCGGCGGCCCGGGTCGCCAACTGCTGGTAGATGATCGATCGGGCCAGCACGTGGAAGTGGGGGCCTCGAAAGCTCGCGACAGGAAGCTCCGGAAATGGGGGCAAGCCCTTCATGGCGGCCCCGAGGACGGGGTCGTTGCGCTTCAGCGCCTCGATCTGGGCTCGGGTCGGTCTCATCGCGGGAACATGGTCCCTTTCGCGGGTGCCTGCCACCGAGTATCATATACCGAACAAAACCCGAACGTGCAACACCAAAGAAAACACAAGACGTCACAAGGTGGGATCGAGGAGGCACCAGGCCGAATGACACGACTCCCGACGTTGCGTGGGCGCGGGGTGACGCCCAACCCGTCCAACCGATTCGAGCGCCTCACCCTCGAGCAGGATCCGTCGGCCTTGATGGAGGACTCCGCCCCGCGAACCCAGTTCTTCAAGGATTCCACGAGATCGATCGTGGCCCGCAATACGAGCCCCGACGTGGGATTCGACTCGAGCATCAACCCGTACCGAGGCTGCGAGCACGGGTGCGCCTATTGTTATGCGCGCCCCACCCACGAATACCTCGGTCTGTCCGCCGGTCTCGATTTCGAGTCGAAGATCTTCGTCAAGCAAAACGCGGCTGAGCTCCTACGGACAGAGCT
>JBDHFN010000012.1:0-47748 GCA_039590375.1 Gemmatimonadota bacterium
GGACGCTCCGTGGTGATCGCGATCCGTCCGGGCGAGTCTGCTTCGGCCGGGTCGGCGGTGTAGACGGGTTCACCCTCCTGAGGGTCGTATGGTCGTTGGCAAACGATGGTGGTCCGGCTGTCACTCGCCTGCACGCCGGGCGGGCACGGTGTCGTGAGGTCTCTGATCTGCCGGACGTACCAGTCCAGATTGAGGTAGGACGTGACGATGACGGTCACGTCCTGGCGTATGCCCTCGGTCTCCTGCAGATACCAAAGCGGAAACGTGTCGTTGTCACCGTTGGTGAAGAGAACGCTGTACGGCTCCACGCTCATCAAGAGGTTGTACGCCCAATCCCGCGCCGAATAGTCCGCTCGGCGGCTCGCCCAGGGCCAGTTGAAGAAGAGCGGGATCAGGGCCAGCGCGAGCACCGGAGCGGCGCGCGACCAGGAGCCCTTTAGGCGCGCCGCGGCTTCTTGCCAGAGTGCGGCGATTCCGATGCCCGCCCAGAGCCCCCACACCGAGAAACCGACGATGAAGAAGTAGTCGCGCTCGCGCACCTCGTGGACGTCATCGGGGCTGGGAGAGGCGAGCGAAAAGCCATACTGGAAGTTGAGGTAGAAGACGAGGCCGATAGAGAGCGTGGCGAACAGAGCCAAGACGTAGAGACCGGTGGCCGAGTCTCTGCGCAAGTGTTGGACCGCACCATACAGTCCCAGAACGGCGAACAAGAACGTGAACGGGAGCCTGGCCAGCGGGAAAACCGTGGCGGTCCCCGCCACGCCCCTCGCCCATTGCCAGTCGAAGTATTGGAGGTAGTTCGCGAACTGCGACAACAGCGGCGATGCCCGTGGTATTATCGGGGGCTTGAGGTACTGCTGCCTCGACAGCGCCGCCGAGAGCTCCGTACAACCCGCCTGGCCCATCGTTACGATGCTCGTCAGTGCGCTCTGGAGACTCGTGCAGGTCGGATCGGCCTCGTTGATGATGGGCGCTAGCGCCGCTCGCAACGGCAGGTAGAGATGTATGGAAAGGCCCAGGAAGACGGCAAACGCGCCGATCGCATAAAGACGCCAGTTGAGCAGAACCCGGGGCGAGACCCAGAGGACGAACAGGCCCAGCGCCGGCGCGGCGAGAAACGCCATGAGATGGTTTCCCACGGACAGCGCCAGGATAAAGGCGATGAGGATGAGCAGGTTGTCATCCCGGCCCTTGCCGAGGTTCTCACGCCAGTGGAAGGCCAGCCACGTCAGCAGGGCGATGGTCATGAGCGAGACGGTGTAGACCTTCTCGTTCACGTTGGACTGGTTCCAGACGGTGAAGGCGGTCGCGCTCACCACCACCGCTGCAATCGCGCCCACGATGCGGAACCGGCGATCGTCCGAGAAGAATGACAGAACGTGATGGACGGCCAGGAACCAGAGGCCGTGGGCGACGCTGCCCATGAGGGCGGAGAACAGGTTGATCCGCGTCGCTACCGAGAGACCCAGCGGCGCCAGGAGAAGCTCCCACGTTCGGGCCATCAGCACGAAGAGTGGGTTTCCCGGTGGGTGGGGGATCCCCAGGATGTGCCCCGTGGCGATGTACTCGCTGGTATCCCAGAAGGCGGTCGTCGGGGACAGCGTGACGGTATACAGGAGGCCCACACCAAGGCCCGTGATCAGCGCCCAGAGGTAGATCGGCTCCCCATCCGCATCCGTGGAACCATCGGCGGCTCGGGGCGCCTCGTCCGGCACGAGCGTGGGGGTTTGGCCCTTCTGACTCCGCTTCATGGTCGCTCTGGTTGAGTTGCCAGGTGACGAGTGCCGTGGGGACTTTCAGCGAATGTGGCCGGCGCCTGCCTCACCGCGCTCGTGCTACGTCGCGGAGAGGTGCAGGTTCCCCCATTCGTCGACCGTGAGCCCCCAACCTCGCGGGACCCAGGTGGTCGAACTGTATTCTAACACCACTGCGGGCCCATCGAGGGTCTGATCCGGGCCCAACTCACTCCGCCAGACACGGTCCACCTCGGTCCATTCGCCCTCCGTGTACGTCTGTGCGCGTTCGATGGTCGGAGCGGCGTCCACCTGCGGAATGCGCTCCAGTTCGAGCGGGGGCCCGGGTGCGGACGCGATGGATCGAAGAGTCACGGCCTCGACGGGCGTGTCGGGGCGCTGATAACCGTATCGCTTCTCGTGGAGCGCGTGGAATCGAGGGTCCCAGTCGTCGGCCGGGACTCTCAGCTCGAAGCTCTGGCGTTCATACCTCGCGTCCACCCATTGGTGTAGCGTGAGGCGATCCTCGGGCACTCCCTCCTCCGCCATCGCCGCGGTGGCGGCCTGCTCCAACTCGTTGAATACACTCTCGATTTGCTCTTGCGCGTTGGCCGAGTCGGTGGAAATCAGCACCGTTCTGGAGACCTCCCGTGTGATGTCCGCGGCGAGCATCCCGTACGCGGAAAGGAGTCCCGGCCGGGGGGGCACCATGGCGCGACGGGCGCCCAGCCGCTCGGCCAGGTGCGCGGCGTGCAGGCCGCCGGCGCCACCGAACGCCACGAGCGTGAACTCGGCGGGATCGTGTCCGCGCTCCACCGAGATGACCCGCAGGGCGCGTTCCATGGCCGTGTTGGTGACTTCCAGGATACCCTCGGCCGCCACTTCGAGACTCTCTCCGAGACGATCCGCGATGACCCGCAGATGCGGTTCGACCGCTGACCGGTCCAGCGTCTGCTCGCCCCCGAGGAAGGCATCAGCCGGGAGTCTTCCCAGCCAGACGTGTGCGTCCGTGACCGTGACGCCGGTTCCACCCTCGCCGTAACAGATAGGGCCGGGATCCGCACCCGCCGACTCCGGTCCCACACGCAGGGCGCCCCCCGGGTCGATTCGCGCCAACGATCCGCCCCCGGCGCCGACCGTATGGATGTCGATGACCGGGATCGCGATGGGCTGTCCGCCGATCTCCAACTCCCTCGTGTGGAGCGGGGTCGTGGGGCACAACGAGACGTCGGTGGAGGTGCCCCCCATATCGAACGTGATGATGCGCTCGTGCCCCGCCTGGCGTCCGCACGCCAGCGCCCCAACCACGCCCCCCGCCGGTCCGGAAAGCACCATGTGCACCGGCTCCCGGGCGGCGCGGTCTACGGGAAGCGAGCCGCCGTTCGACCCCATGACACTCACGCGCTCCGCGTCGGATTCCTTGGCGAGGCGGTTCAAGTACGCCGAAATCCGAGGAGCCACGTAGGCGTTCACGACCGTCGTCGAGGTTCGTTCGTACTCCCTGTATTCGGGGAGCAGCCTGACCGACACGGACACGGGCACGTCGAGCTCGGCGAGTGCCTCCGCCACGCTCTCTTCATGAGTGGGGTCCGCATAGGAGTGCAGGAGCACGACCGCGACCGACTCTGCGCCGGCCATCGCCGCGGGTAGTGCCGCCAGTTCTGCGGGGTCGAGTTCCTCGATGACCTCGCCGTCGGGTCCTATCCTGCCTCGGATCCCGTGGCGGTCACCGCGATCGACGAGTGACGGTGGCCGGTGGCCGACGAGCGCGTAGAGCTGGGGTCGATTCTGTCTCCCGATCTCGACGATGTCCTCGAAGCCTGCGTTCGTGACGAGCTTCACGCGGGCTCCCTTTCGTTCGAGAAGGGCGTTGGTCGCGACCGTGGAGCCGTGGAGGAGCGCGAACGCGCCGTCGGCTTCAGGGTCGAGGTCCTCCATCACCCGCCGCAGCCCCTCCAATACGGCATCGGCGGGATCGCTCGGCGTGGACGGAAGTTTCAAGGAGCGGAGGCGTCCTCCTTCCAGGAGGAGAACATCCGTGAACGTCCCTCCCGTATCCACGGCCACCACCGAGGGGACTTTCCCTCTCGGGGGGACCTTCCCCTTTCTCGCTTCGCTCATAAGTTTCTTGGCCCTGTCGGGCCGCCCTGTTCATTCCGCTTGTCGGGATCCATGGAACTCAAGCCTACACTAGAGGAATTTCGCGCCCAAGCGACCGGCACGGGCGTCCTCCCGGTGTGGAGGGAGTTCCTTTTCGACGTCGATACGGCGGTTACCGCCTACGCCAAGATTCGTCGTCCGCCTTTCGGTTTTCTGCTCGAGTCCGTTGTTGGGGGCGATCAATGGGCTCGGTACACCTTCCTGGGGAGCGCGCCCGCCCAGGCATGGCGCCTCCGTGGGAACCGCGCCGAGCTATGGACGCCAGACGACGGTTGGTCGCCGATCGCCGCGGACGACCCCCTGACCGACCTCGACGAGCGATTGCGAGCCCGCCGACCGCTGGCCACCGGGGGCCTCCCCAGACTGTGGGGAGGCGCCGTAGGGTACTTCGGATACGACGTGGTGCGCCAGGTCGAGCGGCTGCCCGACGAGCCGGAGGACGACCTCGGGCTGCCCGACGGGCTCTTCATGTTCACGGATGTCGTACTCGCCATCGACAACCTTCTCGGCCGTGCCATGGCGATCGCGACCGTCGAGGTCGAGGGGGGGTTGGACGACGACGAGCTTCGCCGCAGGTACGACGAGGCGGCCGAGAAGACGCAGCGGCTGGTCGACCAGCTCACCGAGGGGGCTTCGCCGCCGCCTCTGGTCGTCGGCCCCGAGCCCACCGAGGATCCCCAGTTTTCCAGCACGGTGACACGCGAGGAGTACGAGGCGGGGGTTGAACGAATTCGCGAGTACATCTTTGCCGGCGACGCTTTCCAGGTGGTGCTGAGCCAACGGCTTGCGATGCCCATGCCCGCAGAGCCGTTCGAGCTTTACCGGGTGCTTCGTTCGATCAATCCCTCTCCATATCTGTATTTCCTCGAGCTCGATGGATTCTCCATCGTCGGAAGTTCGCCCGAGGTCCTCGTTCGAGTCGAGGACGATGTCGTCACCGTCCGGCCCATCGCCGGGACCCGTCCACGGGGGGCGACGCCGGAAGAGGACAGGGCGTATGCGCTCGATCTCCAAGCCGACGAGAAGGAGCTCGCCGAGCACCGGATGCTCGTGGACCTGGGTCGGAACGACGTCGGACGGGTTGCCGAGTACGGGTCGATCACCGTGCCGGATCTCATGATCGTCGAGCGCTACTCCCACGTCATGCACCTCGTGAGCCAAGTGGAGGGGAAGCTGAAGCAGGGGCTGTCGGCCATCGACGTTTTCCGGGCCTGTTTCCCGGCCGGCACGTTGTCGGGTGCGCCCAAAGTCCGTGCGATGGAGATCATCGATGAGCTCGAACCAATACGGAGGGGCCCTTATGGGGGCGCGGTGGGCTACTTCGGCTGGGGTGGCACGTCGATGGACACGGCCATCACGATTCGCACGGTGGTAGTAAAGGACGGTACGGCCTACGTACAGGCGGGCGCGGGTATCGTGGCCGACTCCGACCCGGGAAGGGAGTACGAAGAGACGCTCAACAAGGCTCGGGCGCTGCTACGGGCGGGCGCGATGCTGACGTCCCGAAGCTGATGGCGCTTGAGTGGGTCGGCTCGGGTCGGCGCTTTTCAGAAACGAGGCTTGGTTAGATCAAGAAACCGCCATCCACGGGGAGCGAATGGCCCGTAACAAAGGAGGCGCCTTCGGAGCATAACCATAGCGTCGCAGATGCGACCTCTTCCGGTCTTCCAAACCGTCCCACCGGATGCCTGGCCCTAATTTGTTCAGTGACCTCTTTATCGGCAGAAAACGCTCGGGTCACCATCGGAGTTTCGATAACGGCCGGGCACACTGCGTTGATTCGCAAGCCTTGTGTCGCGTACTCGGACGCCGCTGCCTTGGTCGCTCCGATGACTCCATGCTTGCTGGCAGAGTACGCTATTCCTACTCGCCCTCCCCTCAGCCCGGCCACAGACGACATATTCACGATGGCGCCTTGGCCACGCTCGGGCATTTCGGGGATTTCGTACTTCATACACAGCCACACGCCCTTCAGGTTGATGTCGATCACCTTGTCCCAAGCTTCTTCTTCATAGTCCGTTACTTGGGTGAAGGGTGTTCCCTCGACGCCGGCATTGTTTACGGCGTAGTCCAATCCACCGTATTCGGTGACGCAGGCGGCGACCATATCCTTCACTTCGGCCGCTTTGGACACGTCGGTCTGTACAAAGAGGGCTTGGCCGCCCAGCTCCTCGATCATTGCCACGGTTTCAGCGCCTTCGGAAGCACGACGAGCGGCCACTACGACTTTGGCGCCCTCCTTGGCAAATTCTAAGGCGATGGCTCGACCGATACCTGAATTTCCACCGGTAACCAGCGCAACTCTTGATACAAATTGATTCGTCACTTCGAAGAATCCTCCATCATCGGCATGACGCTCATCTTTGCCCCTTTTGGCATGGCCTTCACGCGTGCCGCGAGACCCGACGCAGTGTCGGGATCGGTGCCGGTTGCCGCAAGGATTCCCTGGCTTAGGGGCCCTCAGCTTGTTCGGTCGTGATCCCCGGGCTACCCTTGCCGGAATCCATTTCAGAACCGAGTAGGCTGCTCAAGGAGTAGTGACATGCGCCTCAAGCTTCCAGTTCTCATCGCTACGATCCTCCTCACCCATCCCTCGGTGACCGAGGCACAGCAGAGTCCCGACGCGGCAACCGATATCTACGCGGAGCAGGTCCAGTCCGTCTTGAAGAACATGATCGGTGTGACGATCGACCGTCAGCTCAAAGTGGCTGATTTCGGGGGCGATGAAAACGTGGCGGTGGGAATCCTGCACCGGACCGACCAGCATGACACCGACGGGGCTCACAGAGGGCTCGTCCACGCCTACGTCACCGAGGTCTATGTCATGCTCTCGGGGTGGGGGACTCTGCTGACGGGGGGCGAGCTCTTCAACCAGGGCGAGTTATCCGAGGGCAGCATAGCCATCGGACCCAGCTTCAATGCAGAGTCGAGAGGCGGGTTGGTACGTGAGATCGAGGAGGGCGACATCGTCGTTATCCCTGCCGGCTTGATGCACGCCTGGACCTCGATTCCCGACCACGTAACGTACCTGAGCGTGCGGATCGATCCAGATCAGGTCCTGCCGACCGGCTACGTGAATCCGGAGATCGACTAAGGACACTGCCATGCCAGCATCGATGACCCGGCGCCAACTGATTCAGGGGCTCACCGCCCTGGCACCGGCAGCGGCTGTGACCGGCGGACCTGCCGGTCGGTCGCTGATGGCGGCCGGCATCGGTACGTCTGCCGCCCCACAGACCGCCCCACAGACGGCTGAGATCGGACCGCTGGCCGCGGAGGTGCTCCCGGACGGCGTCCGTTCACGATTCGTGGACAACATCAACGGCCTTCGTGTCCACGTGTTGGAGGCCGGTTTCGAGGGGGGTCGCCGACCAGGCTTGCTTCTGCTCCACGGCTTTCCAGAGCTGGCCTACAGCTGGCGGAACGTGATGGTGCCGCTGGCCGAGGCCGGGTATCACGTCTTCGCGCCCGATCTACGAGGGTACGGGCGCACGACCGGATGGGACGACGGCTACGACGGTGACCTCGACTCGTTCCGGCGCCTCAACGTCGTCCGAGACGCACTCGGGCTCGTCTCCGCCTTCGGGCATCGCTCGCTGCCGGTCATCGGCCACGACTTCGGCTCGCCGATCGCTGCCTGGTGTGCCGTCGTGCGGCCGGACGTGTTCACGTCGGTCGCCTTGATGAGCGCGCCCTTCGGCGGAACCGCGTCGCTACCGTTCGACACGGCGAACAATCCGCCGGGCCCGCAGTCTCCGGGCTACGATCTGACACAGGAACTGGCCGGACTCGCGCGTCCGCGTAAGCACTACCAGCGGTATTACACGACACGCGAGGCCAACGAGAACATGTGGCACCCGGCGCAGGGGTTGCACGCCTTCATCAGGGGCTACTACCACTACAAGAGTGCCGATTGGACCGACAACAAGCCGTTCCGGCTCGCGTCCCGCACGGCGGCCGAGATGGCGAAGATGCCCACCTATTACATCATGGACCTGGCCGACGGCATGGCCGAAACCGTCGCCAAGAACATGCCTGATGCGGCCCAGATCGCGGCCAACACGTGGCTGCCGGACAACGAGCTCGAGGTCTACGTCGAGGAGTACGGCCGTACCGGCTTCCAGGGCGGGCTGAACCACTATCGGTCGGGCGGTATCGGCGCCCAGGAGCAACAGCTTTTCGCTGGCCGGACCATCGATCAGCCGTCGCTCTTCATCGCGGGTGCGAGCGATTGGGGTAGCTACCAAAGCCCGGGCGCCCTGGAGCGGATGCGAAACGAGGCCTGCACCGACATGCGAGCGGTGCACATGGTGGACGGCGCGGGTCACTGGGTGCAGCAGGAGCAGCCCGAGGAAACGAGCCGGCTGTTGATCGAGTTTCTGGAGAGCGTGTGACCAAAGGCACAGGCGGCCGGGGCCCGGGGTCGGTACGCTACGTAGCCGCCTGACCAAGCTCCTCGTACAGATATGCGAGCGCCCGTATCCCCAGCTCGATGTTCTCTTCGGGGAACCACTCGTTGGGGGCGTGCATGTTGGCTCCGGGCAGGGAGAAGCCCATCAGGAGTACCGGCGCCTCCAGGATCCGCTCGAACTCGCCGACGATGGGGATGCTGCCACCCTCGCCCGCCAAGACAGGGGCGGCTCCGAAGGCTTTGAGGAGCGCGGCGGTGGCCGCTTCTTTGAGACGTCCGTCGAGCTGCGCACGCCAGGGCATGCCTCCGTGCAACTCCTCGATCGTCACCGTGACGCCGGGCGGGGTCACCGAGGCGATGTGGGCCCGGAAGAGCTCTGCCGCCCTCTGCGGGTTCTGATCGGCGACAAGGCGGAAGCTGATCTTGGCCATCGCTTCGGCCGGCAGCACTGTCTTGGCACCCTCGCCCGTGTAGCCTGAAAGCAGCCCGTTGACCTCGCACGTGGGCCGGATCCAGAGCCGCTCGGGAATGCTGTAACCGGGCTCGCCCCCCACCGGAGCGGCGCCCAGGGCCTCCGCGAATTCCTCCTCGTCGAAGGGCAGCTCCCGGATCCCGTCCCGGGTTTCGGTATCCCAGTCGAGCACGTCGTCGTAGAAACCCTCGATCGCGATCCGTCCCTCATCGTCATGCAGCGTGGCCAGCATCCGGCCGAGCGCCATCGCCGGATTGACCACGGGGCCGCCGTATGCTCCCGAGTGGAGGTCGCTCGAGGGGCCCACGACCCGGATCTCGAAGTAGGCGAGACCCCGGAGCGAGAAGAGAAGTGCGGGTAGCCCCGGCGCGAACATCCCCGTGTCGGAAATCACGACCTCGTCGCAGGCGAGCCTCTCCCGGTGGGCCTCGACGAAGGGCACGAGGTTCGGTGAGCCGATCTCCTCTTCACCCTCTGCCAGCACGATGAGATTGACGGGAAGGGCTCCACCCTCCTTCAAGTGGGCTTCGGCGGCCTTGATGTGGAGGTAGAGTTGCCCCTTGTCGTCCGCCGAGCCCCGGGCGTAGAGGCGCCCGTCGCGAAACTCCGGCTCGAAGGGCGGTGAGTCCCAGAGTGCAAAGGGCTCGGCCGGCTGCACGTCATAGTGGCCGTATACCAAGACCGTAGGAGCTTCGGGGCCGGCACCACGCCACTCCCCCAGCACGACTGGATGGCCGGCCGTCTCGAGCACCTCGGCTTCGAGGCCGGCGTCCTCCATGCGATCCCGGAGCCACCCGGAAGCTCGGCGTGTGTCGGCGTTGTGCTCGGACTTGGCGCTTACGGAAGGAATGCGGATGAATTCCAGGATCTCTTCGGTGAAGCGAGCGAGCTCCTTCCCGATGTAACCCTGGACGTCACTCATGTCCGTTCAGATGAGACCGCGAATTCCCCAGCGGTAGATGAAGCTCATGACGACCGCGAACGTGGCCGCGCCGCCCATGCCGCCCGCGCTCAACGCCAACGGCTCATCGAACTCGAAGATGCCGACCCCCAGCATTCCACCGATGACGGCGCCGAAGGCCCCGATCACCATGAGCACAGGCACGTGCCCCGGTGTTTCCTCCGGTCTCTTGATTGCGGTTCTCGTCACGAGGGCGATGAAGGCCCCCATTACGATCCAAATGCCGATACCGATCCAGTTCTCCATTGATCATCCGTTGAGGTTGGCGAGGAAGCCACGGCCAAGCGGCACAGAATCTAAAGGGTTCGCCGCGCGGGGCGCTACCTAGTCCCTCTCTCCCATCGCTCGCTTCAGTGCATCGAGCCGGGCTTCCACATCGATCTCCGGCTCTGGGGCGCTCTCGAAACGATCCCCCGCATCGTCGAACAGATCGTCGATCTCGGCGCTGGCCTCCCGCTTGGCGTCGTCGTCGCCGATCTCTTCGGCGATCCGGTCCAGTTGGGAGAAGAGATCGTCGGCGTCGTCGATGGAGTTGCGGGCGGACGCCCGTCCCGCGGTGGCGGTGAGTGCATCCCGGTTCTTGTCCGCCTCCTGGATGGCCTTGATCATCTCCCCGAACTCCTCCTCTCGCATGTCCAACTCCGCTTTCAATGCGAGGGCCTTATGCTCGAGGACGCTCCGGCGATGCTCGTGCTTCTCCGCGTACTCGCGGGCTACGCGGGCCGTGTCCTCATCGGAGATGTCGAGGGCCATCTTTTCCCGGCGGCGGCATGTCTTCCCTTCGCTCTTCTCCTTCTCCGCCCTCTCGATCGCAGCGCGAATGGCCTCCTCGAGTCGTCGGATCTCGGCCTTCGTGTCCGCGGCCTCTCGCTTCATCTCGCGGAGAAGGCGGCTCACTGCCTCGGGAACGTCGTCCCGACCCAGCTCTTCTTTGAAGTTGTCGACGGCTTCCCGGAAAGCCTGGCGTAGGTTGTCGAACATGTTCACGACACCACTAATTGAGGAACGGTTCGATCCTCTGGGCGAAGGAATTCCGGGCACGGTGCAGTCGGCTCTTCACGGTCCCGAGGTTGACGCCGGTGATTTTGGAGATCTCCTCGTAGCTCTTCCCCTCCAACTCGCGCAGTTGGAACACCAACCGGTGGTGCTCGGGCAACTCCTGCACGGTGTCTTCCACGAGGCGCTTGAGATAGCGCTTTCGATAGAGATCGTCGGGCCTCATCCGGAAATCCTCGAACTGGATGGGGCGGTGGCTATCGTCCCAACTATTCGTGAGCCGCTGGAACAGAACCAGGGGGCTCCGTGACCGATTGCGGAGCTCATTCTTGGAGAGGTTGCTGGCGATCGTGTACACCCAGGTCGAGAACTTCTTCGAGGTGTCGAAGCGGTGGAGGTGCCGCGTCACCCGGATGAAGGCTTCCTGAACCAGGTCTTGTGCCTGGTCGCCATCTCCGGTTTTGCGAGTGACGAAATGCACGAGCCTGTCGCGATATCGGTCGTACAGATCCTCGAACGCACCGTTTCGGCCTTGGAGATGCGCGACGACGAGCTCCTCGTCACTCAACATGTCGAGGGCTTCCTCTTTCCAACGCCTCCGAACATCGTCGTCCATCTGGGCCTTCCCATGTGAATCCCGACGGGATCCGGCCGATGGTAGGGAGGATCGACCTCACCCGATAATGATTTCGCCTTCGCCCGGAATATGATCCGTCCCGATCCTACCTTCAAGGGCGGCGTGCTTGGAGGCCGTGGGGGAGTCGCCCCCCGGAGGGTGCCGTCCCTGCGTTGCCGGGTGACCGACAGCCTGCGAGATTGACGGGGCCCGCCCCGTCGGGGAGGTCACCGTCCCGGCACCAAACGAGTACTACTTCGATGGTCCACCACCGCACGGAGCAAATGGAGATAGCGGAGTCCGGAGTCAATGGGCGCCGACGGGTGTCGGCCTTGGTCGCACTCACAATTCTCGAGGTCATCAAGGCGAGCGATCGGCCCTTCGAGGTTTTCGAGGAGGAGGACACATCGATCACGATGCCGCGCAGGTTGGGGCTGAGTGATGTGGTCGAGCGCCGGATTCGGAACTATCGGGAAGAGACGAAGAAGGGCCACAAGATTTCGGATGACGAGTTCGTCGATCTGGTACGGCTGGTCGTACGGAGGCCCGACGCGAGGGCAGTCTTTCTGGAGTGTGGTGCCAGACTGGCCGGCAAACCGCCTCGTCGATCGAAGTTCGTGCCGCGCAAGCTGGGGTTGGCCATAGTGAGGCGCCGAGTAAAGAAGAGGCTCCAGGCGCTCTTCGGACGCCGCGTCGGGGGCTTCGCGGACGGCGACTTCGTCTTGGAGGGGCGCTCACTCCTCTTCATACAGAGCGACTCGGGAGGCAGCGCCTGTTCCCTCGTGTCGGGCCTCTGCTCCGCGACACTGAGTGCGACGGTCGATGATCCACCGACCGTCGTACACGTCGCGTGCGAGGCCCGTGGAGACGCGCAGTGTCGGTGGGGGATTCAGTAGGAGGCCCTCTGAAGAAGCACAGTAGGTGGAGGACAGGTCCCCGGGTGCGGGGCGACTCACGATCACTGAGGAGAGTATGGACGAATTGACGGTTGGGGTTGTTGCGGCGGCGGCGGTTGCTGTCGTTGTCGGTTTCTTACTGGGCAGAAGGAGTGGTCGAGCTCCCGGCAGGACGAGCGGGGGGGCACCGGCTCGTTCCTCTGGGTCCGGCGAGGCCACCGGGGCCGACGCGGCATTCCGTCTGGCACTTTCCCGCATCGGTGCCTATTTGCGCGAGAACGTGGACGGTCCGCTCGCGGCGGCGTTCCAGGACCGTAGCCTGTCGCTGAGGCGAGCCGCCGAAGAGGCCGTGGCCGCGATCGACGATCTCCACTTTTTCCTGGAGGATCCGGAGGGAGAGATCCGGGAGGACGATCTGACCCGCATCGTCAAGGATTCGGTCCAGGCGTACGAATCGGAATGGGACGTCTCCGTACTCTTCTCGTCGAAGGGCCCGGTGGCGGTCCGAGTGAACCCCGATGCCCTCCTCGACGCCTTATACCTAGTTCTTCACAACGCCGCGGTGTTTGGCGACGGCAAGGGCATCGTGGCGACCGTCTCGATGGATGCCGAATGGGGTCGAGTGCTCATTCAGGACGAGGGTCCGGGGTTCACCGCAGAGGCGCTGTCCAGGGCGTACGATCCCTTCTATACGACGTCGGAGGGAGGTTTGGGGCTCGGGCTCTCGCACGCTCGGAGAGTCGTGGAACTCCAAGGCGGACTCATCCATCTGCGGAACCGCCCCGAGGGGGGCGCCGAGGTGGAGATCTCGGTTCCCTTGGCGTGACCAAGAGTACCCTCACCCCCCCATGCGGACCCTCATCCCTGCGGTCAGCTGTCTCGGATGGCCGGGCGTGAGGAACCGCTCCACCTCCATGGTCGGGCCGCGCACGTTTTCGGACAGAATGCCGAAGGCTCGATAGTCATTGTCGAGGAGGTTGGAGGCGCGCAGGTAGAACAGTACGCTCCCGACGCTCCTCTCCACGCTCGCGTCCAAGGTTGTGTACCGATCGAGCTTGCCGGCCGTCGCGTCGTTCCCCTCATCGCCGACCAGAAACTGCTCCCCCACCCAACCCGCGGTGAGTTCGATCGCGCCTTCGTTCATGGCGTAGTGTAGACCCACGCTCGCCGTGAGGCTTGGAACCATCGGGAATCGGTCTCCGGGCTTCACCTGGGGTGCGGTCGGGCCGTCTCCAACGGGGCCCGCGCCGCCCTCGTCATCGAGGAAGGGCGCCGACAGAATGGCCTCCGACTGGAAAGTCGCCCGGGTCCAGCCCATGGCGGTCTGGACCGAGAGCTGAGACAGCCTCGAGAACGGAACGAACGCGAGCGAGGCTTCCACTCCCACACGGCGGGTTCGGTCGAGATTCGTGAAGAACCCGCGCGTGGGCGTATCGAGGTCGGTGACGTTGAAAATGTCGTCACGGACCTCGGACCAGAATGCCACGAGCTCGCCCCGGGCGCGGCTCCCCGCCGTGCGGACCCCAGCTTGCCAGGTGTCCGAGGTGACGGGCTTCAGCGGCGGGTCGGGGCCGAGCTCGAAGGGGAGCTGGCACGGATCCTCGGGGTCGGCGCACATCACTTCCAGAATCACGGGTGCGCGGAACGCTCGACCGTAGCTCGCGAACGCACTCCAACCCCCGTCGAGGCGCTTGCTGATGCCGATGCCGCCGGACCCCTCCGTGAACGTGTTTCGGCCACTCCCCGAAGGATCGAGGAGGTCCCGCACCGGGAGTCTGACGTAATCGAGGCGAAGCGAGCCATACAGCGAGACCGTCGGGCGAGCATTCCACCAGACCTCGCCGAACGCGCCGACAGTGTTCTCGTCGGTCTCGAGATGCTCGGTCGTCGCCGGCACGATCGAGGGGAACGCCGGGTTGGGGAGCTCGCGGATCTCGATTTCCACATCGTTCCGCGTCCACTCGAGGCCCGAGGTGGCTACCAAGCGATCGTTGGGCTCGTAACTGACCTGTGCGCTGGACCCCAACGTGCGGATGTCCGTAAGGCCCAGCGCGTCGGGTTCGGTGATGTTGTCATTCGACTGGCGAAAGTCGGCCAGGCGCCCGTATGAGCTTGCCTGCAGAGTCCACGCGTCACTGATCCGTCGTTCGACCTGCCCATTCAGGAAGTGTAGGCGGGGAACGAAGGTGTCTCCGGAGCCTCCGGTGTACTGGAGTCGCCGTGCATCCCCAGGGGGGTTGGTGATGTCGGGCGGGAGCGGACCACCGTCCAGCCAGGACTCGGGCAGGGGCCCCGGACCCGCCAGGGTGTGGGACGCGAACGAATAGGAGAGCCATCCGTCTGTACGTTCCCCGCGGGCACCGATCTTGGCGAAGAGACTGCGCTCCTTCGTGCGGCTCAGTCGTCTCCAGCCGTGCGACCGGTCGTACGACGCCATCACGAATCCGTCGAACCTGCCCACGGATTCCGAGGCTCTAGCCGTTCCTCTCAAAGACCCGAAGGATCCGACCTCCACGTCCAAGTCGACGAAGCGCTCCGCGCCCCGTCGCGTCACGATGTTGAGGGCTCCCGCCAGTGAATTTCGTCCAAATGCTCCCACCGACCCTCGGATCAACTCGAGGCGGTCGACGGCGCCCTCGGGGATCAGAGACAGGTGTACCTGCGACGCGTCGGCCTCGTTCACTCGCACTCCGTCGACGAACACGCTCACGCCCTGGGGGACGCCGACGATGGGGGAGAGGGCGAAGCCGCGGAGGCGGACATCGGACTGCGACGGGCTCCCGGTCTGGTTTGTGAGGTTCACGCCCGCCGAGCCTGTGAGGGCGTTGGCGACCGAGGAGCCCGATCCCTGTAAGGCCGGGCCCGCGATGATCTGAACCGGGAACGGCACGTCGGCGACAGGCACGGACCCGGTCCTCAGCCGGACGACCTCGACCCTCAACTCCGGCAGCGCCAGGACCGAGTCGGCGGGTACGGAGGCTGGACGGTCCTGCGCCGCGAGGGGAGCCCAAACGCCCAGGGCCAGGCCGAGCGCGAGACCGACTGTTGGCAAAGGGCTCGCGACGGTTCGCAACGGGCCGGCGACCGTTCGCAAGGGAATGGCGCCTGCTCGCGACGGATTCTCCCGTCTAGACATACCCGTACACATGGTAAAGCAGGACGTAGACCACGAAGCCGGTAATGGACACATAGAGCCAGGCGGGGAAGACCCAGCGCGCCAGACGGCGGTGGTCCTGAAAACGTTCCTTCAAGGCCAGGTACAAGAGGCGAAGAACGCCGGGAACGATCAGGACGGCCAGGATCATGTGGGAAAAGAGGATTCCCAGGTAGATCGTCCTTGCCAGACCCACCCCCGCGAAGGAATGCGTGCCTGTGATGGTGAATCGCGTCACGTAGAAGATCAGGAAGAGGCCGGACGTGGTGACCGCCCCCAGCATGCTCAGGCGATGGCGACGGACGTCCCCCCGGCGAATGAAGGCCCAACCGACCATGAGCAGGACTCCACTGGAGAGATTCAGGGTCGCGTTGGCTCGGGCCAGAAGGGTCCCGAGCGCCTCAGCCTCCATGCACCGCCGTTCCGAGCTCGGAGGGCTCGCTCAGTCCGACCGAGCCCTGCCCGGGTGCCCACGTCATGACCGCCACCCCGACCGTAAGAGTGAGGATGCTCGCGGCCAAGAGCGTGTGAAAGGACACGGGCAAAACGGCCAGCCGTGTGTACACCGACAAGAAGCCGAGAAGCACCTGTAGGGTCACGAGCACGCCTGCCGAAATCGCCAGGGTCCGTGCGGCGGAGGGACCCAGCGTTCGCACGGCCCGAATCGTGAGAGCCAGCAACACGATCAAGAGGAGCAACCCGGTGACGCGATGCCCAAAGTGCACCACCACGGTCGTGGCCTGCAGAGGCGGGATCCACTGACCGAGACAAAGTGGAACGTCTGGGCAAACCAGTCCCGCATCCATGTGACGGACGGCGGCTCCGAGGACCGACTGGAAGAACGTGAGCGCCGCGCCGGACACGGCCAGGGTCCGCAGGCCGACGAGGTGCTCGCCGGCGCCACTCCCCCTGGTCCACCCTGGCCAGGCGACCACCGTCAAGCCCGTCACCAATGCGAGAAAGAGGAACGCCAACGCGAGATGCGTGGTCGAAACCGCATCCGGAAGCCTCATCAGCACGGTGACCCCGCCGAAGACGCTCTGGACCAGTAGCAGTCCGATTCCGGCCACCGCCCATTTTCGAATCACCGGTCGATGGGCCTCGGGTTTCCAGGCCATATACGTCGCGGCGGCGAAGATCAGAACGAGCCCCCCGGCGACCAGCCGGTGAAGGTGTTCCCAGAAAACCCCGCCCGTCATGTCGGGTAAGAACGTGCCGTAACAGGTGGGCCAGTCGGGGCAAGCCAGGCTCGACTCGGTGGCGTGAACGACGCTGCCTAGAAACAGCAATCCGAGGGTCCACACCGTCGTGATGTAAAATGCTCTATAATGTTGTGCTGTGTTCATTCCGGATTCTCGCAGGTGTCGGCTTGGAATCAACCCTTACGACGACAGGTCACCCGTCCACCAATGGATCGATCAGCTGAAAGGGCGCAAGAGTGTCGCACCCTGAGCGCCTGACCCCCAAGGGCACGCTCGAGTTTCTTCGGCGCTTGAGCCCCCGCGTAGGTCTGTACCGGACATCGTTGTCGGTGGCCGGTGTGCTGATGTTCTGCAGCGTGAGCATCGGCTTGGCGTTCCCCCTGATCGTCCGGGAACTCCTCGACGCGGCGTTTCTGGCTGGAGACAGCGCGCTTCTCAACCGCATCGCCATCGGGTTGCTTTCGTTGTTCGCCGTGTTGGCGGTGATCAACTTCTTCCAAAGCTATCTGACCGCTTCGGTGTCGGAGAGAGTCGTGGCCGATCTGCGACGGGACCTCTTCGGCGGTCTGATCTATCAGCCGCCCGGATTCTTCGCGAGCCGAAGGGTCGGCGAGCTTTCCTCGCGGTTGGCCTCCGACTCCGGCTTGATCCAAGGTGTTCTTCGCTTCGGCATTCCGGAGATCATTCGCCAGGTCGTGTTCCTCATCGGGGCCCTGGTGTTGGTGACGATCACGCATCCGCGCCTGACGCTGGTTACGCTGACGGCGATTCCATTCGCGGCTCTGGTGGGTTGGTTCTTTGGGCTCAGGGTGAGGCGTCTGAGCACGCGTATTCAAGATCGCCTGGCCGACGCGGTTTCGAGGGCGGAGCAGGTGTTCACACAGATCCGCACGGTCCAGGCCTTCACCCGTGAGCCCTTCGAGACCGAGGAGTACGTGGGAGCGGTCGACCAAGCACGTGACGAGGGCCTTCGGAGGGCGATGGCACGCGCCAGCCTGACCGGGGCGGTCACGTTCGCGGCCTTCGGCGCCGTGGTCATGGTGCTCTGGGAGGGGGGACGCCTGGTCTTGTCGGGACAGTTGAGCCCGGGGACCCTCGTGGCTTTTCTCCTTTATGCCGTCACGATCTCGGGCGCGATCACGTCCCTCGCGGGATTTTGGAGCAACCTGCAGGAGGCCGCGGGCGCGGCGCGACGCATCTTCGAGATCTTGGACCATCCCGTGGCTATCCAGTCGCCCGCCGAACCCAAACCGTTACCGATGCCCGGGCGGGGTGTGGTACGGTTCGAGGGCGTGACGTTCCGCTACGAGCCCGACGCCCCCAGGGTGTTGGACGGCATCGATCTGGTGCTCGATGAAGGGGCGACGGTGGCTCTCGTCGGGAGTTCGGGAGCGGGCAAGAGCACGCTCGCCTCGCTGATTCCTCGCTTCTTCGATGTCGAGGAGGGCTCGGTCACCTTCGACGGAATCGACGTCCGGGATCTGGCTCTCGATGACCTGCGCAGCCGGGTCGGGATCGTTCCACAGGAGCCCATGCTCTTCGGGGGGACGGTTCGTGAGAACCTCGTGTACGGCAATCTCGATGCCAGCCAGGCGGAAATCGAGGAGGCCGCGCGGGCTGCTCACGCCGCCGAGTTCATCGAGACCTTCCCCGACGGATATGATCAGGTCGTGGGCGAGCGGGGTGTGACGCTGAGTGCCGGACAGAGGCAACGGGTCGCCATCGCCCGCGTGATGCTCGAGCGACCCAGGGTCCTGATCCTCGACGAGGCGTCCAGCAGCCTCGACTCCGAAAGCGAGGCGCTTGTCCAGGACGCGTTGGAGCGCCTGATGCGGGGGCGGACCACTCTGGTCATCGCCCACCGTCTCTCGACCGTGATCCGGTCAGACCGGATTCTCGTTCTCGATCAAGGCAAGATCGTCGACGAGGGATCGCACCCGGAGTTGCTCGATCGGAGCGAAGTGTACGATCGGCTCTACCGGCCTCAGACGCACGAGCCCGCCCTGCCCTGACGACGGCCCGTGTTTTCGAGGCGGGCCAGTCCTCTTGAGCTCGTCCTGCCCTAAGCGTGTCCCGCCGGTTCGCGGACGGATTCCGGGGCAGCCTCTGCCTGAGACTTGGCGGGAGCAACGCCCTCTCGAGCGCTCCCCGACTCGGCTCCACCACCCGACGTCGGCATCCAGTCGGTGGTGAGCAGCCCGTCCTCCAGCCACTCGAACGTTCCCTTCATCGCTTCCTGCGCTATGCGGTACGTCGCGGCGTCGTTGTTGGCGAAGAGATGGCTGAAACGCTCCTTGATACGCGTTCGAGCTTGGCGGCAGAACACGTCCGCGAGCTCGTACGGAGACCGGTCGCTCGGGTTCTTGTCGACCAGGGACTTGGCGTGCACGATCGTGGCCACCATGACGAAGAGCTCGGCTCCGACCTCGACGATTCTGCCGAGGACCGCCTGCTTGCGCTCCAGCCCGGGTCCGAAGCGGATCATCGCGTAGAAGATGGAGCGCGCGAGGCGCCCCGCGGCCCGCTTCGCGTAGCGCAGATGCTTTGCCAGTGGACCGAATTCCCGATAGCGGGGCCACCGGCCCCATGTGAGGAATCGGCTCGGATACCACACGGCGTAGTGGAGTCCCGCGCGGAACAGAGCCATGAGGCGCCGGCCCATGGGGGCTTTGGGATTGATCAGGTCTCCGGCGACGCTCAGGTGACCGTCGACGGCCTCCCGGGCGATGAAGAGTCGCATGATCTCACTGGACCCCTCGAAGATGAGGTTGATTCGCGAGTCCCGAAGGCCACGCTCCAGGGGATACGGATACTCACCCCTCTCCCGCAACGAGTCGGCCCGCTCGTAGCCTCTGCCTCCGCGGATCTGAACCGCGTCGTCGAAGACTTTGTAGCTGACCTCGCTGTTCCACATCTTCGCGATCGCAGCTTCGAGACGGATGTCGAAGGTCTTCGCGTCGGCCATCAGCGCCGTGAGTTCGACCACGGAATCGAGCGCGAATGTATTGGCCGCCATCTTGCCCAACATCTGCGCCACGGCACCGTGTTTTCCGACCGGCGCTCCCCACTGGAAGCGCTCGCCGGCCCACTGGCGGCTCACGAGCAGGGCGGCCTTGGCTCCGGCGGCGCAGAACGCGGGGATCGACAGGCGGCCCGTGTTCAGCGTGATCAGGGCGAGCTTCAGTCCCTTGCCTTCACCCCAGAGCAGGTTCTCCTTCGGGATCTTCACGTTGTCGAACTTCAGCACGCCGTTGGACAGGCCGTTGAGCCCCATGAACGTGCAGGTCTGTACGACCTGGACGCCCTCCCACGCTGTTTCGACGATGAACGCGGTGATCGGCCGGCGGCTCTTTACGCCCTCCCGCGCGGGCGTGCGAGCCATGACCACGATGATGTCCGCGCGAGGTCCGTTGGTGCACCAGAGCTTCGTGCCGTTCAGGATCCAGTGCTCGCCGTCTTCGGACAGCTCGGCGTGCGTGGAGAGATTGGCCGGATCGGAGCCGACATCCTGCTCCGTCAAAGCGAAGGCGGACAGCTCTCCGCCGGCCAGGCGAGGCAGGTATTTGCGCTTCTGCTCCTCCGTGCCGAAATACAGGAGCGGTTGGGGGGCCCCGATCGACTGATGCGCCGAAAGAAACGCCCCGGTGGACGCGCATCGGCTGCCCACGATGGCCAGAGCCTTGTTGTACTGATACTGCGAGAGTCCGAGTCCACCGTATTCGACCGGGATCTTGATCCCGAACGCGCCGATCTCCGCCAGACCGTCGAGCACCTCCTGTGGCACCCACCGGTCCCGATCGATGGCATTGCCGTCGATGTGCTTGCGCGTGAATTCCTCCAACTTCTCGAGGAACGGTTGGGCGCGAGCCTCCACCTCTGGATCGGGCTCGGGCAGCGGATGGACGAGGGAAAGGTCCAGGTTTCCGTTGTAGAGTCCGCGCGCGAAGCTCCTGTTCTTCCATTCCTCTTCGCGAGCGTGCTCCGCCACTTCGCGGGCCTCCTGCTCGGTGGCGAGGCTCTCGTTGGATTCTTGAGACATCTTGGAACTCCCTTTTTACGGGCCGGTGGGGAGTCGGCTCCCGATCTCGCTATATACACCAAATCTAATGCCGAAGGGCTCGACGTGGTTTCTTTCTCTGCGTCACACGTCCTGTGCGTCACACGCTCGAATCGGACCCATCTCCTGCGAGGCTCGGTGAGCCGGCTTGGATGAACGCGTGGATCTCGTCGGCGCGGGCCTCCGCGTCCGCTTCACCGAGTTCGATGAGTCGGCCGATGTAGTCAGGCTGGAAGAGCACCATGCTCAGAAAGTCTGGACTCTTGGTCTGTCTAGTACCGAGACCGCGCGTGAGGAAGCGGAAGGTCTTGGGTAGCTGCGGCTCGAACTCATTCGCAAGGCGCGCCAAGTCGAGGGAGGGCCGCAAGACCAGCAAGTCCACTGGCCGGAGGCCATCCCGGTCCTCGGGTGGCACTCTCAGCAGGAGGTGGTTCAAGCGCTCGAGGCGGAGCGCGTCCTGATCCAGAAAATCGAGAAACACCGAGTTGAGCAGGACGCCGAGGACCTGAGCGGGAGGGGGGTAACCCATGACCTCGGGAAGGCGCGCCTCGGCGACGGTCCGATTGTACCGGGTGGAGATCGCCAGAATTTTTTCCGCGCCGAGATGAACCGCAGGCGCAAGTGGAGTCGATTGCCGCAAGCCGCCGTCGCCGAAGAATTCATCGTCGACTTCGACCGCGGGAAAGAACAGGGGAAGGGCCGACGACGCCATGACGTGATCGATGGTCAACACGGCCTGCTGGGAACGACGTTGGGGACGTGTCCAGTCGTCGAGGTCTTGTCCCTGGATCCACGTCAGTGACTGCCCCGTCGTGTAGCTGGAAGTGGTCAGCGCGACGGCCTTGAGCCTTCCCAGTGCCAAATTGTATTGAATGCCCGTCAACTCGCCGTCGACGGCATGGAGGACTTCGGACAGATAGGTCCTGAGAGGGGTGGTATCCACCAGGCCTCTCACACGGACGGCACCGCCCACTCCTCCAGACAGGAGCTGGAAAACCCACCGGACACCAATCCACGCCAAAGAGGGTGCGTCGACCCGAAAAACCTCCTCTACGGTCAAGCGCTCCCACAGGGAAACCAACTCGCGCACGGCCTGAGCGAATGAGCCGTGATGGGAAGCCAAGTGCGCGGCGTTGATTCCGCCCGCAGACACGCCGGTGACGATAGGCACGTCGAGATCCGGATATTCCCGGGCGAGATAGCACAAAAAGCCGACCTGATACGCTGCCCTCGCTCCGCCGCCGCCCATCACGAGGCCGAGGTCGGGACCGGCCTGCGAAGCGGTGTCCGCGGCGGATGTCTGGGTCTCGGGTCGCGTGGTCATCCGGTGTCTTCGTACAGGGTCTGGGCTTTGGTCGACAATCTGGGCGTCAACCGACGATAGGGCGCCCGATAGCCAGGAGCCCAGCCGCGATCGCTCCCAGCGCCGCGAGCGCACCGAGACCGTGGGGCATATACGACTTCCGCTCCTCCGGCCTCCGGCGCATGACCGATACTGGAATCTGCGCAGAGGCGGCCGCGAACACCATCATGAAGATGTGCCCCGTAAGCGCTGGCTGGAACATGCCGGAGAACAACAGAGCCAGCCCCAGAAGGAGTTGAAGATGGATCGTGCCGACAAAGCTCGAGGCCAGGATACGTATCGTCTTGTCATATGGCCGACCCGAAGCCACTCCGTAGGCCGCGTAAAGGACGGTCAAAACGCCGCCCAGGAGGATCAGGTAGCGGAGGCCCGAGTGAGCGTTCAGCAAGAAGTCACTCATTGTTCTTGGTCATCACGTTTGAGGTCATCACGTTTGAGGTCATCAGGGTTGGGGTCAACACGGTTTGGGTCAACACGGTTTGGGTCATTACGGTTTGGGTGACCACGGTTCGGTCATCCCGGTTAGCGGTCGTCTCTCGCGGATTGGAGTATGCGGTCGAGGCGATCCTCGATTGCTGATTTTCGTGTGACGTGCTCCGGAGTCGGTGGATGAAGCGAGCCTGGCCGGACTTCTTGTCCACCCAGTGCTTCCGTCAACTGTCTGGCTTGCAGCTGAATTTCACAGAGGGCTGCGTCGGTCTCGTCGCGGTCTGCGTTGCGCCCACATCGCAAGTCCGGCTCCGCCTGCACGATCCGACGTTCGAGAGCGAGAAGCTCCAAGAGGAATGCCTCTCGCTCCTCATACATGGCCTGTGTAATGGAAAGTAGCGGATCTCCGCGAACTTCCACGGTCTGCGTGAACGTAGCGTCCCTCGCCTCCAGGGTCACCGTATAGGCTCCGGGCGAGACCCAGGGTCCCCTCGGATCGATCGGGCGGGCCAGCAGCGAGTCGTCATGCGGAATCCAAACCTGCGGTCTGTTCAGGATGCTGTGCCTCAGATCCCAATTCACGCGATGAATGCCCGGATCGGACGGAACGATGAGTTCTTGCACGAGGCGTCCCGAGGCGTTGCTGATGCGAAGGGTGGCAGCGCCCCTTCCCGGCCCCAGCGTGTAGGTGATGAGAGCGCCATCCACGGGGTTCGTACCATGAAACTCCGCTTGGCCCCGATACGACGTGTCCTTCCGATAATTGAAGATGGTCGCTCTCGGGACGCTGAAGACGTGTGCCGCGGCCGCGGACACGTCTGGAGTCCACTCGGCCAGCGGCTTCGTGTCATCCAGAATCCAGATACTCTGGCCGTGGGTTCCGATCACCAGATCCTTCTCCCTCGGGTGGATGACGAGGTCGTCCACATGCGTCGTGGGAAGATGAGACAGCCTCACCCATTCGGTGCCGGCCGTCGTGCTCACGAACAGGCCGTGTTCGGTGCCGACGAACAGCACGTTCGGGTTGTCCGGGTGCTCCACCATCGAGTTGACCGAGCCCGACGGAAGGTCCGCCGCCAGGGGAGTCCAAGTCTCTCCGAAGTCCGTGGTCCGGAAAACGTACGGCTCGAAGTCTCCGTCCCGGTGGGCGTCGAACATGACGTAGGCGGTGCCGGCCCCCGAACGGGATGCCACGATACGGCTGACGTATGTTCCGTTGCGGACGCCGAGCACGTTGCGACTTCGCTCGGTCCAAGCGCGGCCTCCGTCCCTCGACACCTGGACGTTGCCGTCGTCCGTGCCGACCCACAGGACCTGCGGATCGAGGGGCGACTCGGCGAGCACGGTGATTTCTCCATAGCTGGAGGCACCGTCGTGGCGGGAAAGCTCGATATCCTCACCGCGAACGCCCATCAACTCCAACTCGTCCCGATCTTGCCGGCGGGAGAGGTCTTCGGTCCGCGTCCACGAGGCGCCGTTGTCCTGGGACATGAAGAGCCGGTTGCCCCCGAGGTAGACGACCGACGGATCGTGCTGCGACACCAGGCTGGGTGATACCCAGTCCCACCGGTAGCTCGGCTCGCCCTCCGGCGCCCGCGGACGAATATCCAACATGTCACCGGTCTCCGGATCCACCCGGTAGTATCCGCCCCCGTTGGAATTGGCATACACGTAGCGATGGTTCGTAGGATCGACTTGCTGGTACATGCCGTCACCGAACCCGGTCTGCTGCCAGTCGTCGTTGAGAATACCGATCCAACGGCGCGTCTCGGACGGCCCCATCCACGAGTGGTTGTCCTGCATGCCGCCGTAGACGTAGTAGGGATCCCGATTATCGACGCCGATGGCGTAGAACTGCCCGATCGGCATGTTGTTGATCTTCCGGAAATTGTCTCCTCGGTCGTACGTCTCCCAGAGACCTGCGTCCCCCGCGAGGTACAGATGGTTCGCGTCACCGGGGTCGATCCAGAGTGCGTGGTGGTCGGCGTGTACGCCCACGTCGTAAGTGGGCCGCTCCGCGATCTGCGAGAAGCTCCGCCCGCCGTTTTCGCTCTTGTATGCGGATGTCGCGAGGACATACACACGGTCCTCGTTCGACGGGTCGATGAAGATCTCCGAGTAATACATGGGCCTCGGGTCGAGCGAGTTCACCCTGCTCCACGTGGCGCCCCCGTCTTCACTGCGGTAGGTACCCTGCTCGGCTCCGTCCGCATGCTCGATGAGGGCACTCAGAACGCGCGGGTTCGACTGGGAGATCGCGAGTCCGATGCGGCCCTTGTCCCCGGATGGGATTCCGTTCGTGAGTTCCCCCCACGTGTCTCCCCCGTCGACGCTTCGGTAGATCCCGCTGCCGGGTCCCCCTCCATTGAAGCCCCAGGTACGGCGAAGCCTCTGGTAGGTCGCCGCGTAGAGGGTCCCGGGATCCGTGGGATCCACGACCAGGTCGACGGCTCCGGTGAATTCGTCCACGAAGAGGACGCGTTCCCAGGTGCGCCCACCGTCCCGCGTGCGATACACGCCCCGCTCCTCACTCCCACTCCAGAGGTTACCCAATGCCGCCACGTAAGCGATGTCGGGGTCGTTGGGGTGTACCTGCACGCTCCCGATGTGACGTGTCTCGGTCAGTCCCAAGTGCCGCCACGTCTCGCCCCCATCGTCGGACCGGTAGACGCCGTTCCCCCAGGACGAACTCTGGCGGTTGTTCTGTTCACCCGTTCCCGCGTACAAGACGTCGGAATCCGACGGAGCGATGGCCACGTCACCGAAGGTGCTGACCGCCTGATCGGAGAAGACGTTGCGCCACGTATGCCCCCGGTTGGTGGTCTTCCAGAGCCCTCCGGACGCCGTCGCGACGAATATCGTGGACGGGTCTTGTGGAAGCGCCTCGACGTCGTGCACGCGTCCTCCGGCCACGGCCGGACCGATCAAGCGGGGGCGAAAGGCGGCGAGCTGCGCCTCGGTGATGCCGGCGGTCTCCTCCGTGGAAACCGTCTGCGCGACGGACGCGGCGGGGCCAAGGAGGAGACCGGCGAACGCAATCCGCGCGCTGGACCGGGCGGACCGGGCGAGTACGATGGCCGGTCTCACCCAGGCTTCTCCGCCGACCCAACGAGCGCTTCACGGATCACGTCCAGAACCTCCGCGTCCATATCGTCCGCCCCGAGCATCCACTCGAGGTAGTCCGCTTCTTCGGCCGCGACCTCGGCTAGGGGGCGCCCCTTGTGCTTCCCTCTCCGAAAAATGAATTCCGAGCCATCCTTCTTGAACCACTGTTCGACGGCGGTGCGAATCGGGAGCACCTCGTCACAGTAGCCGTGGAGTCCATCCATGTCCCGGGGAAGGTGAGGATAGCGCTCGATCTGGGCCGCCAGCACCGCCGCGGTGGTGCGGATGTCACCCAGAGCCGTGTGGGCTTCCTGGTGTTCCCGGCCGAGGTAGAAGCGCGCGGCCGCCGAGAGATCGCGCGGCTCCTCGCGGTGAAAGATTCCCTGCATGTCGATCACCCGCCGAGTTCGGTGGTCGAAGTCGAGGTCGGCTCTCTTGAACTCAGCGATCAACATCGGCAGATCGAAGCGCCGGATATTGAAGCCACCCAGATCGCAGGGGTCCACAAGTTCGAACAGCGATTTGGCACGAGCCGCGAAGGGTGCTTCGTCCGCCAGATCTTCGTTGGAGATCCCGTGGACCGCGATCGCTTCCGGAGAGATCGGAATGCCCGGATTGAACCGTCTCACCCGTTCCATGACGTCGCCTTGGGGAGAGACCCTCAGGATCGCCATCTCGATAATGCGGTCCTCCTGCGTGCTCAATCCGGTCGTCTCCAGGTCGAAAAAGACGAGCGGCCGGTCGAGCTCGATGGGTAATAGCATCAGAACGGGTGCCGGAGGGGATACATGGCTTTATCATAGCTGCCATGAGCGAATCAAGCAGCATGCGGGCGGTGGTTTTGGAGGCCGGCGGGGACTCTGGAACGCTGGCGCTGAAGGAAGTGCCGAGGCCGATCCCGGGTCCCGGTGAAATTCTGGCCCGCGTCTGTACCTCAGGCGTAAATCGCGCCGATCTGCTGCAGCGGCGGGGCAAGCATCCGGCGCCGGAGGGGTGGCCGGGGGACATCCTCGGGATGGAGTTCTCGGGGGTGGTGGAGGCCCTGGGCCCGGATACGGGCCGGTGGCAGGTGGGGGATCGAGTGATGGGTCTACTGGGCGGCGGTGGATATGCCGAGTACGTGACCGTGCACGGGTCGAACGCGTTGCCGGTGCCGGACGGCATGAGCGAGCATGATGCGGGCGCGATTCCGGAGGTGTTCATGACGGCCTTCGACGCCGCCGTCCTTCAGATGGAGCTCAGCGCCGGAGAGGTTCTGCTGATCCATGCCGTCGGTAGTGGCGTGGGGACCGCCGCGGTCCAGATCGGGAGGGCGCTCGGAGCCATAACGATCGGAACTTCCCGTACCGCCGAAAAACTCGAGGCGGCCAGCGGACTCGGGTTGAATACGCCGATCCTGGCCGATGCCGACTGGCCGGATCAGATCCTCGAAGTGACGAGGGGACGAGGAGCCGACGTGATTCTGGACCTGGTTGGTGGGCCCTACCTGGAGGGTAACCAGAGGGTCATCGCCCGTCAGGGCCGGCACATCGTCGTGGGTGTGCCTGGTGGCACTTCCGCTCAGATCGACCTCCGGGCGATGATGCTTCGTCGCGTGACGCTCAGGGGCACGGTCCTCCGTTCCCGCCCCGCGGAAGAAAAGGCTCTTTTGACGCAGGCCTTCGAGGACCGTCTTCTTCGATTCTTTTCGTTTGGCGAGATGAAGCCCGTCATCGACCGGGTCTTCGCTCCCGAAGACGCCGCCGAGGCCCACGAGGTCATGGCCTCCAACCAGAATTTCGGGAAGCTGCTGATCCACTGGGACTGATCCGAGGTCCCTCAGGACTCCGAGGGCGCGAGTTCTCCGAGCGCTTCCCGGATGACCCGGGCTTGGTCGACGACGTGGTCGATGTGCCTCCCCTCCGCAGGGCTCGCGCGCTCCGGGCGCGTCGCATAGTCGAGCTTCACCTCGCGGGGGACCACGGTTCTCAGCCGAGGACCGACGAAGGCGAGCGCACCCATGTTTCTGGGCTCCTCCTGGACCCACACGACCTCTTGCAGGTTCGGGTAGCGAGCGACGAGTTGCTGCGTCTCGCTGGCGGGGAACGGGTAGAGCTGCTCGAGCCGGGCGATGGCTACGTTTCGAGCACCCTCTCGCGAGTCGCTTCCGGCCAGGTCGTAGAAGAGCTTTCCGGAGCAGAGCAGCAGACGGGTCACCGCCAGGCGATCGAGGGGCGCACCCTCCGCTCCGGGAGCGTCCGCGTCGGGGTCGTCGAGCACAGAAATGAAGTTGTCGTGGACCAGATCCGATACGGGCGACGCGGCGTCTGGATGTCGGAGTAGGCTCTTGGGCGACATTACAACGAGTGGCCGCTGCGGCCGGGCGTGGGCTTGCCGCCGGAGCAGGTGGTAGTACTGCGCCGGTGTGCTCGGCGACACGACCCGCATGTTGTCCTCGGCGCAGAGCTGCAGGAATCGTTCGAGACGGGCGCTCGAATGCTCGGGTCCCTGGCCCTCGTAGCCGTGCGGCAGGAGCATCACTAGACTCGCGAGCTGTCCCCACTTTTCCCAGCCGGAGGCGACGAACTGGTCCACCGTGACCTGTGCGGCGTTGGCGAAGTCTCCGAATTGGGCCTCCCACAATACCAAGGCTCTTCGCGACGCGACGCTGAATCCGTACTCGAAGCCCAGGACCGCCATCTCGGAGAGCGGTGAGTTGTGGACCTCGAACCGGGCGTTCCCGAAGTCGGCGAGGGGTCTGTGCTCCTCTCCCGTCTTCACGTCGTGGAAAACGATGTGTCTGTGACTGAAGGTTCCGCGCTGCGTATCCTGGCCCGTAAGGCGAATGGGGATCCCTTCACGGAGTAGCGACCCGAATGCCAGGGCCTCGGCATGGGCCCAGTCTACGCGGAATGCCGGTCCGAAGCCCTCCTCGCGCCGGGCCATCACGCGCGCGAGCTTCGGGTGAACGGTGAAGCCGGCAGGCGTTGCGATGGCCGCCGTATTGATTTCGGCGAGCACCTCCAGAGGCACGTCCGGCGCGACGACTCCCTGAGTCTCCAGAACGATATCGTCGCCGAGCTCGGCACGGGACTCGCCCTGGCTCTGTATCTGACGGCGCGCGTCGTGCAGGTATTCGGCGACTCGTTCCTGCATGGCCTCGACGTCCTGGGGCGTTAGGATGGCGTCGTTTACCAGTGAGTCTCCGTACAGTTTCCGGATCGGCGGGTGCTTCTTTATGGCCGCCGTAGACAGCGGTTGCGTGTAGCCCGGCTCGTCGCCCTCGTTATGGCCATACCTCCGGTATCCGACCAGATCGATGACGATGTCGTCGTGGTATTCCGATCGGTACGCCATGGCGAGCCGGACGGCCGCGAGACACGCCTCCGGGTCGTCCGCGTTGACGTGGATGATGGGGAAGCTGAAGCCCTTCGCGAGATCGCTCGAATACTGCGTCGACCGGCCATGGACAGGAAGGGTGGTGAATCCAAGCTGATTGTTGACGATGATGTGAACCGTGCCGCCTGTGGTGTACCCGGCCAGCCTGCCGAGATTGAGGGTCTCCGCAACCACGCCCTCTCCGGCGAAGGCGGCGTCTCCGTGGATGAGAATCGGAACCACCGCGGCCGTGTCCTGTGTCGCGTCTTGTTCGTACCCCGTGTTCTGAAGCGCCCTGGTCATGCCCGTCACCACGGGATTCACGAACTCGAGGTGGCTGGGATTGGGAGCGAGAGTGATACGAACGGTGGAGCCGTTCGGGAGATTCCGCTCACCCTGGGCGCCTTGATGATATTTGACGTCCCCGGTTCCCTCTACCGTGAAGGCCCCCTTGGCCTCGATCCCCTCGAATTCGCGGATGATCTCCCTGTATCCCAGCCCGACGGTGTGGGCCAGGACGTTCAGGCGGCCACGGTGGGCCATTCCCAGAACAACCTGCTGCCCGCCGACCCTGGCCGCCTCGGAGAGAGCGAGATCCAACATCGGGACCATCATTTCGGTTCCCTCGATGGAGAACCGCTTCTGGCCGACGTATGCGCGGTGGAGAAACTGCTCGAGGCTCTCGACCTCGGTGAGCCGCTGTAGAAGGCGCACCTGGTCACCGGGTTCGAACGCGCTCGTGTGCGTGCCGTCCTCGACCTGATCCCGAAGCCACCGGACGACGTCCGGGTCCTGGAGATGCTCGAACTCGTATCCGATCGTCCCGCAGTAGGCCTTCCGGAAGCGCTCCAGTCTGTCTGCCAACGACTCGTCACGTGCGTTCGCGAACACCAGCGAGGCGGGGAGCTCTCGCAGCTCCTCGAGGCTCGTGCCGAAGAAGGACGGATCGAGTTCCGGGTGCCCGGGGGGCTCCGACCCCAAGGGATCGATGGTCGAAAGCCGGTGTCCGTGGTCCCGGTAGGCCTGAATGAACGATGTCGCGCGCGCGACAACCGGAAGAAGACGGCCCATCCTCTGAGCCTCCTGGCGGGCAGCGCTCAGCTCAGCGGCGACCATCGGCGAGGCCGCGCCTGCCTCCGGGCCGGCGCCTCCGTGGCCGTTCTCAGCCAGGCCTTCGGGGACGATCAGGCCGGCTTCGGCCGTGACCTCTGGGCCCAGTGCGAAGAAATTCCGCCACTGTTCCGGCACGCCGTCCGGGTTGCGCGCGAACTCCTCATAGAGGGCCTGCGCGTAGGCGGCGTTCTGACTGTCAAAGGGCTTTTCGTTCATCGGTCTCGGTGCGGCGTCGGCGCCAGGTCTAAGCTAGTCACATTCAGGCCGGTGGGGACCCCTTACCCACCCTCTGGGGCCCTCTTGCGTCGTCGAGTCGCACGCCTTAGTCTGAGATGCGATTGAGACTCGTTCTCAACCATAACTGTTCCCCATACGAACCCACAGCCCCGCGGAACGGGCACCGTTGAGGGATAAACTGGCCATGCTCCGAACGTATTTGAGTCCAATCGGACTCTTCGCCGCACTCATTGCAGCGTTTCTACCAGCCTTCCCCCTGTTGGCCCAGACCGGATCCGCCTCGGTGGAGGGCGTGGTCAGGGCTCAGGACGACGGCTCCGGACTCTCGGGTGCCACGGTGGAGGTCGTGGGGGCCTCCCTCGGCGTGCTTACGGACGAGCGGGGACGTTACACGCTCCGCGGGATCTCATCCGGCACGATCTCGCTGCGGTTCATACGCCTGGGGTACACCACGCTCACAAAGACCGTGACGCTCGGTAGAAACGACGCGCTGGTGGTGGATGCTGAGTTGGGAACGGGGCCGCTGCGGCTCGACCCCATGAGGGTGCTGGCGAAGCGCACCCGTATGGTCGGCGACCCGCTCGGAGCGCTCGAGGCCCCCGGCGCCGTCCATGTGTTGGTGGTCGAGGACATCGAGGCCCCGGCGTTCGTGTTCGACAACGTGCACGACTTTCTCCGTCAGGTGCCCGGCGTAAACGTTCAGGAGGAGGATGGATTCGGACTGCGTCCGAACATCGGGTTGCGAGGGACGGGAGCCGAGCGCAGTTCGAAGATCACGCTGATGGAAGACGGCGTCCTCATCGCGCCGGCACCCTACTCGGCTCCGTCGGCCTACTACTTCCCGGTCGCGGGACGGATGGAGGCGCTGGAAGTCCGGAAGGGCTCGAGTCAGGTGCGCTACGGGCCGCGCACGATCGGTGGGGCGCTCAATCTCGTGTCCGCAAGCATCCCCGACCGTTTGACCTGGTTCGTCGAGGGGTCGGGAGGGGAATATGGAAGTCTGCAGGGCCATGCTCGGGTAGGAGCGTCGGAAGAGCGCTTCGGTTGGCTGGTGGAGGCCTACTCCATGGGAACGAATGGCTTCAAGGAGTTGCCGCGGGGGACGAGCACGGGCTTCGACGTGGGCGATTACATGGCGAAGTTTCGCGTCAACTCGGATCGTCTCGGGGAGTCCTATCAGGAACTGGAACTGAAGCTAGGCTACACGGACGAGGAGTCCGACGAGACCTATCTGGGTTTGACCGATGCGGACTTCATCCAAAACCCCTTGGCTCGCTACCCGGCCTCGGGAGCGGATCTCATGAAGGCGGACCACTCGCAGATCCAGCTCCGGCATTTCTGGGCGGGTCGTAACGTGGACGTCACGACGACCGCCTACCGGAATGACTTCTCACGCAATTGGTACAAGCTGCAGAGTGTGTTGGGTACGAGCATAAGCAGCGTCCTCGGAACGCCGGAGGACCATGCCCCGGCGCTCGACATCCTGAAGGGGGGAGACAGCGGCCCCGACGCGTTGAGGCTGCGCGCGAACAACCGCGAATACTTCGGACAGGGCGTACAGTCGTCTCTGGGACTCACCGTGGGAACGCACGACTTCGAGCTGGGCGCCCGGATTCACCAGGACGAAGAGGACCGTTTTCAGTGGGAGGACGGCTTTCAGATGCTCGATGGCTCGATGAGTCTCACGAGCTCGGGAGAGCCCGGGACGCAGTCCAATCGGGTCAGCTCGGCGACCGCCGTAGCCGCGTTTCTACAAGACGAGATTTCACTTGGCTCATGGGTCATCACGCCGGGCGTCAGGCTCGAAAGCATCGAGTTCAAGCGCGTGGACTTCGCCAGCGACGACCCTGCCCGAACGTCGCCCACGCAGACCAGAGTAAACCGGATCGATGCCTGGATCCCGGGGGTTGGATTCTCCTATCGGATGCGGATGTTGAGCGTCTTCGGAGGAGTGCACCGTGGGTTCGGCCCACCGGGCCCCGGAGCGGATGAAGCCACCCGCCCGGAGACCAGCGTGAACTACGAGGCGGGACTGCGCTGGCGAGGATCTGGTCTGGCGGCGGAGGCCACTGGCTTCCTGAGCTCGTACGGCAACATTCTGGGGCAGGCGACCCTGGCCACCGCCGGGGACGGGAGTGGCCTGGCGTTCAACGGCGGTAGCGCACGGGCGTCCGGTGTCGAGGCGTCGCTGGATTACGACCTTGCCTGGGCGGCTCCCGGGGTCACGCGCGTTCCGTTACGGCTGGCCTACACGTATACGAACGCGTCGTTTCGCTCCGGGTTCGTCTCTGATTACGAGGCCTGGGGCACAGTCGAGGCCGGCGATCGCCTGCCCTATCTACCCCAGCACCAAGTGAGCGGGAGCGTCGCGTACGAAAATCCGCGTTGGAGCGCCTCACTCTCCATGAACGCTTCCGGAGCGATGCGGACGGAGGCGGGGTCCGGCCCCATTCCGGAGGGGCAGGGTACGGACTCCTTCGTGGTCTTCAACACGTCCGGCGAGGTCCGGGTCGGGGGGGGTGGGACCCTCTTCGCCGGCCTGCAGAACCTCACGAACCAGGTTTACAGCGTGGCTCGACGCCCGGCCGGGTTGCGTCCGGGCCTGCCCCGCACCCTGGTGGCGGGTTTCCGAATCGAGGGCGTGCGCTAACGGGCTACCAACGGGCCGATGACCCGTTACAATTGAAGCGCGTGGTGCCACGCGTGTTCGCCCCCCCCCGTTCGATTATCATGACCTCGATCGCATGATTGAAGAGATCGCTGAACACGGTCTTCCCCTCTACGTCGTTGCGGAATGGGTCGATCGATTTCCTTGGCTCTACGCGGGAATCAGCCACGCGGGATCCGGCCCCGAGCCGTTCGATCTCCGGCTGTTCGGCGAGCCGACGTCGCAACGGGCCCCCGAGCGGTGGAAGGATCTGCTCCAGGCTTCGGGCTTCGAGACCGTCGTGCACGCCCGCCAAATCCACGAGACCCGGATTGTCGTGCATGAGCGGCGCCGCAGGGGTGTGCGGGAGGCCGAGGGGGCGGCGGATGGCCACGCGACAGCCGAATCGGGTGTTCTACTCGCGGTCACCGTTGCCGACTGTGTGCCGATCTATCTTCTCGACGCGGACACGCGAGCCGTGGCCCTTCTGCACGGTGGGTGGCGGGGGATCGCCGCGGGCATCCTTCCCCGTGGGATCACGCTGCTTGGCACGCGTTGGGGGACCGATCCGGAGCGCCTTCTCGTGCATCTGGGCCCGGCCATCTGTGGAGCGTGCTACGAAGTGGGCCCCGAAGTCTTCCGTGCCTTGGGCGTGAGAGTGCCGAAGCATGCGGCCCCCGTAGATGTGCGAGGTGTGCTGGCCCAACAAGCGAGGGCCGCCGGTGTGCCGCCGGAGGGCATCACCGTCTCCGACCTATGCACCCTCTGTGGGGAGGGCAACCTCTTCTCTCACCGAGGAGGACGGCCCGAGCGGCAGGTGGCGTTTTTGGGCATCCGGCCGTGAGCCCGGAGGATGCGAGTGCCGAGGATCCCAATGGGGACGATACGAGTCGGGAGAATGAGGGTCCGGAGGATGCGAGCGAAATCAGCCGGGACGTGGGTCTGTGTGGTGCCTGCACCTTCGCTCGGCGCGTCGAGAACCGGCGAGGATCAGTTTTTTACCATTGTGGCCGGTCGGCCGAGGACACCCGCTTCCCTAAGTATCCGATTCTTCCGGTCCTGACGTGTCCGGGGTTTGAGGCTCCGAGCCGTCCGCCCCGTCCCTGAGGAACTCCAGGACGATTTCCAGCGACTCCTTCGGCAACTCCTCCGGAGGCACATGCCCGCATTCCTCCATGACTTCGAGTTGCGCGTTTGGAAGGGCCCCGGCCAGCCGCTCCGCGATGTCCAGGGGGACCACCCAGTCGTGCTTTCCCCAGAGAAGCAACGTCGGCAGGTCGATCTCTGGAATGCGCCGCGTAATTTCCTCGAAATCGGGGGGTATGATTCGCACAGCCGTCTTGATGAGTGCCGTGCGGTGGGCCGGGCTGAAGAGGGGTTCTGCGTAGGCCTCGACTTGAGCGTCGGTGATGCGCTCGGGGTCGAAGACGATCGAGCGCAGGACCCAACGAATGAGAAAGCGCTTGGGGAAGAACCGGAGCCCCCACTCGGACAGGCGACCCCGTCCGGCCAGGGCGATGAATGGGGGAAGGCGTTGTGGGTAGGCTGCGCTCGACACCAGAACCAGCCGCTCCAGACGCTCCTCCTCGAGGAGCCGAAGCGCCACGAGCAGCGCCACGCCTCCACCCATTGAATGACCCACCAGCGTCAGTCGCCGTAGGTCCTTTTGCACGATCAGCCGGTGCACGAGGTCGGCATGATCGTGGATCGAGTAGAGGTCGTCGGGTGGCGCGGGAGCCGAGCCGTGGCCCTTCAGCTCCATGGACCACACCCGGTGATCCTTGGCCAACGTCCCGATCCAGCTTCGCCACGTGTACGAGGTGGCCCCGAAGCCGTGGAGCAGCATGATCTGCCGGTCCCCTTCGCCGTACTCCTCGATGTGCAGTGGAAGGGTGTATCCGCCGGACTCGGGCGCCGACGTCATGTGAGGCCGACCCGGTTGGCTCCCACGCCCGCCAATTCCTCCGCCCACGGCTCGTGACACGTCATGACAAAGACCTGCCTCGTCCGAGAGAGCTCGAGCAGCAGTTGAAAGCCCCGCCCCCGTCGCGCTCCGTCCCAATTCACGAGAGCCTCATCGATGAACACCGGAAGGCGCTCGCGGTCGTGGTCGAGGTGGCTCATGATCGCGAGCCGCATGGCTAGATACAGTTGCTCCCTGGCCCCCGTGGAGAGGTCGTCCGCAGCCACCGTAGTCCTCGCGGTCCCGGCGGCCCCGGTAAACCCCGCAACCCCCGTGCCCTCTGTAACCCCCGTGCCCTCTGTAACCTCTGTAGGCTCCCTAACCCCCGGAGGCCCCGTAGCTCCCCCAGCCCCCGCGGCAAGCGCTGCACCATCGCACGACCGTCGGACGTAGAATTCACCGGAGTCGCCGACCATGATCCGGTCGTACCGGTTGTCGGTAATACTGGCGAGGTAGCTGGAGGCACGACGAACGACGTCCGGCTGGTGGTCCTCCCGAAAGCGATGGTCCGCCTCGCGCACGGCATGGGCGAGAACGATCTTGCGGTCGTGCTCGCGCTCCAGGCGCCGCACCTCGCTCTCGAGCGCGTCGATCTCCCCGTCGATCTGATCCGCCGTCGCCCGCTCCGCTGCCCTGTCGTACGTGTTCCGGAGGTCACGGACCTGCCCGGCCAGCGTTTCGATCCGGTCCGACAGCTCCTCGACGCTGATCTTGGCCTCGGCCAAGGTGTCGTCCCCCGCCTGGTCCTCTTCGAGGTCATCGAGTTCCGCCAGACGATCGATCAGGTCGCCGAGGTTGGGGTGGGACTGCTCGAGATCGGCACGGAGCTCCGTCGCCTTCTCACCCGCTCGTCGCATTCGCACCGCAATTCCGAGATTGGCCTCGACATCCTCACCGCCCAGGGCGCGGAGCTGTTGGTCCAACGTCTGGAGGGTCTGCGTCCGGCTGGCCAACTCCTCTTCGAACTCGGCCTCGCGGTGGGTCAGGCGTGCGAGCTCGGCACTGGCTCCGCTCGACGCCTCCTGCGCCCGCTCAGCCTCACGGAGCCGAGTCTGGAGAACATGGATTGCGGCCTCCCTTGTCGGCGGGAGCTCGACTTCAAGGCGGTGACCGAGCTCGGTCAGCCGCTCATCGATCCTCTCGAGGGTGGCCTTCGCTTCGTCCATCTCCACGGCTCGCGTATCGAACTCCTCCAGCAATTCCTGAAGCCGCGTGAGCGTCGTTACGAATTCAGACCCGGCTTCAGCCAGAACGTCCGAGCGAAGGGGCAGACCGGAGCAGAAGTCGCGAACGACCGCGGTCGCCTCTTCGGCCTGCCGCGTCAGCCTGGCACCGGCATCGGGCCCGGCATCCTTTCCGGCGGCACCGTCGCGATGGGCCTGACGGAGGGTCCACCAACGGGCCAAGGCGATGCTCGCCGCCAGCGCGAGCACGACACCGAGCCCTCTGGCCCAAGGGGGGCTCGCGAGCAGCAGTACGGCCGCCGCCACGCCGGCGACGAGGCCGACGCCGAGAGCGCGTGGGGATGGCTGCGGCAGTGCCCCTCCCAGCGTCGCGTGAACCGCATGGTCGCGGACCCTGTCCCGGGCGGCGGCGGCGTCCCGCACGCGATCGTGGAGATCTCGCACGGCGAGAGTCCGCAGGGCGGCTTCCTCCTGAGGGGTGAGCGCGCGTTCGAAGATCCTCGAGCTGTCCGACGTGATTCGGCGCTGTCGATCCCGGATCTCGTGCTCGAGCGTGCTGAGCCGTGCGCTCACGGGTCCGGCCGCGGCCACGGCAGCGTGGATCTCCTCGATTTCACGGTGTGCATCCAGAAGCGCTTGTTGGTCGGACGAAAACGACTCCGCCCGTGCCTGAGGCTCCTCCGCCTCGACCTGTGTCTTCTTGATGTGGTCCTGCAATGTGGCGATGTCGGTGACGAGGCGGTGCCGCTCCGCCGAGGGATCGGCGGGGAGGCCGTCGAGCGTACCCGGGGGTCCGGCCTCCGCCTCGAGCCTCGCGACCTGATCCAGCCGCTCTCGGATGGGGAGAAGCTGGGTGATCCGTTCGATCAGGAGGCGCTGCCGCTCTCTCTCGACGCGCGTCGCCCTGAGCGCCTCTTCCGCCTGCTCCAACTCCCGCATGGATTCCCGAAGGATGCGATCGGCTTCCAGGGCCTCACTACGAGCCGCCTTGGCGTTGCGAATCCGTTCACGCAGGACGCGGATCTCTTGTGTTCCACGGCGGGTCGAGCGCCACAGGCGTTGGGCCTCCGTCTCCAGGGCCTCGGCCACCGAACGAGCCGGTACCAGGTCGCGGGCTCCCATGCCGCCGATGAGCCGGTCCTGGATCTCGCTCCAGGTCTGGGACTCGAGCGAGGCGACTTCCGCCAGCGTCAACGCGAACACTTGACGGAAGACGTCCCGCGTTACGTGGTTCGCGCACGCCAGCGTTTGGTTACGGAGGTTTTCGACGCTGCCGTTTCGCGTCAGGCGCGCCGTAGGAGACCCGCCCAGTTTCCTCTGGATGGCCCATTCCTCCCCGTTGTCGAGCCGCACCGCCGCCTCCACGTCGAGGTCGCGGCCGCTCCAGGGCGTATACGGGTGCTGGTCCTTGGCGGCCGGATAGAGGCCGAAGATGATCGAGTGCAGGAGATGGAAGAACGTCGTCTTCCCCGACTCGTTGGGTCCCACGACTACGTTGAGGTCGCCAAGCTGAGCGGCACCCGAGTCGAAATTCTCGAAATGTCCGAATGCCCGGGCCTGAATCCGTTCGAGCTTCATCGGCCCTCGGCTACGCGCTTGCGCATTCTGGCGAGGATCTCCGCATCAGCGTCGCCGAGGAGCTCCCGGACGTACTCGTCGAACCGTTCGGGCTCGTCGAGTCCTATGAGTTGCCCGGGGGAGAGACCCGAGAGGCTGGCCTGGCCGGAAGAGACGTCCCGCACCAGCCGAAGCGTCTGACCCAGAACGTCCTCGCGCGCGCGGTGCTCGTCGGGCCGCACCACCGGGTAGAGACTCCCGAACTCGAGTGTCAGATCCAACAGCCCGAGGCGGTACGCGAGTTCATCGCTGAGATGGTTCTGGTCGTCGTCCTGGGACAACTCACGCCACAGAGGGGTCGCGCCCGAGATGCGAATTCGGCCGATCCACTCGGTCTCGGTCTCGCCCCCGGTCACGTCGTCCCACCCCTCCGCGATCATTTCGAGCAAGGCGTCGAGCGTCTTCGCGTCGGACGAGTCGTGTACGTCGAGGTCCTCCCACTGAATTGGCGCCAGCTTCTTGAACTCCACGTCGGGTGGCCGTCCCGGTTGCACATCGACGAGCAGACAACCCTTCGCGCCCCGTTCTCCGTGCGTCCTCCCCTGCAGGTTGCCCGGGTAGTGGATACCCGGGTGGTCACACAGGACCGAGCGCTTATGGACGTGCCCGAGCGCCCAGTAGTCGTGGCCGGAGGTCCGGAGGGCGTCGAGTTGGGACGGAGCGTAGCTCTGGTGCGCCGCCGAGCCCGGCGAGTCCACGACCTGGGTGTGGAGCACCGCGATCTCGGCGAGGCGGCCCCCGGGGGTGGGGAAGACCGCAGAAAGATCTCCCGTCTCTGCCGCGGATTCGTGGCCGGCCGCCGTCACTACCCCTCGGGGCTCTGGAGTCCCGGACTCATTGTTGGGGCCCTCGATGGCAATGCGCACCGGCGCCCTGTCTCGAGCGACGGTCACGTTGTCCGGCCAGGGCAATTCGAGGGAGCGCAGTCCCTCTCGCCCCGGATCATGGTTTCCCGTGGCGTAAACGACGGGAATACCCTCGCTGTCCAGGCGATGTAATTGCTCGAGCAGGAAGCGTTCGGTCTGAAATGAGAGGCGTTCGTCGTCGAAGAGATCGCCCGCGATCAGGACGGCATCGACACGCTCGCTGAGTGACAGATCGACCAGCCGCTGAAAGGCCAGACGGGACGCGTCTCTCAGTCGTTGGCGGACCGTCTCCGACCGGCTCGAGCAGGGAGAATCCAGATGTACGTCGGCCGCATGAAGAAAGCGCATCAATTACCTAGAACGGTGAAGCGAGGATCGGCGCTGAAAGCTAGAAGATCCGGGTGTGCGTCGGCCAGGGCTGAACAGGTCGAGTCTACACCGATCAGGGTTGAATGGGCCAGTCACCCGTCTCTATCTTTCAGATGCACAGTGCAGGAACCCTCTTTCCTCCGTTGATCGCGGTCCCAAAGCGAACCAGCTCAGACCAGCGTACCCATGAGCAAGCCCTCCGGTGCGGCCGTTCGCCGCATCCGCCAAGAGTTTCCGACGATCGACGCCGTGTGCCGCCAACTCGAGCGGCAAGTCGATCCGACCGAGGCGGAGTCCGTGGTCGCGTTCGCCGAAGTCTTCCTTTCCAAGGCCACGAAGGAATTTCTTCAAACACGAAGCGCTGACACCCACGCCCACATCGTCCTGGGCGCGTGGCGGTTCTTGCAGGGTTGCCGGCCGGACCATGGCGACGTGGAGGTC
This sequence comes from Gemmatimonadota bacterium, assembly GCA_039590375.1. Lineage (GTDB taxonomy): Bacteria > Gemmatimonadota > Gemmatimonadetes > Longimicrobiales > Gaopeijiaceae > UBA822. The sequence goes on from JBDHFN010000012.1 coordinate 39,350, forward strand.
TTCAATCCCGAGGTGGAAGGTGAGGGTTGGTACGCGCCGGTCACCGTTTTGAGGACCAACATTTCCGAGCGGCCCTTCATCATCGATTCCCTGCGTGAGTTCCTGCACCAGCAAGGCTTGTCGATCGATCATCTCATATACCCGGTGATGTACATCGAGAGGAATGCGATCGGCGATATCGTCAACCTGCGGTCCTCCAGCAACGGGGAGGGCAACGAGGCCTTCGTCCACTGCGAGGTTTCGCGGATCATGGATGCCGGTGCTCTGGAGTCCCTCCGGAGCGAGGCGAGCCGGCGCCTCCAAGATGTGATCCGAGTCACGGACGACTTCCAGCCCATGATCGATGCGGTGAATAGCACCGTGGTCATGCTCGCCGAAAGCATAGGGTTGCTGCCCGACCTGCATGAGGAGTTGGAGGAGGTGCAGGCGTTTCTGCGCTGGATGCGCGACGGCGCGTTCGTGTTTTTGGGTTATCGCGAATATGACATCGTCCAGCTCGATGCCGGTCCCGCGATCGTCGTGAAGCCCGGGTCGGGCCTCGGCGTGCTCCGAAACGAGGGTGAATCGTCATTCGCCGAGCCGGTTCTGGTCAGCGAGACCGACCCGGGCACCCGGGCCCTGGTGACTGGGGGCCCCCACCTGGCCATCACCAAGACCAACGAGTCCTCGACCGTACACCGATTGGCCCGGATGGACTACATCGGCATCAAGAAGCTCTCCAGCGATGGCGAGGTCTCGGGGGAACACCGCTTCATCGGTCTCTTCACGTCCAGGGCCTTCGGAGAGGACGCCAACAAGATCCCCATCCTCCGGCGCAAACTCCAGGTGATCCTGGAGAGCTTGGGTGCCCAGGAGGGGTCGCACGACTACAAGGAAGTCAACACGATCTTCAGCTCCATGCCGAAGGAGGAGCTTTTTCTTTCTTCGGCCGACCAGATCGCCGCGGATATTCAGACCGTGCTCACGTCGTACCTCGCGGACGATGTCCATGTGACTTTCCGCGAGGACCCCCTTCGCCGGGGGATCTCGGCCATGGTGATCCTTCCAAAGGAGCGCTTTTCCGGCGAAGTCCGCCGTGCCATCGAAGAAGCGTTGATCAAACGCTTTCAGGCGGAAGTTCTGAACTATCATTTGGCGCTCGGTGAGGGAGACCAGGCGCGGCTCCATTTCCATCTTGCGGCCAGCGCGGAGTCGGTGGCGGCCGTGGAGAGCCGTGACCTCGTGGCCGAGGTCAGAGAGATCATCCGATCCTGGTCCGACCGTGTGCGGAGTGCTCTCGAGAGGGTGCGGCCGGCCGATGAGGCCCGGCGTCTGGTGGACCGTTATGGCGAAGCGTTCAGCCCCGAATACAAGGCGTCGACCGATCCCGATGTGGCGGTCCAGGACATCCTCGAACTCGAGGCAATGGGAGCGGATGATCGAGGCGTGTCGATCTCGCTTTCGCGCGATCATGAGGTCGGCGCACGGGGGGGCGATTCCGAACGGGCCGATGCCGGCTATGGTCCCACCACCGAGCTCAAGCTCTACCTCCGCGGAGAGCGGCTCATCCTCTCCGACTTCATGCCGATCCTGGAAAACGCCGGCTTGCGTGTGCTGGCCGTAACGCCGTACGAGATCAGCGGTCCGAACACTCCGGCCGTCATCTACTCCTTCTCGGTCCAGGACTCCACGGGATCACCGTTGGATGTGGACGACCAGGGGACACTGCTTGCCGAAGCCATTCTCGCGGTGCGGTGTGGTGACGCCACGAATGACGCACTCAACTCCCTCGTCCTTCTGTCCGGACTCTCGTGGCGGGAGGTGGATGTCTTGAGAGCGTACGCGGCGTACGCATTCCAATTGGGTGTGGTTCCGAGTCGCCTCTCTCTTCCGACCGCTCTGCGATCCCACCCGAATATTGCGCGGGTTCTGTTCGATATCTTCGACGCGAAGTTCTGCAACGACGGAGGCTCCTTGGACCGGCGTACGGAACTCGCCGACGATCTCACGTCTCTGCTGATGCATCTCATACAGTCGGTTTCGCTTCTCGCCGATGACCGAGCGCTTCGAGCGATGTCCGCCCTCCTCGCCGCGACTGTACGCACGAATTTCTTCCGGCACGGAGGACGGACCCCGACACACCGGTCGGGGGGCGTGCCGTACGTATCGCTCAAGATCGCCGTACGACAACTGAAGGACATCGTGCCCACCAAGCTGCTGTACGAGGTATGGGTCCGATCCTCGAGAGTGGCGGGGGTTCACCTGCGTGGGGCTAGCGTCGCGCGTGGAGGGATTCGCTACAGCGATCGCCGGGACGACTTCCGCACGGAGATCCTCGACCTCGTCCACACACAGATGGTCAAGAATTCGGTGATTGTCCCGTCCGGATCGAAGGGGGGCTTCATTACCCTTCGGGCGCTGGACGATGTGGAGGAGATGGCCAACGAGGTCCGCGAGCAGTACGAGACCCTGATGCGGGGTCTGCTGGATGTCACCGACAACCTGGACGTCGACGGCAACACGGTGGCGCCCGACGACGTCGTGTGCTGGGATCCGCCCGATCCGTACCTGGTGGTCGCCGCGGACAAGGGCACTGCTCGCTATTCCGACGTGGCCAATGCCGTCGCGGCCGAGTACGGATTCTGGCTGGGGGACGCGTTCGCATCGGGAGGGTCCAAGGGATACGACCACAAGGCGGTCGGGATCACAGCGCGTGGGGCGTGGGAGTGTGTGAAGCGCCACTTCCGTGAGGAGGGAAAGGACACTCAGTCCGAGCCCTTCACGGTCGTGGGCATCGGGGACATGAGTGGTGACGTCTTCGGAAACGGAATGCTTCTTTCCAGGCACATCAAGCTCATCGCCGCGTTCGACCACCGGCACGTTTTCATCGACCCCACTCCTGACCCCGAGATCTCCTTCCTCGAGCGGGAGAGGCTCTTTCGTCTCGGGTCCTCGAGCTGGGACGACTATGATCGGAGTCGCTTGAGCGAGGGTGGGATGATCGTGCCGCGGGGTGCCAAGCAGGTGGATCTCACGCCCGAGGCCAAGGTCGCTCTGGGTGTCGCGGACGATTCCGAAGCGCTGGACGGGGAGTCGCTGATCAGGGTGGTGCTGAGTGCTCCGGCCGAGCTCCTCTGGAACGGAGGGATCGGCACCTACGTGAAGACGCCGGACGAGTCGCACGCCGACGCCGGTGATCCCCCCAACGACGCGGTTCGGGTCAACTCCGATGAGCTGCGGTGTCGAGTGGTGGGGGAGGGCGGCAACCTCGGCTTCACGCAGCGCGCGCGTATCGACTTCGCGTTGAGGGGTGGCCGGATCAATACGGACGCCCTGGACAACTCCGGGGGGGTGGACCTCTCCGACCGCGAGGTGAACCTGAAGATCCTTCTAGGGCACTCGGTCAGATCGGGGAGCATGGATGAGGAGCACCGCAATCGCCTTCTGGAGGAATTGACTGACCCGGTTGCTGCGCTCGTGGTGGCGGACAACGAGGCCCAGAGCCGTGCGATATCCTTGGATGAACTCCGAACCAAGGACTCGCTGGATGATTTTCGGGACGCCATTTCCTCCCTGGAAAAGACAGGAGGCCTCGACCGGGTGGCCGAGAATCTGCCCACGTGGGAGGTGCTGGGTGCGCGGATCGAAGAGCGGGGTAAGTCGCTTGTACGCCCTGAGCTCTGCGTGCTATTGGCGTACGCCAAGCTCAATCTGATGCGTGCTTTGCTGAGGAGCGACCTCCCGGACGATCCCGCCGCCGAAGAGTACCTGCGGAGCTACTTCCCAGCCGCGGCTCTGGAGGCTGCGGGCGAAGAAGGCCTCGCGCGACACAGGCTGCGCCGCCAGATCATCGCCTGCCAACTGACGAACGACCTCGTCGATCTCATGGGCGCCACCTTCGTGAATCGCGTGGCGCGAGATACGGGGCGCACCCCCGCCGAAGTCGCTGAAGCTTGGTTGGTCGCCGCAAGACTTTCCGATCACACGGCGCTGGTGCGACGAGTCCACAGTGCGGGCGATCAGCTGTCGTCCGGGGTGGCCTATCGCTGGCTATTGGGACTCGCTCGGGTGATGGAACGCACCGCGCGCTGGCTTCTTCTCAACGTGGAGCTGAACCGGGACACGACCGCGATCATCGACCGACATCGAGAGGGACTCGAGAGCTTGCGGGCCGACTTTGCAGAATTCGTTACCGGGGACGACCGAGTCGTATTCGAGCGAAGGATGGCCGAGATCGAGCGTCACGGCGCGGAGCCGGATCTTGCGAAGAATCTCATCACGCTTCGATTTCTCGATCAGCTTCTCGAGATCCTGCGGGTGGCCCACGAAACGGGTGCGAAACCTCTGGTTGCGGGGCGTGCCTACTTCCGAGTGGCTGAACTCTTCCATATACCGTGGCTACGGCAGGCGATCCTGGGGTCGGCGGGGGACGACAGGTGGGAGCATCGGGCCGCCCAGTCCTTGGCGGAGGATCTGAGCCGTGCCCACCATAGTCTGACGCGGCGGGCGCTGGAATCGCCGGGGGAAGACGGGGGGATCGACACGAGTACGCGTGACTTCGCTCGTTTCCGTGACCTCATGGATGAGATCCGGGCCGAAGAGGGTGTCTCGATTTCAGGGCTTGCCGTGGCTGTGCGTGAGATCACGCGTGCGGCCATGGGTGGCCCCGAGGCCCCGCCATCGTCAGAATGATAGGGTCCGTCTGTACGAAGCGATCTCTATCCGTCCGTGCAACGGGATTACGAAATGGTTGAGCCACGGCTGTTGGTTACTGATCTTTAGATCAGGGCATTGGCACCGGGAGGAGCGTTAGCGGTCAATCACATGAGGCGTATCTGCGGCGATGTCGTGGCGGAGGTCGAGGATTTATCGACCCGATCCGGGTTTACGGTGGTCGAGATGCTCGTCACGCTCATTCTCTACACGATCACGCTGACGTTGGCCATCAGTATGTTTGGGGGGTACCAATCTCGAACAGCAGCCCAGAGGGCTGCTCAAGTTTTTGCGATGGACCTGAGTCTTGCTCGGACCAGTGCCGTGCGGGGCAGGGAGGTCGTTATCGTGGATTTTAATGAGGCTGCGGGGAGCTACCTCATCAGGATGGAGTCGGGCGATACGCTCGTAGAGAGAGAGTTTGGCCGGGACGACGAAATTCCGCTCGACTCTTTGAATCTTCAATTGACCGGAGACAGTTTGGCCTTCGACGCTCGGGGCGTGGGTGACCTGAGTGGCTCGGCCACTCCGGTAGGGACGGCCAGCTTCACCGCTGGGGTGACAATATATGATGTATTCTTCAACGTCATGGGAGCCTCAAGGATCGACTTGCGTTGAGTACAGGACGTCACAAGGCTTCACGCTCACCGGCGGATGGGTTCACGCTGATCGAAGTGATCGGCGCCCTCGTAATCTTCTCCATGGGAGTTCTGATGGTCGTGGGGCTGGCTGGCACCCTGTCTGTTCAGATGGAGAGGGCGGCTCTGCGGTCCGAGCTCGCGGTCGTGGGACAGGAGCGGTTGGACAGCCTGGAGCTGGTCGATTACGCGGCGTTGACCGTCGGTACGACCACGTACTCCTCTGCGATTCGGGGAGAGACCTACGACTGGTCGGTGACGGTGAGCGACTCGACGGCCCTCCTCCTACACGTGGAGCTGACGGGCACCCCGGTGAGTGGCTCGGGGCCGTCCTTCAGCGGTGCCGCCTTCGTGGATCGCCCCTGGTAGGGAGCCACAAGGCCGGATTCACCCTTCTCGAAGCGATCGTGGCTCTTACCCTCTCCTCGGTCCTCGTGGCTTTGGTGGCTTCCGTCTTCCTTACGCAGAACAACTTCTACCGCACCGTCGTTCAACGGACGCGCGTTCAGGAGAATCTCCGCGTGGTGACGGACCTGATCGCGTCCGAAGTTCGGGGTGTTGCGGGTGGCGGAGTCACCACGGCCCAGAGCCGGCGCTTCGTGGTGCGCCTTCCGATCGCGATGGGGGGCGTTTGCTTCGACGAACTCACGCACGGTCGCGTGTATATGCCGGGCCTCTCCGGGATCTATGGGCCCGAGGTGGCCGGCTACGCGAGGCAGGATGCCGGCGGCAACTGGACGTACACTCCGGACACTTGGACCAATCTGCTCGTGTCTTCGGGCGCGGCCGACGCCGACGCGTGCCTGACCAGCAACGCGGCCGACACGGTGGGCGCCATCGCGGACTTCGGGAGGCTCCTGATCGGCGGGGGCACCACGCTCGGTGAGGTCATCATGATCTACCGCGAGGTCGAGTTCAAGGTCGATCAATCCCAGCTCCATCCCATCACGCTGGGGGTCTACCGTGGTGTTACGGGAGACACGCTTCGGGAGCTTGCGACCGGCATCACGCCGGACACGAAGTTCCAGTACAGGCTGCCGAGCGGCGTATACCAGAACTCGATCGCGGGTGCATCGGTGGCCAATATTGAAAACATTCGTGTGGTCGCCTCGGGCATCGCCACCGACTCGATCGGGGGCATCGAGTCCTACTCCTACGAGTGGACCGTGGGCATTCCCTTGAGGAACAAGAATTGAGCCCCCGCGCCGGCGCCAGTAGCGCGATCGAGGTCGTCGACGACCCCAGAGGCGGGTTCGTGCTCGCGCTGGTGGTCCTCCTCCTCTTCGGCATCGGGGTGGCGGGTGCTGCCGGCTATCAGGTCGTGTTCGGTGAGGCGCTCCTGTCCGTCCACGCCAAGGAGACGCAGACCGCGCTCTCCATCGCGCGGGCCGGCCTGCGGGCTTACATCGGGAAGCAGATCGGCGTCCACGAAGACACCGTCACATACTCCATAGCGGGTGGGGACGCCGTGGTCACCGCGCGGCTGGTGTCGGAGATCGACGACTTCGAGACGCTCTACCTGCTCGGATCCCAGGGTGTGTACACCGACCCGACCTTCAGGGGCTCGGCGGCTCGGCGGACCGTCTATCAGTACGCCGTCAAGCGGGAAGTCGCGCTGAACCATGTGGCGATGCTGACTCAAGTGACGGGAGATGTTTACGTGGAGGATAATGCCCATATAGACGGCAACGACGATGCGGCCTCCGGCGCTTGTGTGCAGACCTCGGTGGATATCACGGCGGTGATCATGGGCTCCGGCTCGTTGACCATCGATAGTGGAGATCCGATCGATGGACCAAACCCCGAGGTGGTGACCCTCGGGGCAGCGGCGGCACTCGACGCAATCGGCATCGACTGGGCCGTTCTCAGCGACCCCGACTTCCCGGTCGATTACGAGGATACGTGGCCGTCCTGCGCTCTACCTGCGGATTCGTTCACCGTGACCCGTTTCAACGGAAACCTGACCACCCCGGGCTCTCCTTGCGGTCAGGGCGTATTGATCGTCACTGGGAATTTCACCGGGGGCGCCGGATTCCAGTGGAATGGCATTCTGCTCGCCGGCCACATCGTCACCACCCCTAACAACTACAGGATCGACGGGCTGGTCGTGGGTGGCCTGGACGGCAGCGGGACCGGCACCACGCTCGACGACGGCACTCACATCGATTACGATCGCTGCTTCGCCTTCGATGCGGGCAAGCGCTTGAGCCACTTCGAGGCGGTCGGCAGCACCTGGTGGGAGGAGATGTAGCGCAGGCTCGCTGCTTGCCACGCACCCGGGCAGGATCGAAGTTGCGTCATGCCCAAGATCATGTCGTTGATGGAGCTGGTCGACCGCATTCTGGATGGTCTGGAGGACGGGACTCTTGCCGCCGGCTTCGAGGAGCCGATCGAGCGGGGCTCGGCGACCGGTTTCGTGAGCGTCGTGAAGGACCCTGAGCATCCCGAAAGCCTCGTCGTGGTCCGCCTCTCGATCATGCGGGCTCCCGAGGCCGCGGGTGCCCCGTTCTATGAACGGCTTCTCGAGTTGAACCATGCTTCTCTGGGCCGAGCGGCGCTTTCCATAGACGCCGACGGCATGGTCTTCCTCACCGCTGGGCGACCCGTCGCGGACCTGGACCCGGGCGAGCTCATCGATCTCATCCTCTGGACGGGGGAGTACGCCGATGAGCTCGACGACCAGCTACTTGCCGAGTTCGGCGACGGGAACACGCCGTGAGCGAGATTCGGGAGAACGGGGGGACTTCCAAGGCGAGGTCGCCAGGCGGGGGTGGGGTCGCACGCACGCTGACACGAATTCTCGTCTATTACGTCGTTCTTCTAGGCGCTGCGGCCGCTCTACTGTATGCGTATCCCTGGCTGACGCAGACAATTGTCGAGGCCGGCGGCGAGGGGGCCTTCACCGATGAGATCACGAGGACGTTCGCAGGCGTCCCGCTGGAAGAGGACCCGGGCACTCAGGGTTGGGCGGGCCTGGCCGTCCAGGGCCTTTCCTTGCTTGGAGCCCTCGCCATCATGATTCCGGTGGCTTGGACCTACATCATCATCAAACGAAGCGGCGGATACGAC
>JBDHFN010000013.1:0-45358 GCA_039590375.1 Gemmatimonadota bacterium
CCGAGCGGTCGCGGCACCCGCCTGTCGACCGCGCTGGAGTACGCTTCCCGAGTGCTGCACCGGCGCTCGGCGATCTTCCTCGTGAGCGACTTTCTGCTCGACGACGACACCGACCCCGAGTTCGAGCGCGCGGCCCGTCTCGTGAAGCGCGATCACGACCTGGTGCCCATCCGACTCACCGACCCGGGGGGCGCGGTGCTTCCGAACGTGGGGCTCCTGGCGCTCGTCGATCCGGAGACGGGCGAGCGGCTCATCGTCGATACGGGATCGGCCGCCAAGCGGCGGGGTTACGCGGAAGGAAAGGCGGCACAGCGGGACCGGATGACCGCGCTCTTCGGCGACCTCCGGATGGATACCGTCGAAGTGAGCACCACCGAGGACTACGTGCCCGCCCTCATCCACTTCTTCCGTCAGCGGGAGCGGGTGTCGCGGTGAGGCTTTTGTGGTGCGTCGCGCTGGTGTGGGCACTTCGACCGCTCTCGATAGCGGCGCAGAGCCCAGAACCGGTCGTAGTCCTCTCCGCCGACTCGGTGGAGATGGCCGAGGTCTTCGAGCTCCGTGTGGAGGTGCCGGTCCCAGGTGGGCGCATGGTCTACTTCCCGCCCATCGTGCCCTCCACCGGTGACGTCGAGAGCTTCACCCCGGTCGACTGGCGGGCCCGTCGCGGACCGAACGGCGGCGCGACGATCGAGCTCAGGTACGCGCTGATTCCGTTCGGCATGGGGGACATCGCCCTTCCCCCCATCGATGTGATCACGATGCCGCTGGAGGACGAAGCCGACGGGCAGGACATCCCGGGAGGGTCCATCGTCGGCGTGTGGGAAGAGCGCCAGCCGAGCGTCCGGTATACGCGCAGCATCACGCCTCCGACGATCTGGGTGGAGCCGGTCTATTCGTCGGACGACGTCGTTGCGGGTATGTCGCCGAGGGGGCCCGAGGATGTGGTCGGCTTCAGTTGGAGCTGGCCCTCCATGGCGCTCGTTCTCGTCTTCTCGACGGTCATCGGCGGGGGAGTCGTCACCACGACGCGGGAGTGGCTGGCCGACCGCGCCGAGCCGGCACCGGTACCGCCGCCCGGCCCCACCACCCTGGACGAGGCCAGGAAGCAGGCGCTCACCGAGCTCGATCGGCTGTTGGCTGCCGGCCCGTACGCGGCCGAGCGCGCCCACGAGCTGTACGAGGAGAGCAGCGGCATCCTTCGCGGATACGTCGAGCGGCTCGACCCCGAGTGGGGCCCCGAGCTCACCAGCACGGAGCTCATGGACAGGCTGCAGGGCCGCTCGCCCGAGGGTGCGGTGCTCGCAGCCGAGATGCGAACCGCGGAGGCCGTGAAGTTCGGGCAGCTGCGGCCCCACGCCGAGCCCACGGCCGAACACCTGACGGTGCTCCGGGCTTGGCTGGTCGGCAGAGGGGAGGTCCGTTCGTGAGCTTCGCGTTCGCCCAGCCCGCTTGGCTGATCCTCCTAGCGGCCGTCCCGGTCTGGGTGTGGTGGGTCACCCCGAAAGGGAGTGGGGCCATGCTCGTCGCGCGCGGGACCGAGGCGAGACGTGTCTCGCTGCGGGCGTGGATCGGGCGAGGCCTCGAGCTCGCGCCCCTTCTCCTGCGTGGGGTCGGCGTCACGGCCGTCATTCTCGGGCTCGCGCAGCCACAGATCATCGAGACGTTCGAAGAACCGGTAGCCGAGGGCGTAGGCATCGCCATCGCGATCGACCTGTCGACTTCGATGGGCGCGCGCGACTTGTCGCGGCGCGCATCGAGGATGCAGGCCGCCAAGCAGACCAGTCTCGACTTCCTCGAGGGCCGCACGGACGACGTCGGCGTCGTCTCCTTCGGCGGCGAGGCGCTGACCCGCGTGCCCCTGACGCACGATCACTACGTCGTGCGCGCCGCGATCGAAGACCTGGATTCCCGGCTCCTTCTCGACGGAACCGACATCGCGGCCGCCATCGCGGCCGGGGCCGGGGTTCTCCGCGACGCGCCCCACAGCTCGAAGATGCTCATCCTCCTGACCGACGGCGCCCACAACGGCGAGGGTCTCGCGCCGTCGCGGGCCGCGCGGGCCGCGGCGGCGTTCGGCGTCCGCATCTTCCCGATCGCGATCGGCACCGATTACATGCTGAGGGACCAGCTCGTCGAGATGGAGACGGTCCTCACACAGGCCGCCTTCGTTACGGACGGCCGCTACTTCCGCGCGACCGACGTCGACGCCCTGGAGGAGATCTACGAGGAGATCGACCGCCTGGCCGCCCCCTCGGAGGAGATCGTCGAGCGGACGGAGGCCACCCCGATCGGGCTCTGGTTCCTGCTGGCGTCGTTGCCCGTGCTGCTGCTGGGGGCGGCGCTGCGCGGGTCACGCTGGGGGGTGCTCCCGTGATCTTCGAGCGTCCCGAGCTCCTCGCGCTGGCTCCGCTGGCGGCGATCCTCTTCGCGTTTGCGGTGGGAGCACATTGGCGTCGCCTGAGGAGGTTGGCGACCGCCTTTGAGCTGACCGCCCTTCGCCGCTTGTTGCCGACGAGCCCCGGACGTTTTCCCACACAGCGGTTCCTCTGTCTCGTCGGCGCGGGGGCCCTCCTCGGCCTGGCCGCCGCCGGCCCGGTACTTTGGGACCCGGAGCCCCCCGATCCGGTGACTCCGCTCGACGTCGCCATCGCGGTCGACCTGTCGCTGTCGATGAACGCCGCGGGTGAAACGGAAAGTCGGATCGAGCGTGCGCGGGAGGCGATAGATCGCCTCACGGAGGAGCTGCCCTCCGTCCGCTTCACCCTCGTCGTCTTCGCCGGGTGGCCGTACGTGCTCGTGCCTCCCACCGACGACCCTGAGGTGATCCGCTACTTCGTCGACTCTCTGCAGCCCGAGGTGGTCCAGGAGGGGGACTGGGGCAACTCGCTCGGGAGCGCGCTGGAGCTCGCCGGGAGCACCCTGGAGACCCGGCCGTCGGAGGATGGGCGTCAAGCCATCCTGGTCATCTCCGACGGCGACGTGTTCGAGGACGAGGACGTGCTCGTGCGCGGGGCCGCGGACGCAGCCGCCCGTGGCTTCGAGATCTGGGTCGCCGGGCTGGGCTCGGAGGAGGGATCGCCGATCTCGATCGCAGGGGAGCCCGTTCTCGACCCAGTCGGCAGAGCCGTGCGCACGAGCCAGAACGTGGACCTCCTGAGCGCGATGGCCGAGGCCGGCCAGGGTCGCTACGAGGACATCACGGAGGACGCGGGACTCGACGCCCTCGTCGAGAACTTGCGCGACCTGAGTGGCGACTCACGGGAGGGTCCGGCCGAGCCGTTCGACACGACCGCGCTCTTCGCGCTCTTGGCGATCCCGCTCCTGCTGTGGGAGGGCGTCGTCGACGCCCGCCGGGGAGTCATCGGAGGCGGCACCAAGCAAAGGTCCGACGGGCCGGATGCCGTCCGCGGCCACGACGAAAAGGCCAGGGCCGCATGACCGACTCGGTCTTCGGAAGCGGGTGGCGGGCGCTGCTCCTGGTCGGCCTCTCCGTCGTCGGCATCGCGCTCACGGTCAGGGCGGAGCGTGCGAGCGAGTCACGCGCCAATCGGCTCCACCGCGCCGACCGGCTCGAGGAGGCCGCCGAGATCTATGTCGACAGGGCCGCGGAGGACGCGACCGCCGAGCGGCTCCACTACAACCTCGGGACCACGCTGCTGCGAATGGGGAGCCCCGAGGCCGCCCTGGAGCTCACCACCGCAAAGGAGTCGGACAACGAGCGGGTGCGCGTCGGCGCCCACTACAACCTGGGGCTGTGGCGCCTCATCGAGGCGCTGTTGTCACAGAGCAACGACTCGATCATCTACCACGCGACCCAAGCGGTCGAAGAGAACAAGGCCGCGCTGCGCATCGATCCGAGTCACCCCGATGCGGGCTGGAATCTCGCGTTCGCCCGGATTCTCATCGTGGAGGCTTCGCCCGATTTCGACGTCGGAAACATAGACGAGCCGAACGGGGCACCCGACCTCGGCGAGATCCAGATCATCGAGGGCCCGTCACCCTTCGGGCAGGACGAGGGGTTCGGCGATCAGCCTTCCGAAGCCGAGGAAGAGTCGATCGCGGCCGAGGACCTCCTGCCGCTCACACTGGCCGAGGCGAGCGACATACTCGGGACGGGGCACCGTAACCCGTCCACCATGACGGGCAAGCTGCTGCTGAGGGAGGGACGCGCTCGACGCCGTCGGCAGAACTTCGTCGTCGCGGGTCCGCCCTGGTAGCGGTCAGGGGCGGGCGGGGCGGCTGGGGGCCCAGCTGCTCGAGGCTCCGCCGTGAGCCGCCATCAGGAAGCTTGCCCCCCTACGTGGAACGCCTGACTTTCAGTCCGTCCCCCAATCTTCCCCTCCGCGGCCCGGGTGCCGCAAACCACGAACCATGACTTCATCCCCCTTCGATTACGAGCACTTCTGCGACGAGCTTGGCCCTCACAAGGTCGTCCATATCTACGAGCCCTCGGTCGGGTTACGAGGCATCGTCGTGGTCGACAACGTCGCCTGCGGTGCGTCCCTGGGCGGCGTGCGCATGGCGCCTGACGTCACGGCAGAAGAGGTCTTCAGGCTGGCCCGTGCCATGACCTTCAAGAATGCGGGCGCCGGCCTGCCGCACGGTGGGGGGAAAGCCGGGATCATCGCCGAGCCCAAGGAGGTCGATAAGGAGCGGCTCATACGCGCCTTCGCGCAGGCGATTCGCGATCTCACGGAATACATCCCGGGGCCCGATATGGGTACGGACGAGTCGTGCATGGCCTGGATTCGAGACGAGATAGGAAGATCCGCCGGCTTGCCGCGCGTCCTGGGCGGGATTCCCCTGGACGAAATAGGCGTGACCGGATTCGGGCTGACGGTCTGCGCCGAGGTCGCCGTGGAGTTCTGCGACGTGGAGTTGTCCGGAGCTACGATGGCCATCGAGGGGTTCGGCAGTGTCGGTCGAGCGGCCGCGAGCTTCCTGGCGGAGAAAGGCGTGACAGTCGTCGCAGTGAGCGACTCGACGGGGGCGGTGCACGACCCCGGTGGGATCGACGTCGCCCGACTCGCCGCGGCCAAGGACGAGACCGGAAGCGTCACGGGATACGAAGGGGGACGGAAGATCCCGACCACGGATCTCTTCGCCGTGTCCTGCGACATCCTCATCCCTGCGGCGCGACCCGACTGCATCCATGCGGACAACGTCGAGCAGATCGACGCCAAGCTGATTCTGCAGGGGGCGAACATACCCGCGACGCCCGAAGCCGAGACCCGGCTCCACGAGAGGGGCGTCTTGAGCGTTCCCGACTTCATCTGCAACGCAGGGGGGGTCATCTGCGGTTCGGTGGAATTCCACGGAGGCAACGAGTCCCGTGCGATGGAGGATATTGCCGAGAAGCTCAGCCGGAACACACGGGAGGTGCTGGAGCGCGCTCGTTCCGAGGCCATTGAGCCGCGCCGTGCAGCCCTGCACCTGGCGCGGGCCAGAGTCGACGAGGCCATCGCGTTTCAGCGGCAGATGTAGTGGGTCGTCCGGCGTTGCAGTCGCTCGCCGAGTATCGGCGGGTCCGTGACACCTATCGGCTCGATTGTCCCGAACACTTCAACTTCGGACACGACGTCATCGATCGTTGGGCGTCCGAGCGGCCAGAGGGCCTTGCGCTGTGGTGGCTGGGGGCGGACGGGGAGGAAGGGAAGTCGACGTTCTCCCAGATGTCCGCCCGCTCCAATCAGGTCGCAAACGCGATGACGCAGGTGGGGCTGGAGCGCGGCGACCAGGTGATGCTGAGCCTCCCAAGCATCGCCCCCTGGTGGGAGTCGATGGTGGGCCTGACCAAGGCCGACATGATCGCGATTCCCACGACCACGCTGCTGACCGAGAAGGACGTCGCCTTCCGAGTCGAGGCGGCCGAGATCGACGGCGTGATCGCCGACGCATCAGGCGCGGAGAAGATCGATCAGGTGGCCTCCGACCTGCCGGGGCTTCGGGTGAAGATACAAGTCGGGGGCGACGTGCGACCGTCGTGGATCTCCTATGACGATCTTGTCGGTGCCGCCAGTGAGAGCTTCGAACCGCTCCGCACGCGCAGCGACGGACAGGCCCTGATCTACTTCACGTCGGGGACGACCGGCCCGCCAAAGATGGTGCTGCACAGCCACGCCAGTTACGGCCTCGGGCACACCTTGACGGCGGACTTCTGGCTATTCCTCGAACCGGGTGACGTCCACTGGAATATCTCGGACCCGGGTTGGGCGAAGACAGCGTACGCCGGGTTCTTCGGACCCTGGATCCGGGGTGCGACGGTGTTCGTCCGGGACCAACCCGGGAAGTTCCGTCCTGCGGAAGCGCTCGAGGTGCTGACCCGTTATCCCATCACCTCTCTGTGCGCGGCCCCGACGGTCTATCGCATGCTGATCCAGCAGGATCTCACCGGGTTTCGACCCGCCGCCCTACGCCAATGCCTTGCCGCCGGGGAGCCCTTGAACATCAAAGTGCTGAGCAGGTGGCGCGAGATCACGGATCTCACCATCCGAGAGGGCTACGGACAGTCCGAGACGGTTCTCTTGTGCTGTAGCATCCCCGACCTGCCCGTGAAGCCCGGGTCGATGGGGCTGCCTCCTCCGGGGATCGATCTGGCCGTGATCGATCAGGATGGTCGACGCCTGCCGCCTGGCGAGACGGGTGAGATCGCGGTCCGAGTGGATACCACCGATCGCCCCGTAGGGCTCTTTCAGGGGTACTGGCACGATCCCGAAGCGACGGCCAAGTGCTACCGAGAGGGGTGGTACCTGACGGGCGACTTGGCCAAGACGGATGAGGAGGGCTATTTCTGGTTTGTCGCCCGGGCGGACGATGTCATCACCAGTTCCGCGTACCGCATCGGTCCGTTCGAGGTCGAGAACGCGCTGATGGAGCATTCGGCGGTGGCTGAGGTGGCGGTGGTGGGTAAGCCTGATCCTGAACGCACGGAAATCGTGAAGGCGTTCGTCGTGCTCGCCGAAGGCTTCGAGGCCGGCCCGGATCTCGTGGTCGAGCTGCAGGAGCACGCGAAAGCCACGACGGCGCCGTACAAGTATCCGCGCGAGATCGAGTTTCTGGACGAACTGCCCAAGACGCCCAGCGATAAGGTCCGCCGTGTCGAGCTTCGCGCGCGTGCCTGACAGGTGGGGTCGTGTGCTTCGACGCGTTGTGATGCCCCCACCCCCGGTGTAGGTTAGGGCGAACTTTTTTCGGGGTGGATTTCTTCACGCCTTCTGCCGCGTGGCCCACTTTTCAGGCGCACGGCCCTCTTTCGGATATAGATGACCAGCGACGGAACCGGCGGTTACAACCCGTCCGAAGTAGAGGCTAAGTGGCAGGGCCGATGGGAGGAGCTGGGCACCAACGGCTTCACTGGTGACGCCCTCCAGACCGCTGAGAATCGCTACTACCAGCTGATGATGTTCCCCTACCCCTCCGCCGAGGGGCTCCACGTGGGCAACATCTATGCGTTCACCGGCGCGGACGTTCACGGACGCTTCCACCGCCTCACCGGTAAGCAGGTCTTCGAGCCGATCGGCTTCGATGCGTTCGGCATCCACTCGGAGAACTTCGCGCTGAAGCAGGGCGTTCACCCGATGGACCTCATCCCGTCGAACGTCGCCAACTTCACCAAGCAGTTACGGCGCATTGGCGGAATGTTCGACTGGGACCATTCGGTCGACACGACGGATCCCGACTACTACCGCTGGACGCAGTGGATCTTCATTCAGCTCTTCAACGCGGGGCTGGCCGTGCGCAAGGAGGCGCCGGTCAACTGGTGTCCCTCGTGCATGACCGTCCTGGCCAACGAACAGGTGATTTCCGGACGTTGCGAGCGATGCGACACACCCGTCGAACAGCGGCGCATCGCGCAGTGGTTCTTCCGGATCACGGAGTACGCCGAGCGGCTGCTCGGCAACCTCGAGGGGCTCGACTGGTCCGACACCACCAAGAAGGCACAGCACAACTGGATCGGTCGAAGCGAGGGGGCGATCCTGCGTTTCCCGATCCTGACTCCGGAGCAAGTGGACGAAGCGGATCCCCCGACCTTGGTACTGGATCCCGGAGCCGGAGGGCAGGATCCCGGCGTGGACGGATCCCAGATCGACGTCTTCACCACACGCCCCGACACGGTGTTCGGCGCGACCTACATGGTGCTCTCACCCGAGCACCCACTGGTGGACGAAGTCACGGATGAGGGGCAGGCGGAGGCCGTGGCGGCCTATCGAGAGCAGGCGACCGCCAAGGATCTCGTGGCTCGCCAGAAAGTCGAGAAGACCAAGACGGGTGTGCCCACGGGGGGCTTTTGCCTGAATCCGGCCACCGGACAGCCTATTCCCATCTGGGTAGCGGACTACGTGCTCATGGAGTACGGAACCGGAGCGATCATGGCGGTACCCGGCCACGACGAGCGCGACTTCGACTTCGCCGAGGCCATGGGCTTACCCATCGTGCGCGTGGTGGCGGGGGAGGGTGACGGCGCGGATACGCCGCTCTCCGAGGCGTACGCGGGCGACGGCGAGATGGTGAACTCCGGGCGTTTCGACGGCATGGCCGTCACCGAGGCCAAGCCGGCCATCGCCGCGTGGCTGGCCGAGCGCGGAAGCGGCGAGACCAAGGTGAACTACCGCCTGCACGACTGGTGCATCTCGCGGCAACGCTACTGGGGACCGCCCATCCCGATCATCCACTGCGAAGCCTGCGGGCCGGTGGCCGTGCCCGAGGCGGACCTGCCGGTGGTGTTGCCGAGGGTCGAGGACTTCAAGCCGGACGATTCCGGCGTGAGCCCGTTGGCACGCGTCGAGGAGTGGTACCGGATCGACTGTCCGCAGTGCGGAGCCGCGGCCCGCAGAGAGACCGATGTCTCGGACACCTTCCTGGACAGCTCCTGGTATTTCCTGCGCTATCCGTCGACGGACTTCGCCGACGTGCCGTTCGACGCCGAGCTGATGCGACGGTGGCTGCCCGTAGACTGCTACATCGGCGGAAACGAACACGCCGTCCTGCACTTGCTCTACGCGCGCTTCGTCACAATGGCCCTCCACGACCTGGGCCACCTCGAGTTCGATGAGCCCTTCACCCGCTTCCGGGCCCACGGCATGATCATCCGGGATGGCGCGAAGATGTCCAAGAGCAAGGGCAACGTGATCGTCCCGGACGAGATCATCGAGCAATACGGGGCCGACACGTTCCGCACGTACCTCATGTTTCTGGGTCCGTACGAGGAGGGCGGCGACTATCAGGACGAGGGTATCCAGGGACCCCACGGATTCCTGCATCGCGTGTTCGAGACGGTCACCAGCGCGGTGGACCGCGCCGCGCCCTCTGATGACGACGGCGGAGGCGCGGCCGACCCGGACATCGAACGCAAACTCCACCAGACCATTCGCCAGGTCACACGGCAGATGCCCGAGCTCGGGTTCAACACATCCATCGCCGCCATGATGGAGTACCTGAACGCGGTTCGCGCCGGCGGCCGCACGGCCAGCCCGAGCGAGGTCGAGGCGCTGGTCGTGATGATCGCGCCCTTTGCCCCGCACATGGCCGAAGAGCTGTGGGCACGCCTGGGCCATGACGGCAGCATCTTCGAGGGGGCCAACTGGCCGGCGTTCGACGAGACCAAGACGCGTGAGACGTCCGTGAAGCTGGCCGTCCAGGTCAATGGGAAGCTCCGCGCCACCGTCGAGGGACCGGCAGGGATGGACCAGGACGCCGCCGAGGCGGCCGCACGATCCGATGAAAACGTGGCACGATACCTCGACGGCGCCGCGCTGAAGCGCGTCATCTACGTACCCAACAGACTCCTGAATTTCGTAGTGGAGCAAGCCTAAGTGGAGCACGTCCAAGTGGAGCAAGCCTAATGTCCGAGTCCCCCACCGGCCTCTCACCCGAACTCGACCGCCTCTGCATCGACGCGGTGCGCGTACTCTCGATGGACGCCGTCCAGAGGGCCAACTCCGGCCATCCGGGCACACCGATGGCGCTCGCGCCGGTCGGCTACCTGCTCTGGACGCGACACCTGCGGCACAACCCCGCGGATCCCGCCTGGGCCGACAGAGACCGCTTCGTACTGTCCGTGGGCCATGCGTCGATGCTCATCTATTCGCTCCTTCATCTGACGGGCTACGACCTCTCGATGGAGGAGATCGTGAATTTCCGCCAGTGGGGATCGCGCACACCGGGGCATCCCGAGCTGGGGGACACGCCCGGCGTCGAGACTACTACCGGGCCGCTCGGCCAGGGCGTCGCGAACTCGGTGGGGATGGCGCTCGCCGAGCGCTGGCTCGCCGCACGGTTCAACCGACCCGGCCACGACGTGGTGGACCACTACACGTACGCGTTCTGCTCGGACGGAGACCTGATGGAGGGCATCTCCCACGAGGTGGCCGCGATGGCGGGGCACCAGAAGCTGGGCAAACTCATCTGGGTCTTCGACGACAACCGCATCACCATCGAGGGGGGCACCGACCTGAGTACGGCCACCGACCAGGCCGCTCGCTTCAGCGGGTATCAGTGGCACGTCCAGCACGTCGACGACGGGACCGATCTGGTCGCGCTCGATGGAGCGCTCACCGCCGCCCGCGCCGCGTCCGACCGCCCCTCGCTGATCGTCATGAAGACCCGCATCGGCGAAGGCAGTCCCAACAAGGCCGGTCATCACTCGACGCACGGCGCCCCGCTCGGCGACGACGAGATCTCCGCAACCAAGACGAACCTCGCCTACCCATCCTCCGAGCCCTTCCACGTCGATCCGGACGGGCTCGCCGCTTGGCGGACCACGGCGGACCGGGGCGGCGAGCTTCAGTCCGACTGGGGCACTCGTTTCGAGGCGTATCGCGCGGAGCACCCGGACCTGGCCGAGGAGTTCGACCGCATGATGGCGGGACAGTTGGCCCCGGGGTGGGACGCCGACGTTCCCGGATACGAGAACATCGACAAGGCCGACGCCACCCGGTCGTGGTCCGGCAAGGTGCTTCAGTCCGTCGCGGCGGGCGTACCCAACCTGATCGGTGGATCGGCCGACCTCGGACCGTCGAACAAGACCGACATCGACGGCGGCGGGGATCTTTCGGCGGACAACCCGACTGGTCGCGTGATCCACTTCGGCGTTCGCGAGCACGGCATGGCCGGCGTCATGAACGGCCTCGCGCTCCACGGCGGGATCCGTCCGTTCGGCGGGACGTTCCTGATCTTCTCGGACTACATGCGGCCCTCCATTCGCCTGGCGGCCCTCATGGGCCTGCCGGTCACGTACGTGTTCACACACGATTCGATCGGGCTCGGCGAGGACGGCCCCACGCACCAGCCGATCGAGCAGCTCATGAGTCTCCGAACCATGCCGGACCTGTTGGACTTGCGACCCGCCGACGCGGCGGAGACCGCCGTGGCTTGGCGGATCGCGATGGAGCGCACGGACGGGCCCACGTGGCTGTCGCTTACACGGCAGTCCGTCCCGCCCCTGGACCGCACCGTACTCGCCTCGGCGGAGGAGGCCCGCAGGGGCGCCTACATACTGGCCGAAGCCTCGGGCTCCGCCCCACAGATCGTCCTCATCGCCAGCGGCTCCGAGGTCGGGCTGGCCCTGCAGGCCAAGGAGACCCTGGAAGCCGAGGGCACCGCCACCCGTGTGGTCAGCATGCCGAGCTGGTGGCTGTTTGCGCAGCAGGACACGGCGTACCGGGACCTCGTGCTGCCCCCCAAGATGCCCGCCCGTGTTGCGGTCGAGGCAGGGTCCACATTCGGGTGGGCGCGCTGGGTCGGTGACACCGGTACCGCGGTCGGTATCGACCACTTCGGGGCCTCGGCCCCCGCCGAGACACTGTACGAGCGCTTCGGTGTTACGACCGATGAAGTCGTGGCGGCGTCTCGGGCTTTGCTCGAGAAGATGGCCCGGGCTGGGGCTTAGCCACCGCACCGACGCTCGGCTCGGGGCAGCCGCAATCCCCCCAGGAACCCGTTCCTCCCCTCAGGCATTCTGAAAGTGTTCAGGTTGCTCTAAGAGGGGAATCGCATGAAGAAAGCCGCGTTCGTAGCACTATTCACGCTGTCGGCGTGGGGCTGCACGCTCACCGATGCGCAGGCCGGGCCCGAAGGAGACGCGTCGTCGGAAACGGCACTCGACTCGGCAGTCGCCTCAGGCCTCGACTTGGCCGTCGGCTTGGGTGACGCCGCGGAGTGGGTCGGTACCACGACGAGCGGCATCGGCGTAACCGTCCGCCCAGGCAACGTCCCGGTTCTCGTGGGCGTCACCGCGTTCCAGATCTCATTCGAGCGCGCGGTCCCGGACGACGTCCCCGTGTCCATCGACGTCATCTCCCCGGAGATGCCGGTGATGGGCCTCATGCGCTATCCAGCAGAGCGATCCGGTCCGAATACGTACACTTCCTCAGCCGACATACGTATGGCCGGCGCATGGGAGATCTACGTGAACCTGGGGGATGGAACCGATACCGCCCCCTTCGCATTCGATGTGCAGGCAAGCGACCCGGGGAGTGACAACCACGGGGGCGGCCACTGAATCGAGGAGGCTCCCGTCTCGAGGGACGCAACGGAGCGTATACCATCACTTCCAATACTGGAGGTAGTTCGATGTACAAGTTCGCACTAACCACACTGGCGCTGGGCTTCATCGCGTTGACCGCGCAGCCCGCGTCGGCTCAGATGCCGGCCGCCGAAGGCACGCCGATTACGTTCACGGCGAGCGTCGTCGATCTTTCGTGTAACACGGTCTACGGCGCAGCTGGTCCGGACCACCGGATGTGTTCCCAGGTCTGCTTCGACCAAGGGATCCCGCTGGCGCTACTCGGGCAGGATGGGACGCTCTACGTGCCGGTCACCATGGCCATGGGCCAGGAGCGCGGTGACAAGGATCTGCGTGGGCACGCCGAGCATACCGTCAACGTGACAGGCAAAGTCATCTCACGCGGTGGCCTGAACACGATCCTCATCGAATCCATCTCGATGTAACACGATGGTTTCATCAGTTTCGACGTCGCGGGGCCGGGGCATACGCTCCGGCCTCGTGATCGTTTCGGGAGCCCTGTCTTTGGGAGTCCTCGCTGGATGTCAGCAGGGGCCACCCCCGGGGGAGCCCGTCCAGGGATACGTCGCGCCATGGGTCACACAGCAGAGCGGATGGACGCTCCTGGAAAACACGGGTCCGGCCGAGACGCTTCTGATCTACGACGATCCGCCGGAGGACGGCACGCAGCTCCTTTTCCTCGCCGGTCGCCCCGCCCCCTGGGCCGGAGGGGGTAGTGCTGCGCCGCCCCCCGCCGAGAGGCCCGGAAGCCCACCGACCACCTGGGAGCCGGGTGCACCGGCTTCCGCGCGCAATCTGTTCGACTTCCACTTGGCACCCGTCCGTTCCGGAGATCCCCTCCTTTGGCTCCATGACGCCGAGACCGGAGCAAGGACACCCGTAGGATCGGTGACCCGCCCCGCCAACGCCCTCCTCGGCCAGCTGGTCAACACGGGGTGGGCAGCGAGCCGGCCAGACGGGTCCGTGGTCTTCGCCTCGGCCGTGCGACCCGAATTGGTGGCATTCGATCCGGTGGGCGACACCCTGTGGGTAAGCCGCTGGCCGCCGACCACCACCGTCGCTGCACCCACCTTTCGGGCCATGGAGGGTTCGGCGATGCCCGTCTTTTCGGCTCTACAGTTCGGTCTCGTAGCCGGACGAGGCGGCCTCCTCTATGTCCTGGCGGCCCCGGAGCCGGAGATCGGCCCCGACCACGTTCTGGTGTTCGACGCCGACGGCCGGCTGCTACGCTCCGGACGCATACCGCAGGGCTCGGCGCTATTCGCCGACACAGGCGGCCGCGTCTACGTCACCAGTGAGGAGGAGGCGCTTCGACGGGCGGGCGACCCGAATCGGGCTCCCTTCCCCACCTTCGACCTCCCCACTCTGGGTCACCCGACGGATCGAACCACACTCGATGACCACCGCGGCAAAGTCGTCGTGGTGAACTTCTGGGCGAGCTGGTGCGGCCCCTGTCGCAGGGAAATGCCGCTCCTGGACGCCTTCGCACGCGAGCTGGATCCCGAGCAGGCCGTCGTCCTGGGGCTGAACGAGGATGTGGCTCCCAGCGCCGGGCTCGCGTTCATCGAGGAGCTGGGAGGGATCAGCTACGAGAGTGGGACCGGCGGCGGACGCCTCAGAAGCCAATACAACTACCGCGGCCTCCCATACACGATCGTGTTGGACCGTGATCTGCGTGTGGTGCGGATCTTCTACGGCTTCGGATCTTCCATCGACCCGATCATAGAGGCGGTGAAGCTGGAGCTGGGCGGGTAGTCAGATCCCTACGTGGATAGTCCCCTACAGCGAAGCGTTCCTGACCAGATCCATCAAATGGTCAGCCGGGACCTCACCGACGAGCGCCTGCTCGATCTCGGGCGTCGCCCACGTGATGAGGGCCGGCCCACCGATGTTGGTGTCCGAGCTCCATGCGGAGGCGGGCTCCGGGTCACGCCCCCGTGCTCCCTCCCGGGGAATCAGGTAGTGCAGGATTTCCCGCCCGTCCTCCACGTACTGGATCATCGCTCCGCGCCGACCCTCGATGAGACAGATCTCGGCGCTGGTCAGACGGAGTCCGGCCAGCTGTAGCGGGCTGATGGGACGCCCCAGCTCACGCGTCAGGAAGCGGCTGACTTCGACGGCGTCCGAGCTGACGATCCTCTCCTGCGCGACGGCCCGGCGGAGATAGTCCTCCGCAAAGAGCCCGCCGTCGTCCGGAGTCTCGAGCAGACTCTGAAGAAGAACGACGGAGCCCCCGGCCAAGAGGCCGGCAACCGACGCCGCGGCGGCAAGAACCCACCGACGGGAAACGAGCTTCGAGGCGGCTGCCTCCATCGCGGCTGCCTCCATCGCGGCTGCGTCCACCGCGGATGCCTCCACCGCGAATGCCTCTACGCCGGCCGACGCCCCGAGACCCTTCGACCTCTCCCGGGCGAGTGAATCGAAAACACGCTCGCGGAGCGCTTGGGGCGCTCGTTCCCGGCTAGCACGGTCGTACGCCTCGAGCAGGCTGCGGTCCTGCTCAAAATAGGACTCGCAAGCTGGGCACCCCTGAACGTGCCGACGAGCTTCGAGCACGTCGGCTTCGGCAAGCCGGGGCCTCTCGGGAGGCCAGAGGGCGTGCCTCGCTTGGGAGCAGTTCATGCTTTCCATCTCCTAATTCCTCCGGTCGTGATCAGTACCATTCCGATCCGGTGACCTCCGCATGAGCGCCGCCAGCAACACATGCCGGTACTGAAGTAGATCCTTCAAACCATCCACATCCGTGTCCAACACACTCGAGGCTTCGTCATAGGACCAACGGCGGAAGAGCACGAGCCAGATCGCCGCGCGCGCCACCGGAGGCATGACCGCCGCGGCCTTGAAGAGTGCCTCCGGGTCGATCTCCAACGAACCGGAGGAATCAAAGATCGACGGGACATCCGAAGCATCATCGGGCGAGGAATCCTCGTCCAGGAACACGTCGGTGGGCCCAACGTCGGTCGGGCCCGTGCCCCCCCGGGCCAAGAAGGCCCCCACCAGTCTCCCTTCGAGCCACTGCTCCGATCCGCCCCCCTTCTCGATCTGGCGGAACTCCTGAAACGCTCCAGTCAGTGTCCACAGAACGAGATCCTCCGCCGGGGGTTCCTCTCCCGCGTTGAGAAACAGCGCGCCGTGATAGAGGCCGTCGATGTGCTGGCCCGCGAGCTCTTCAAAGGTCTGGTGCATGCGCCTATGCCCCTCCAGCAGTTTTCAGGGAAGCCAAAGAACCGGGTCCCCAAAGATCTGGGTGAACGCGAACCAGAACGACACGTACGCCTCGGCTTTCGGCAAGAGCTTGTCACCCTCCAATGGGCCGGAGACCGCGATGCCCTCTATACTCCACTCACTTCCCGTCTCCACATCCACGAAGGCACCGTCCCTCACCTCGAAGGTCAGCTCCTGTGTGGGGGTCGACGGCGTAAACGCCATCGCCGAGGCCGCTTCACTGTCCCAGAACACGACTGTCGGATCTGCGTTGCCTTGTCCGTTCTCGTCACCAAGGAACGTATGGACCACCGTAAGGCCGCCCACGGCCGCATCACGGAGGGCACCGAAGGGGAAGGCGACGCCTCGTCCACTACGGGACAGCATTCCTAGGATTCGCTCCTTCGGAAGTCTCCTCTCATCGAGGTCCTCGAGGAAGTATACTGTCTCGGGGTTGTCCAATCGCTCGTACTGCCCATACGGATACAAGGTGTAGTTCTGCCCAAACCCGGTCCGCTCACTCACGACCCGTGTATTTGGGTGGAGCGCCAACCAGTCTCCCCACTCGATCTCGATGGCCGGATACATACCCAGCTCTCTCCCTTCCGAGGGGCCGCAGAACCCTCCAGCCAACATCTGCGGCCAGAGCGTGTCATCATCGGGGCCAGCGTTGCGGTCGAACATCACCAGATTGTTCTTGAAGAGCAGCCCCGATACCGCGAACTCGGCATTGTCGGCATTGGCGCGGTGAAAAACCATGCTCGATCCGGTGAGGGGGCAGTACGTGACCGTCAGCCCGTGGTCGTCGAAATTCGCGATCTCGTGCCACCAGAGGATGTTGTGGGGAACGGCTATGTACTCGCCGTCGACTTGTATTCCGATCACCCGATCCGTGGGGAGCAGGAAGTCGATGAAGGGGCTATCCGGGCCCACCAAGTCAGGGTTCGTAAGCGCTTCAATTCCGTCCTTCGGAGCCGCCACGATGATCTTGTCCCTGATCTCTTGGCACAGCGCGGTCAACACCCCAGTGCTCCCGCGCCCGTCCGGCGAGGTTCCCCCCCCCTCGCCCGAGCATGCCGAGAGGGCCACCGTGGCCAACGCAAGGCGTGAGCAAAGGGAGAAAACCTTCTCGAACCTGTTTCTTTCCATGCTTCGACCCTCCTGAGCCGCCGACACGACACCCTCCTTCAAGCCCATCACGCGGCACGCGGATGCGGGAAGCGTCGATCTGTTGCCGAACTCATGCCCCGCCCCAGCGGTTCCCCCGCGCGGCCAACCCATGGGGCGGGGTTGGGGAACGACGGACGACATCGGTATCTTCCAGCGGCCTGCGGATGGAAAGGCCGTGGGACATAACCAGCCGTACGACATACACGGCCGCTCGACCAGATCACCCCCCAAGACGAGGACGTCGTTCCGAGTGTTCAGCCAATTCACCCTCCAGGACCTAGGCAGCCTGGGCGAGTTCGTGGGAGCCATCGGCGTGTTCTTCTCGCTGATCTACCTCGCACGGCAGATGCACCAGAATACGACCTCCGTCCGGGCCGCGTCCTTCAACTCCATGACCGAGAACAGCATCCGGCTTCTGGAGCACACGCTGGCGGATGGTGACTTCGCCGAGTTCCTCCACCGGGCGCAGCAAGACCCATCGAGCCTTACGCCGGGCGAGATGGTGCGCTGGGACGCCTACATGACGGCCGTCTACCGGCATTTCGGCAACCTCGTCTATCAGTATCGTGTCGGGGCTCTGGACCGGCAGATGTGGCAGTCGTACAGAGACACGCTCAAGAGACACCTGCGCATGCGGTCTTGGCAAGATTGGTTCGAGAACAACAAGGAGGCATTCAGCACGTCCCTGGTGGAGCTCGTTTCAACGGTCGTCGGAGAGCTGGAGGCCGAGGGGAGAGCGGATGTGCCCGCGGAGGGCCGAACCTAGGGGGAGGCCAGCACGGGTCGGTCCCGGCTTTAGTCGGACAACGCCTTCTTCAGCAACGCGGTCGACTCCGGCGAAAGCTCGAGGGCGGCGGCCGCCTCCCGGCCGCGCTCGGTCATCTTGTTCCACGTCTTGCGGATGATCTCGACGGCCTTTTCCTCCTCGATGTCATCGCGTTTCAGGAAATCTTCGAGATGATGGTCCAGGAAGACGAGCGCCGCGGCGTCCTCGAGGGTCTGCACGTCGGCGTCGGTGCGAAGGTTCCGCTTCTGGAGCAGCGTCCCGACGCGATCGATCGTCTCACCGTCGTAGCCCGCAGCCCGAAGAAGCTCCGACGCCCTTTCCGCATGGAACGCGTACAGCGCTGTGCGCCAACGGAGGTATCCCGTCCGGTCCATGGGATAATCGCTGCGCGGAATCTCCCACCGGCGGATGTGTTGGCTCCGAGCCGCCAGGCGTAACGCATCGGGGGCGTGCGGATCGAGCGCCTCGACCCATCTCTGCATTCTCATGCCGTACAGCAGTTCTTTAGGGTGCGTCACCCCGTCCTCGACCTCGGAATTCGGGTCTTCGCCGTTGGCCTCGTCGATGCTCCGGATGGCCCGTTGAAATCGGTCTGCGTCGCTCATGGACGCAGGATACAGCCTCCAGCTTGCATCCGACAACGCGCAAATACATGGTAGGGGCCATGAAAACGCGGAGGGAGTTCTTGGCTCGGGCCTCGCGAGGTCTGTTGGGGCTCGGCGCGATCCCGGCTCTGACGGGAGCCACGCCCACCGCCCGGAGCGGCTTGTCACTCGCGCAGGCCCGAGGAACCGGGCTGGTCTATGACCCCCGCTACCTCGATCACGTTCTGCCGCCTAGCGGCGGCGCTCCACACCCCGAGCGCCCCCTTCGGTTGCGGAGAATCGCCGAGACCCTCGCCGAACGAGGTCTCGACCGGGAACTCACGCCCATTCCCCTTGCCTCGGACCCCCTCCCTTCCATT
Organism: Gemmatimonadota bacterium; assembly: GCA_039590375.1. Classification (GTDB taxonomy): domain Bacteria; phylum Gemmatimonadota; class Gemmatimonadetes; order Longimicrobiales; family Gaopeijiaceae; genus UBA822. The sequence goes on from JBDHFN010000013.1 coordinate 18,649, forward strand.
CGGCGGCACCACACGCCGGAGCACATCGAGTCCGTCCGATCGATCCCGGTCACCGGTCCGGTCGCGGAGCTGACGGTGGCGGGGGCGCTCGGGGGCGTCGACGCCGTCGCGAATGGAGACGTGCGCAACGTATTCTGCGCCATCCGACCCCCCGGTCACCACGCGAACAACACGGGTCGGGAGGAGGGATTCTGCTTCTACAGCAACGCAGCCATCGCCGCTCGCTACGCACAGGACGTGCACGGCTTCGAGAAGATCCTCATCATCGACTGGGACTACCACCACGGGAATGGGACCCAGAACGCGTTCTACAGCGATCCCTCGGTGCTCTTCTTCTCGGCCCACGACTTCTTCGCTTACCCGGGCACGGGCCACCCATCGCTCACGGGCGAGGGGGAGGGCTCGGGGCTCAACATCAACGCGCACCTCCAGTGCGGCTCGAGGGACACGGACATGCTGGCACACTGGGACGCTCAGCTCCTCCCCGCCGTGAGCCGATTTCGGCCCGACTTCATCATCCTTTCGGCCGGCTTCGACAGCCGTCAGGACGACTTGCTGGGTTGTTTCGATCTCACCGACGACGTGTTCCGTCGCATGACCCGCATCTCGATGGATCTCGCGGACGACTATTGTGCAGGCCGCGTCGTGTCGCTGCTCGAGGGCGGATACAACGTCGAGGGGACGGCACTCGCCACGGCCGCTCACGTCGAGACCCTTCTCGAGGGCTCCTGAGCGAGGCCACATGCCAGTCGAACAAAGCGCACACATCGAAGGTGGCCGCCAGCTGCTGCTGGTGGTCGGAGACCTGCTCGGCGAGCCGGTGGACGCCATCGTCAACGCGGCCAATGGAGAGCTCGCCCACGGGGGAGGCGTCGCTGAAGTCATTTCAAGCGCCGCTGGGTCCGAGCTCGACGATGAGGGCCGTGCATACGTCGAGGAGCACGGCCCGATCCCGGTGGGTGAAGCCGTCGTCACCACGGCCGGTCGGTTGGGATTCAAGGGCGTGATCCACGCCATCGGACCGCGCTTGTACGACGGAAACGAAGAAGAGAAGCTGACCCAAGCCGTGTCGAACGCGCTGCTCCGGGCCCACGAGCGCGGATGGGGGTCCGTCGCGATGCCCGCAATCAGCTCGGGCATCTATGCGGTTCCCTTGGAGACGTGTGCCCGCGCTTACATCGCGGGCATTCACCGGCACTTCCGGAGCCGGCCCGACTCCTCTCTCGTGGAAGTGCGCATTTGTATTTTCCCGGGCCCACTCGTGGACCTCGTGGCTCGCGAGATGGACGCGTAGGAGTTCAATTGTCAGTCCGAATTGTCCGTGCAAAAGGAGTGACCGAGCCATGAGCAATCAGATCACCGACCCACGTACGGCGGTGGCGGGGGGCGTGATGACCCGCCGAAGCCTGCTTCTCTCCCTGCCGGGGCTGACCCTGGCCAGCCGTCTGTTCGCGCGGAACCAGGCCGCTCCGCTCCGTATTCAGGGGTTGCACCAGGTGACGCTCGCCGTATCGGACCTGGAACGCTCGTTGGACTTCTACCAGGGGCTCTTCGGCATGGCCATACAGGCGCGCCACGGGGAGACGATCCTCTTGCGCATCGGTGACGGACCGCACTTCCTGGCACTCACCGAAGCGGGCTCCGAGCCACCCAGCATCGCCCGCTTCGGCCTGGCCGTAGAGGACTTCGATGTCGGCCGTGTCGTGGGGACCTTGGCAGGGCACGACGTGACACCAGGGGACTGGACGCGAGATGCGTCGGGTGTGGGGTGGGCCGGCGGGCCGATGCGGATAGGCCGGACCATCCGCGGAGACACGATCGAACTCGATATGGGCGATCCCAACGGTCTGGTGATTCAGTTGCACGACCCGAGCTACTGCGGAGGAGAGGGGAGGCTCGGCAACCGCTGCGGGCCTCCGGAGCCATCGCCGACCAGCGGGTCGATTGCGCTCAGCGGACTGAGCCATCTCACGATCAATGTGCCCGATCCCGAGGCTACGAACGCGTTTTACCAGCAGACGTTCGGGATGGACATCCAAGCGTACCAGGCAGCCTCGCCCCTGCTCGGTGTCGGGGACGGTGTGCACTTCCTCATGTTCATCGGCGCGGGCGGGGGGGGAACCGGCCCGGCACGAATCAATCACGTCTCTTTGAGCCTCGAGAATTTCGACCTCGAACGCATCCAAGGCCAGTTGGAAGAACACGGCATTACGCCACGGGGGGCCGGGGGCCAGGCGGCTCCGCTACAGCACCGCGTGTCCATGCGGATGCCGAATCGCGGCGGCGCGCCGGATGGGACGCCGGAACTCTACTTCAGCGATCCCGACGGCCTGTCGATCCAGCTTCAGGACGTGACCTACTGTGGTGGGGGCGGGTACCTGGGAGGAGTGTGCCCTTGATATGGTCGACGGCAAGACTCACGCGCGGATGCTATGGGCCGCTCTGACCCTGGTGGGAACCTGGGCCTGCTCCGAGGGCTCGGACAATACGCTCCCCCTCGGGGTCCAACAGGGCTCCGGCTCGATCGAGGTCACGGTCATTACGATGGGCGATATGTTGGACCCGGATGGATACATCGTGGCGATCGATGAGGACCTGAGCCAGGCGGTCGGAGTCAACGGAGCGGTCGAGTTCACCTCCTTACTTCCGGGACAATACGACGTCTCTTTGAGCGAGGTCGCGCAGAACTGTGAAGTGGCGGCCCCGAACCCGCAGTCCGTCACCGTGATCAGGGACATCGTGAGTGAGGCTCTGTTCAGCGTCAGGTGTGCCGTCCCTTAGGGGGGGGAACTGACTAAGCGGGCGATCCGAATAGTGGGACCCCTTCGGCCTCGGCCGCCGCGGCGAGCGTAACGTCGAGAGTCGCCATCGGCACTCCCAATCGCAGACCGAGCTCCAGGTATGCCGCATCGTACGACGTGAGCCCGTGTGTCCGCGCAAGCCGTCGGGTCACCGCAAACGCCCGACCCCGTTCGGCAGGGTCCACCGCAAGCGGTAGGGACAGCAAGAGGAGTGTGAATTTGGTGGCGGTCGCCGAGTCGATTCGACCCCGGCGCTCGGCGACCAGCAAGCCGTTCGATACCTCCAGAGTCCAGAGCGTGGGGACGACCGCTTCCTCGGTCCGAAGGGCGTCGAGCACCTCGAGGGCGTAGTCGCCTCCCTCGTCCTCGAAGCACCAGGACAGAGCCACGGAGGCGTCGAGCACGAAGTTCACCGGCGCCCCTCGTCGTTCACAGGCGCACTTCGTCGCTCACCGACGCCCCTCGTCGATCAGGTCGCGCAGCGTCAGGTCCGCCCCGAGCCTACATCCCTGCCGCAGAGCTACGATGCCGGCCACGGCCTCGTCGACTGTATGCTCGGCGGACCCTGCGGCGGGGATCAGTTGGGCCACCGCACGGCCATGCCGGGTGATCGTGATGCGCTCCCCATGCTCGACCCGGTCCAACAACTCTGCGAGATGCGTCTTGGCGTGATACGCGCCTACATCGGTCACGATCAATCCCCCTAGCGATGGTACGACCAGTCTTAGACCAGTCTATCTCCCAGGTGCTCCATCTGCAAGGACGCCAGAGGTATCACCACATACGTCACCAAGTACGTCGTCCTGTGTTGGGCGCTCAGGCTCCCTCCGTGCGCGCTACCCCGTAGTGTATCCACCGTCGATCATGAAGATGGAACCCGTGCTATAGGAGGATTCGTCGCTTCCAAGGAATAGCGCGAGGTTCGCGACTTCCTGGTCGGTACCATACCGCTTCATCGGTACCGACTCTTCGACGTTCTTGTGCATCGCGTCCGGGTCGTCCGGCGACATCTGCTCTTCCAGCGATCTCATCATCCGGTTGGCGATCGGGCCCGGGTTGATCGCATTGACCCGAATCCCCGACTCGGCCAGCTCGAGTGCTGCCGTTTTGACGAAGCCGCATACGGCGTGCTTGCTGGAGATATAGGGCGATATGTTTGGGAATCCGATGACTCCCGCCACCGAAGACGTACACATGATCGAACCACCGCCCCGCTCCCGCATCGGGGCAACACAATGTTTCACCGAGAGCCAGACGCCGATCACGTTGGTCTGCAATACGTGGTTGAACTCTTCGAAGGTCAGCTCCTCCAGCGGCTTCGCGATACCCTCGGTGCCGGCATTGGCGAACAGGATATCGACGCCACCGAACGCCTCGACGGTCGCCGCAACCGAATCTCTCGTCGCGGCCTCGTCGGTAGCGTCCGCAACGAAGTGGGCCACGCTGTCTCCGTGCCCCACGCGCTCGAGCGAAGCGGCCAGCTTCTCTGCCGAGCGGCCGACGAGCATGACCCTCGCACCTTCGTTCAGGTAAAGCTGTGCCGTCGCTTCACCGATACCGCCGGTGGCGCCGGTAATGATCGCGACCTTGCCGTCCAGACGTGCCATTCGGTCCCTCCTGAGTTGTTTCGTGATGCCACCGGGTGTGGCCTCCGTGGGTGCCTACGTACCGTGCCGACCGGGCCGAGTATTCTTGTGGTCACACAGGCTGCGCGCAACGGCACCATCGGTCAAAGGCGCTGTCATCGACCGGGCACGCCATCGACGCACGATAGGCACGCGACGGCTCGAGGGGATCCCAACAACGACCCCGCGTTACGTGTCCTCGTTGTGAACCCGCAGAGGAGAGAGAAATGGTATCTCGACGCGAATGGCTCCGAATCGCCGCCGGTGCCGGCGCCGGACTCGGCCTGAATCCCCGCTTCCTGGACGCCTTGCAGAGCCAGGCGATCATCACCCGAGCCATCCCCTCGACCGGAGAGCGGCTCCCGGCCGTCGGCCTGGGCGGAGCCAACACGTTCTCGCAGGTCGCGCGGGCCGAGGACTTCGACGCGGTCCGCGGTGTCCTGCGGGCCCTCGTGGACGAGGGTGGAAGCGTCTTCGATACCGCGGCTGGCTACGGGGCTTCCGAGGAGGTATCGGGCCGGGTCGCGGACGAGCTCGGCATCGCCGACCGGATTTTCTGGGCCACCAAGGTCAACGTGGCCGGCCGGGGCGGCACCCCGGCCGATCCCGCCGCGGTCCGGGCGCAGCTCGAGCGCTCCTTCACACGCCTTCGGATTCCCGTGATCGACGCGATCCAGGTACACAACATGGGCGATCCGCCGACGCAGCTCGGCATTCTGGAGGAGTTCAAAGCGGCGGGTCGGATTCGCTACATGGGCATCACTACCACGAGCGCCAGGCAATACAGCGCGCTCGCGGACGTCATGCGCAACGAGCCCATCGACTTCATCGGCATCGATTACGCCGTCGACAACCGGACCCCCGAAGAGGTGATCCTCCCGCTGGCGCAGGAGCGCCGGATCGGCGTGATCGTGTACCTGCCGTTTGGACGGAGCCGGATGTGGCGGCGCATCGGCGACCGCACGTTGCCGGATTGGGCGGTTGAGTTCGACGCGACCACCTGGGCGCAGTTCATGCTCAAGTACGTACTCGCCCACCCGGCCGTCACCGTGGCGACCCCGGGCACCAGCGACCCGGAGCACATGATCGACAACCTCGCCGGCGGAAGGGGACGGCTCCCCGACGCGCAGCAACTAGAGCGGATGATCCAGCTGGCGGAGAGTCTGCCGAGTGCCTGAGGCGCAAGGACGCTAGAGAGCCTCGCGCGCCTGCTGCCCCTGGGACTCCGGACTGACGGCGGGAAAGGGTGAATTCCGAGTGGGCGCTCACCCACATTCGAGCGCCTCGGACTGCTCGACGAACTCGACCTCCCGGCCGACGCGGTCGACGACCACCGTCGCGACGGGAGACGTGATGATTGCGGTCGTAAAACAATCGGGGCCGGGTGACGTCTCGACCACGACCGCGAACAGGCGTCCCTCGTCCTCGAACACCTCCTCGATCCGGATCGCGTGTCCCCCGCTGGGGCGCTGACCCATACTGGCTGCGATGACCGTCTGGCGACCGAAATCGATGACCGGAAGGGCGGGCGCCGGTATCACCAACCTGTTCAGGTCGTTCCAGAACGCCTCCCACTCGGTGGATCCACGAATCACCAGGCGCCGAGCGTCCATGAGCTGGCTGAGTTCGGTGTTCGCGCCTTCAACGGGCCGGAACTCGATGCTCTCCGCTCCCTGTGGGATGCCCGCTATTCCCTGAGCCACGAGCCCCTCGATCGATCGCGGGCTACAGGCCGCCACCGAAGCGATGAGCGCGCATACACCCCAGGGCCCGACGAAGCGCATGCAGCCGTCAGACCTTCCGCCCCGAAGGCCAAGCACTTCGGCAATCGCTCACTTCACGGTCACGGTAACTTCGTTGGTGCACGCGGTAGTGGATTTTTCCTCGCAGACCATGTAGGTCCACGACCCTGAGTTCTTGTCTTGGTCCACGTACGGGCTCGCCGGGACCGTAGCGATGACCTGGCCGTTCCCGTGGATGTCGAACGAGCTGGCAGAGCTTCCCGTCCACGTCAGCTCGACCCGGTTGCGACGCGTTACCTTCGCGGTGAGTGTGAAGCCTTCGGACGGCGGTGGCTCGGGGTCGGGCTCGGTGTCGCCTCCACCGACCACGTCGCAGGTCTCGATGTTCGCACCGGGCATGTACTCCAGACTCACGCCGCTCACGTCCGTGACGCAGAACTCGACCACGTCCCTCCCCTTGACGCCCGTCATGGGACCCGAGTTGACCGTGGTGATGCCATCTGAATCCGTCGTGCCCTGCGTCACAGCCACTCTCACCTGACCGTTGATCCGCCACTCGCCCCAAACGGTGGCGGCGCCAACAACCCCGCTGGCGTCGTCATGCACCATCACCTCCGCACTGCCAGTGGTCCTATTTCCGCTCTTGGCGGAGCTTACAGTGATACTCTCCACGTGGACGTCGCTCGGACTCGGAGGCGGCTCGACAGCGGTCAGCCGCGAATAGAGCAGCAGATTGGGCGATTGGAGCCCTTCGGAGTTGACCACGCCCGGGGTCCCGTTGGTGAGGATGGCGGCCGTCACCTGCGCCGGGCTCCAGGAGTTATCCTCGGCCAGATATAGAGCAGCCACGCCCGCCACGTGCGGGCTGGCCATCGACGTACCCGACCCGCTACGTGTATCCGTGTCGCTGTCCTTGTAACTCGAGAGAATGCTGACCCCCGGCGCGAACAGATCGAGACACGCACCGAAGTTCGAGAAGCTCGCACGCGTATCCGTGATGTCGGTCGCGCCCACCGTCAGAGCCTCGGGCGCCGAGGCCGGCGAGCGAGTACAGGCGTCCGTGTTCTGGTTCGCGGCTGCCACGGCGTACGTCACACCGGCCGCAACGGAGTTGGCGACCGCGGCGTTCAGGGACGAAGAAAAGAAGCCGGACAGGCTCATGTTCGCCACCGCTGGGCTGGCGTGGTTGGCCGTAACCCAGTCGACCCCGCCGATCACACCCGAGGTCGAGCCACTCGCGGTACAACCGAGGACGCGCACCGCGTGGAGCGTCACGTTCTTCGCCACTCCGTACGTCGCACCGCCCAGGGTTCCCGCGACGTGCGTGCCGTGCCCGTCGCAGTCACCGTTGTTTACCTGGTCGTCTCCGTCGCCGATGAAGTCAATCTCGAAGAACGCGCGCCCCCCGAATTCGGAGTGCGTGGTCCGGATGCCCGTGTCGATCACGTAGGCGTGCACCCCGGTGCCGTCGTTGTCGTAGGTGTACGCGGCGTCCATGGGCAGGCTTCGCTCGTCGATCCGGTCCAGTCCCCAGGTCGGGCTGGTCTGGATGCCGACCGCTGACACCACCCGATCCTGCTCGACGTACTGGACTTGCGGGTTACGCGAGATCGCCTCGGCCGCCGGCGCGGGCAGGGCGGCTGCGAAGCCCTGGATCGCGCTCGAATACACGTAGGTCGTCGTCGAGCCGAACGCACCCGCGATCGCCCTTGCCAGTCCAGGAGCGTCGGTCACGTCTTCATTGAACCGCACGATGTAATGCCCGGGTATCGGATCACCCGGCGCGAGGGACTGAAGAGCTTGGGCCAGAGCGACGACCTGCTGGCTCGATTCCGTGACCCCGGCCGAGCCGGACTCGCCTGGCTCCGTGGGCAGTTGGCCCGATTCACAAGCCGACAGAGCCAGGATCGCCAACCCCGTCACCAGCTTTCGACTCACACGAGAAGGAAGTGTCGCGGTCTCCGTCACAGGAACCTCCGAAAGCGCTTGAGAATCAATGCGTTACGCCGATCTCCAACGCCGACCGACCAGGGAGGCTAGGCCCGTGACTCGGGCTGCGCAATAGATGCGGACACGCGCATCACGCGCCGCTGAGGACCGTCCTCCTATGCCAGTGCCGCAGCCCGAACCAAAGCACCGCACCCCCCAGGAGTACGAGGAGCCCGTACACCGTAGCTCTCAGTGCTCCAATCCGTAGAGGATCGTCTCCACGAAATTGCGCTCGGCGGCCTCGTCCTGACCCCACGCCGCGGCCTGATCCGCAATCGGGCGAAACTCGTGAATGTGTTCCGGCGGGTGGCCTTCCTCCACCAGAGTCGCGACGGCGTCTCGCATCGACATGAGTGCGTCCCGGTAGGCTCTCAAGTCCTCGCGCGTCGAGAGCGCGCCGTGGCCCGGGATAACCATGGTGCGGGCGTTCATGACAGCGAGCGCCGCACCGGTCGCCGCGATCAACCCATCGATCGAGCCGCCCGTCGCCGTATCGATGAATGGGAAGCGGTCACGGAAGAACGTGTCGCCCATATGGACCACGTTCGCGCCCCGGAAGTGGACGATGGCGTCGCCGTCCGTGTGAGCGTTCGACACGTGGAACGCGTACAGCTCGTCGCCGTTCAGGTGGAACGTCACGTCCTCCGCAAACGTGATGACGGGCAGAGCGCCGGCCGGGGCTGCCGGGGTCGGCGCGGGCTCCCTGCCGATACGCTCCAGCACCTGGTCCATGCTGAGGCGCTCCCGGACGTTTTCGTGCGCCACGATGACGGCCCCCGCCCTTCCGAGGTTCTCGTTGCCCCCGGTGTGGTCCCCATGCCAGTGCGTGTTGAACACGAAACGAACCGGCTCGGACGAGATCTCCGCGATGGCAGCCAGAATCTTGTCGGTCAACGGCGCGTACTGGTCGTCGATGACGAAGACGCCGTCCTCGCCGACGAACACACCGATGTTACCGCCCGAGCCCTGCAGCATGTACACACCCGAGCGGACCATCTGCGTCTGGATCTCGACCGCGTCGAAGTTCTGCGATGAAGCGAGGCCGGGCGCAGCCAGGGCAAACAGCGCGAGCAGCGGGAGGAGGCGGAAGAGCGGGAGCGTGCGGCGCATGGGACGTTCTCCGTCAGGGGTTCGGACTCGGGTCGGTCGGGTAACATGGGATGTGGCGCCGTGGGTGCAAGGCGAGTGCCGTGGCCGCGTCCGGGCGGAGCGGCGCAGGCCGGGCGCGTGGCACAAACGAGGCGAGGCCTCCCTTCAACCTCCTCAGAAAACGAAAAAGCCCCCCAGGTCAAAGACCTGGAGGGCCAAGCGGAGCCGGGGGGACTCGGACCCACGAGTCCCTTAGGACGCCGGTTTTCGGTCAGACACCTTCTATGCGCGGCGTCTGCCATAACGCCGGCGCCGAGGACGTGCGCCGCCTTCGGCGCTGCGGTCCCCCCCCGTCACCGTCGCCGTCTTGGCGCGGGTCGAGGGGTTACGCTCGCGCACCGGCGCGTTAGGGATGACCTCGTAAGAGAAGCCCTCCAGATGGACCCGGGGAATCTTCAACCCCACGGCCCGCTCGATGCGCCCGAGGTCGGCCTCGTTCTCCGGCGCTACCAGGGTGAAGGCCTCTCCAGTGGCGTCGGCCCGTGCCGTGCGTCCCACCCGGTGGATGTAGTCCTCCGGGACCGCTGGGACATCGAAGTTCACCACGTGCCCTAGAGCCTCCACGTCGATGCCCCGGGCGGCGATGTCCGTGGCCACCAGAACCCGATACTTTCCAGCCTTGAAGCCCGCCAGGGCCTTGGTACGCTGCAGCTGGGAGCGGTTGCCGTGGATTCGCTCAGCGAAAATTCCGTGGCGGTTCAGAAGCTTGGCCACCTTGTCCGCCCGGTGCTTGGTACGGGTGAAGACCAGCGCATCGTCGATGTGGCCCCTCTTTAGAAGCTCCACCAACAGCGCCGTTTTCCGGCTCGAGGGCACGGGGTATGCGGCGTGGGTCACACCCTCTGCCGGCCTGGCCTTCTCCTGCAGTGCGATCCTCGCCGGTGCCTTGAGGATCTCTTGGGTCAGCTTCTCGATAGGGCTCGGCATGGTGGCGCTGAAGAAGAACGTCTGCTTTGGCGTGGGTACGTGCCGGAGCACGCGCCGGATGTCGGGCAGGAAACCCATGTCCAGCATACGGTCGGCCTCGTCCAAGACCAGATACTCCAACCCCGACAGGGTGGCGTAAGGGTACTGGAAGTGATCCAGTAGCCGCCCCGGAGTGGCGATCATCACCTCGGTGCCCTTCCGGAACGCTGTCTCCTGGGGTTGCATGCCCACGCCGCCGTGGATTGCGGCGGCTTTGAGCCCGGTGTAGCGGGCCAGCCCATTGAGGTCGTCCCGGATCTGGAGGGCCAGCTCCCGGGTGGGAGCCAGGACCAGCGCGCGGGTCGTGCCCCGGGGGCGGTCCACTAACTGGTGAAGGATGGGTAGGAGGAAGGCCGCGGTCTTGCCGCTGCCCGTGGCCGCGCAGGCCAGGAGGTCCCGGCCTTCGAGCGCACGGGGGATGGCCTCCGATTGGATGGGGGTAGGGCGTACGAAGCCCAGCTTATCGACACCTCGTAGGAGGGTCGGGTGCAGACTGAGTGCAGAAAAAGCCAAGTGGTTGTCCGTTGTGGAAACGCTCAGCAGGCGGGCCGGAACATCCGGGTCACTAAGCTGGCGCAGAGTCTTGGGAAGTGTTGGCCCCCGGAACCGAGGGCCCTAGGTGCGGGATCCCGCAGTGCGAAAGGTAGTGTAAGTGAGCGGCGGGCGTGAGCCCCATCGTCTGGAACCCCGAGCAAGAACATCGCCCTGACGATGCGCTACGCGAAGCTTCACCCCGATTACACCGACGTTGCCGCCTACCTCGACCGCGCCGCCCAAACGTCCGGACGTGCTGTAGCGGCTGACGTTTCGGGTAACTCCCATTCACCCGCCCAACCCCTCACGGGCAACGGTTCCTCATGAGTCGTCGTGCTACGATGTGGAGCTGCGCGACGTATCTGTCCGGGCTGATTGCTCCGCCCGGAGGAGAAGGCTCTCCGTTCGCCTGCCCAGCTGGCGGATGATCGTCGATGTGCTCAAGGCCAGGAGGTCCTGGTGTGTGGTCGTGAGAGGCAGGCTGTCAACGAGCTCCTCTAGCTCCCGGCCATGAGTGATGTCGATCGACGCGTGCCGGTAGAACGTCTTCAGAGCCGTGGGCGGGACTCCTGCCGCACTCGCCATGTGATCGATCGTCTCTACATTCGCTACGTTGCGCTCCGCGAAGTAGAAGTAGCCGACGGCGGCTACGGGGTGTGTGTGCGTAACCCAGAAGTGGAGCGTCCCCATGATCTCGGCGACTGTCGGACTCGGCGGCGTGCTCAGCGCGGCGTCCACATCCATGCCGAGCGTCCGCATGTCATCCGCAAGCCACTCGTCGTGTCCTGCTTCCTCCAGAATGTGTTCATCCCAATACGACACGAGGCGTGCCGCGACCGGACATGAGGTCGCCAGAGCGGCGCTCCGGGTTCGCGCGGCCTCCATTAACGCCGTCGCCGTGTGCATCTCATGATACACCTGCACCAGGAATTCCGAGAAGATCGAGGCGAATCCCGGATGGGTGAAGAGCCTCATGGTCGTGAGGTCCAACCACCCCCGCTCTCGGCCAATCACCTCATCCAGCGCCTCGGAGGCGCGCATCATTCCGTCCTGGATGAGGACGTCACCGGGACCTAGATCCAGAGCCCACTTGGGATCGGGCCGGTCTCTCGATACAGGTCGACGAGTCGCTGCACCGTTTCTGTGTCCCACGCATTGATCTTCTCGAGCTGGTCAGCAGACAGGCTGGACCGCGCGTCGGCGGAGAGCATACCGGCGTCCACGAACGCCTGCACGTTGTCGCCGTATTGGATGTCGTCCATGGTTAATCCTCCTCGTGAAGTCGAACTCCCGGCCGGTGATCGCTACGCGACGATCCCGTGGCCAGCAACAGGGACGCAGCTTAGGCCGGGAAGTGCAACCACTTCGCCTTGGTCTCCTCCATGAGAGCGTCGTAGCGCGAGTCGTGGCGCAACGGGGCGAGTAAGGTATCACGCTCCTTCAGAAGCGGATAGTTCCAGAAGCCCTTGTGCACGGCGTTTTCGACCCACTCACAAGCATCATCCAGCTGGCCGAGCAGAGCGAAACACTGGGCAAGCATCCAGGAGTACTGCAGGTCATGGCGACTGTTCTCGATCACCTCCGGCGTGATGGCCCGCCTCGCATCCTCGTGCCTCGACTGCAGCGCGAGACTGAAGGCCTGACCGAACGCCGCGAAGAAACTGTCCGGGACGTGCTCCTGGATACCATCCAGTACCTGGCATGCCTCCGTACGCTGCTCGGCCATCGCGAGCGCCTGGCCGTAGGCGATGCTCGTGATCGGATTACCGGGCTCCATCTCATGGGCGCGTGCGAGCCAAGGAATCCCTCGCTCCGGGTCGCCGTCGAGCACGTCGAGGAAACCCGGAACGACATGGTGGAGCGGTGTCAGCGGGTCGATGTCGAGCAACCGGATCGCAAGCGCGTAGCCGGTCGAGGGGCGCCCCACGAAGCCGTAGATGATGGAGAGCCAGAACAGGGACTCCAGGTCGTTCGGGTTCGCATCGAGCGAAGCCAGCAGGTGGTCGACGGCGATCTGGGGATCGCCCTTCGCGTTGATTTCGAGAAGACCCAACAAGCGTCGCGCTTCCGGAGAATCGGGATCGATCTCGAGAATCTTGTCGGCGCACTCTCGCGCCTTCTGAAAGTAGGCCGTATCCGAGCTGATTCCCGCATTGATATACTGCCAATAGACTTGCCCCATGGCTGCCCAGATCGTCACGTTGTCGCCGCACAGCTCCAAGCCCTTCTGCAGATACTCGAGCGCGCGATCGAGTGCCTCACCGGTGAACTTGTATACTTCCTGCTTCGCGCGGACGTAGTACTCGAACGCGCGCGTGTCGGCGATGCGGTGTTGCGTGAGGCGGATCTTCTCGGTCGTACTCACTCGCACGGCCAGCGCATCCACGACCGCGCGCGATATCGCCTTTTCCCGTTCCAGCAGGTCCTCGATCTCACCCTCGTAGCTCTGCCCCCAGACGAGCTCTTCGCTATCCGTCGCGATGAGGCGGGTCGACACACGAAACGTGCTGCCGACACTGCGAACCGACCCCTCGAGGACATACGTCACGTTGAGCTCGCTTCCCAGGACACGAGCCCCTTTTGACGTACCCTTTAGCTGGAGCGCTGACGTATACGATATGACCCGCAGATCCTCCAAACCCGACAGACTGGTAATGATCTCATCGCTCAACCCCGAGGCGATCAGATCCTCGCTTGCATCGGAAGACAGATTCACAAACGGCAGAACGAGTATGCCGGGACGGTCCCGCGCGGCTTTTCGGGATGGCCCGATAGGTGGCAAGCTCGTGCCGCTTCGCGTGCGCATTTCAACGTCGATTTCGGCCAGCTCGGCGGCGAATTCAGCCAGGCTGTGGAAGCGGTCGGCGGGAACCTTGGCGAGAGCCCGCTGGACGGCTCGCTCCAACCTCTCGGGCACGCTCGGCCGCTTGCTCTGCATCGACGGTGCGGGGTCCAGAGCCTGGCGTGCGATGATCGCGTGCGGCGTAGCGCCCTGGAACGGAGGGCGACCGACAATCATCTCGTAGAGGACGCACCCGAGGCTGTAGAGGTCGGTGCGGTCATCCAGTTTCTCATTCGGGTCCCATTGCTCTGGGCTCATGTACGCTGCCGTACCCACCGCAGCGCCAATCTCGGTGATATTGCCCCCCGATTCCGGCATAAGGGCGCGGGCTACGCCGAAGTCCGCTACCCGTGGAACGCCTTCCGCCATGAGGATGTTTTCCGGCTTGATGTCGCGATGCAGGATGCTGCGCGCATGCGCGTAGCTCAGCGCGCTTGCGACCTGGCGGGCGATGCGCAAGGCAGATGGTAGCGGGATGCTCTCTCCCTGAATGCTGTCGCGCAACGTCCCGCCTTCCACATAGGGCATCGTGAAGTAGGCGAGTCCATCCGCTTCTCCCGAATCGAACAGCGGGACGATGTGTGGATGGTGCAGGCCGGCCGCGATTGAGATCTCTCTGTGAAACCGTACGGAAGTCACACCGGTCGACAGCTCGGGGCGAAGGACCTTGATCGCAACGGGCCGATCGTGTTTACGATCGCGGGCGAGAAAGACCACGGCGAGGGCGCCGGCCCCGATCTCACGTTCGATTTCGTACTGGCTCGACAACGCCGTACCGAGATCAACCGCCAGACGACTCATTCAAACTCACCTCTCCATGGAGGAAGGCGGCTCGGGGCAATCTGTCACGAGTGTGGGGATGCACAGCATAAGCCGCTGGCATTTCCTTGCCAAGCGATTCCTGCAAAGAGCGGAGCCGGTGGGACTCGAACCCACAAGTCCTTTAGGACGCCGGCTTTCGGGAATGTGGACGCCATCACGGAAACCAATCCGGCGCAAGTTCCCAAGCTCGCGAGCGATCCCCGATTCCGTGCGTATCACTCTTCTGGCCTGGTGGTGGATCCAGCGCGCGCTCACGCTGGCCATCAACCGGGAGGAGTTGCCGGGTGGGATCAACCTGCCGCAGGACATCCCGATCGTAGACGCGCCCTACACTCTTACTCAGCTACGGCGCCTATCGACCTGCAGGATAAGAACGACTTGTTGACACGCTTCGAGCAGGCGCCTACAACTTCCATCATTGCGCCCCGCCCCGGGGGGGCCTCTTCCGCTCCGATGGTTGGGAGGTGGTAGCGCGTTGATCAGCTGGAACGAACTCAAGCAGCGCCGCATCACCCAGGTGGTGCTCACCTACGTGGCGGTGGGTTGGATGGCGCTCGCGGGTGTGGACCAGGTGGTCGACCGAGAGGTGCTCCCCGAGATCGTTTACCGCCTTGCGCTCCTCGTGTACGCCGGCGGAGTCCCGGCGGCCCTCATTCTGGGCTGGTACCACGGCGAGAAGGGTCGGCAGCAGGTCACCGTTCTGGAGACCGTGCTCCTGGCGGTCGTGTTCGTCGTCACGGGCGTCGCGGGAGTGGGCGTCGTCCGCAGCTACAATGCGGCACAGAGCGTCCTGCCCCGGGGCGCCTTGAACGCCCTGTACGACCCCCGACGCGTGGCGGTCCTCTACTTCGACGACTTCACCGGGAGCGATGACCTCGGGCACGTGGCCGACGGGCTGACCGAAGCCCTCATCGACGAGCTCGATCGCATCGGAGAACTCGACGTCGTCTCCCGCAATGGAGTATCGCCGTATCGTGGAACGGAGGCCGTACCGGACGAAGTCGGCCGCGAGCTGAACGCGGGGAGCGTGATCTGGGGCAGCGTGGAACGCGCCGGCGAGCGCCTCCGCGTCAGCGTGCGGTTGGTGGACACGGAGAGCGGAGTGGACATGGGCCGGACGTCCTTTGCGCTGCCGGAAGAAGATCTGCTGGCAGCGCGGGACTCCTTGACCACCCGATCGGCGCAGTTCCTGCGTGAGAGACTCGGTGAGGAGGTGCGGGTCCGGGAACGGCGCGCGGGGACCGACGTGGTGGAGGCATGGACGCACGTCCAGAGGGCCGAGCGCCTGCGCAAGGACGCGCGGGAGGCGAGTCTGGACGACGCCGACGAGGCGCTGACCCTGCTGATCCGTTCCGACTCCCTGCTGCGCGCGGCCGAATCGCTCGACCCGTCGTGGACCGAGCCCACGGCGCTGCGTGCCGACGTTGCGCTGCAGCGGGCCGTCGGGGCGCACGCCGTGGAGGACGCGCTGGAAGCCATACGCTCGGGCGTCGAGCTGGCGGAGCGCAGCGTGGAGCGCGACCCCAACCACGCGGGCGCCTGGGAGGCCCTGGGGACTCTCCGTCACTTCCACTGGTTCCTCAACGTGAGTCCGACTCAGCAGGAGCGCACCGCCCTTCTGGATGCGGCTCAAAGCGACCTGGAGCGGGCGGTCGACCTGGACGCAACGCTCGCGAGCGCCCTGAACCGGTTGAGTCAGATCTACTACTACGAGCGGGCGGACGCGATCCGGGGCGCGCTCACGGCCCGACAGGCGCTCCTGGCCGACTCCTACTTGCGGGACGCGCCGAGGACCTTGGATCGGCTCTTTTGGGCACACTACGATCTGGGTCAGTTCGCCGAAGCGGGACGGACCTGCCGCGAGGCGGCGGCGCGCTTCGCCGAGGATTTCAGGTTCACGCAGTGTGAGCTCTGGATGATGATCACGCCGACGGTCGATCCGGATCCCGCCACCGCTTGGACGCTGCAGCAACGGATCGACTCGCTCGCGCCACCCGCCGCGCGCGCCTTCCAGAACCGGGTCGCGAGAACCGTGGTGGGCGGAGTCCTGGCGCGCGCGAACCTCCCCGACAGCGCTCGCAGCGTGCTGATCGAGGCACGAGCCGGCCCCGAAATCGATCCGGGCCAGGAGCTTCCGGGCTACGAAGCCATCATGTGGGCCATTCTCGGGGATCGAGACGAAGCCGTCCGCCAGCTGATGCGATACGTTTCAGCCAATCCCGACCACCGGCGTTTCCAGGTGCAGGGAGACCTCCACTGGTGGTGGCGTGCGCTGCGCGATCACCCGGAATTTTCGGCGCTCGCCACGCCGGGGGCCTGACCGCGGCACACCTTCGTGCACCCCACAGGTGTTGCCCCGCCGCCAGACACCGTGGCGCGGAGGAGACACATTCGGCCGAACTCGATCGGCCTCGACCCGGCCCGCCGACCTGGAATTTCGCGCCCTCCTTATGTCTCCGATCATTCCACCCTCGTGGCATACTACCTGCTGAAGCAGTACACTGCGGAAACGCACGGCGATACCTCGCAATTACATTCGCCGACAGGCCGAGTGGCCTCCCCCCAGGGACCGTTGGTGATCCAGTTAGGAGCTACATGTCGAAATCACTATCCCATCCGGTAAAACGCTTCTTTCTCTTTCTTGCGCTTCTGGTCGTCGCGTGTCAGGACGCGCCTACCACCGGCCCCGACGTGTCGAGCCCGCAGTTCGATATCTCCGAGGCCCGGTTCGACGACGGCAATCCGGACTTCTTCTTTTCCTCCCCCCTGGCCGCGGCCCCGAGCCCGGCGGATCCCGAATTCGACGAGGGCGCCTCCAACGGAGCCCTCGTTCCGTATGTGCGCATCTGCGAGACGGACGGCGCGGAGAGCACCGCGGGGTGCACGTTGGACGTGACGGGGGACGTCACGGGATCGGCGTCGGGACTGGAAATGTCATACGACCGGGTCACCGAGCTCTATCAGGTCAACTTCGGGACCGGGCAGCTACTCGTTGACCGAGAGTACCGCATCGAGGTATGGGGCGTTGCGTTCACGACCGACACGCAGCGGGAGGCGCTCCTCGACGTCGTCTTCGCGGACGATCATCCTCTGCTCGCCGGCCGGCCTCGATGGCTTTTCGGGTGGCGCGACATCGACAACGCACCGAGCACGGCAAGCTGTGACGGCACCGAAGAATTCTGCCTCGTCAATTACGGTCAGACGATCCCGGTCAAGGTCAGGATCGAGGATTTCGTGTTCTGTCCGGTATCGCGCAACTGCGCCGTCCAGTTCGTCGCCGCGGGCGAGGACGCGAACCTCGAGGCGATCCTGGACGAGTCGGAGGCGGCGAGCTCCGTCCAGCTCTTCGTCCCGGGCCAGGACGGAACCGACTTCGCCATCGCATTCGAGCCGTGTAGCCCACAGGAGAAGGCGGCGGCGCAGGGGTTCAGCGCCCTTCCGACCTTCGGGCCGTGCCTCAAGACCGTTACGCCGCCGTCGCCGACGCCGATCACGCTGAGTGACCCGGCGACGATCTCGTACTGCCTCGAGGTGGACGAGGATGCCATCGCCGCCGAGCTCGCGGGTGGACACGACCAGCTCGAGCTGGTCGGCGTGCACCACTTCAGCACGGCGGGAAGCGAGGACGGCTCCATCGTGAACGTGGAGGCGTGGCCTGAGGTGTCACCGAGCTGCGACGAGCCGACCTCGGGAGGCCTTCCCAGCACACAATCGCCGAGCGCGTTCATAGCGCTCGCGCAGGCCGCCGGGAGGCGATTCCTCTCGCTCTTCGCTCCGGAGCCCCTGATGGCGCTGGACCTCGGGGGTGGGGGAGAGGGCTTCAAGCTGGACAGCTTCTTCATGCTCGCCCTGCCCACGAAATTCGAGTACGAGTTCCCGGGCGACGGCCTTCAGCGGGGGGTCGCCGGCAATGACTTCACGCTGCGCGCCAAGGCGACGGACCTGGACGGGAACCCGGTTTGGGGAGCCCGCGTGGACTGGAGCGCGATCGACTCCCCGGGCGGAGACGCCACCGTCTCTACGTCGCCGGTGCCGACGGGGATCGACGGGATCTCCGAGGTCTTAGTGCAGCTATCGGCCACCGGTGGAGACAACGTCTTCCATGCGACGGGTCTCGGCATCGCCGACGACCGGGAGGTCGGCTGCACCGTGCTCGGTGGCGTTGCGGGCGCGGCGGCGTGCAACGGCCCTCGAGGGACCTTCGATCCCTTCCATCCCGACGGCTCCGCCCTCCCGGACGGGGTCCAGGTGATCCCGGAGGGTACGCGCCTTCCCTTCGTCGTCTTCGGCTGCGCGCCGGGGAGTGGAACGCCGACTGCCGTCGACGGGACGCTGGAGCCCGGTGAGTGGGATTGCGCCTTAACGACGACCTTCCCGGTGAACCTCTCCGGCGGCTCGGCGGTGGACGCCACCCTGTATTGGATGAACGACGACACCCATTTCCACCTGGCTGTGAGCGTTCCGGGAAGTGAGCGCCGGAACGGCCTCCGGATCGACTGGGACAACGGCGGGGATGCCCCCGCCGGCACGCTGGCGGGTGACTCCTACCCGGCCGCCCGGGAGGCCGGCGACGACGTCTGGGAGTTCGAGCCGGGCGTGGGGGCCGCTGACAAGTTCATCGACGAGCGGTGCTCCGATTCCAGCCAGGCCGGATGCGGGACCGACGACACGGAGGTGTTCGGCGGAATGGATACGGAAGCCGCCTTCGACAACACCAAGGGGGGCGTCACGGTGTACGAGATGTCCCACCCGCTCAGCACGGACGACGTCTGTGGCGACCGCCAAGTGAGAAGGGGTTGTGGCGATCTCCTCGATAAGGACATCGACCTGAGCGTTGCCGCGCCGGACATGGTCGGCTTCTTCCTCACGCTTCGTCTCGGGAGCGGTGCCCAGGGCAACACCCAGTGGCCGGCCTTCCTGGAGTACCTCAAGGTCACGATCCAGTAGGTGACTTGGGCGGAGGGCTCCTACGGACCCATCGACCCGCCCCGGCGCATAGAGACCATCGACATGATCCGGGGCTTTGCGCTCTTCGGCGTGCTCCTGGTCAACATGTTCAACTTCGGGGCCTTCAGCCCGATCTGGACGGGCGCGGGCGATCGGTTCGCGTTCGCCCTGATGCACGTCTTCTTCGAGACCAAGTCCTGGCGGCTGTTCGCGCTGCTCTTCGGGCTCGGCTTCAGCATACAGCTGATCCGCGCCGAGGAGCGCGGGACGCGCTTCGTCCCCACCTATCTGCGCAGGTTGGCCGTGCTCTTCCTGATCGGTGTGGCGCACGCGCTCCTGTTCGCGGCCGACGTCCTCATGATCTATGCCGAGCTGGGCCTGCTGCTGCTGGTGCTTCGTCGAGCGCCGCCCCGACTGCTCCTGGTTCTCGCCATTGCGTTGCTGGCGGTGTTTCCGCTCGGTCGAGCCGCGAACGCGGCTGTGGACCCCAACGTCACGGCGACCGCGAGAACCGTGAACCTGGAGCGGGCCCGAGCGGTGAACGAGGAGCTGCGGAGGACCCATCCGTACGCGGTCGGCTCCGCCATGGACGTGCTCAGGGCCAACGCCCGGACAATCCCCGCCAACCCCCTCGGAGGGCCACTCGGCGCGGAGTCCGGGCTCGGCTTTCTCGCCATGTTCCTCCTGGGCCTGTACGTGGGGAGACGGGGCATCTTCACGGACGTCGATCGTCACTCGGCGGTTTTTCGACGCGGAGCCGCGTTGGGCCTCACGCTCGGGCTGTCCGCGATGGCACTGGAGCGGGCGATCACCCTGGGCGCGGGTGATCCGGGTGGTGATTCCGGGACGGGCCCCGCGCTGGGTCTGCTGAGGGATCTGTCCTTCACGTACGGATCGACGGTACTCTGTCTCGGATATGCCTCGACCGTGGTGCTGCTGGCGAGGCAGTCTCGACTCCGGTGGTTTCTCGAGCGGCTCGGATTCGTGGGCAGGCTCGCCCTGACGGTCTACCTGACACAAACGCTGGCGTTCACGACGATCTTCTACGGATATGGTCTCGGCCAGGCCTTTCGGATGGGGCCCGCCCGCGTGACGGCGATCGCCATCGTGATCTTCGGGCTGCAGTTCGCGGCGTGCGCTTGGTGGGTACGCAGGTTCCGCTACGGGCCCGTGGAGTGGTTGTGGCGCGGCCTCACGTATCTGCGGTTTCCGCCGATGAGGCTGGGGACCTGATCGGACCGTGACGACTTCCAGCACCCCCATCAGGGGAAGCGAGACGCCGCACGGGTGTGTGACAACCGCATTGGCACGCTGGATGACGAGCAGTGGCTGCCGCTTCTCCGAGATATGGAGCGGGGATTCGTCAACCTGCCGCGGCTTCACGCGCTTGGGCCATGCGTGCTTCCCGCTGCCGAGTGAGGTGCGGGACAATACCCAGCATCCGCTGGACCAGCATGACCTGGCCGCGGTGGTGCATCTCGTGCTCTTTCACCGATAGAATCATCTCCAGCCGACTCTTGGGCGGCTGCGAAAACTCCGGTGGAAATGAGACGGTCTCGGCCAGGAAGTCGTCGGAGACGCCATCGAGAAAGGTCGCCCAGATCTCCCCCTCCTCCTCGAGCATCGCGATCACCTGGCCCTTCGTTCGGGGAGTCGCTTCTTGCGCCCCGAGCTCAGCCATCACCGCCTGGAAGTCGAAGCCCTCCATGCTTGAGCGCTTCTCGACGGCGTGAACCCGATGCTGAAACTGATAGCTGAGCGCGATATGGGTCAGCAGCTTCTCGACGCTTCGGCAATCCGGCGTCGGGCGAAAGTCGTACTTGTCTTCCGGGATGTCTCGCGCCGCCTCGAGGGTGTTCTTCCGAACGGTGCGAAAGCTCTGCGCGAGTTCCTTGGAGCCGTAATGGGCCATGGGTTCACTCCTTGTTGAAGGAGTAGATAATAGCACGTTCGGAGGCGTTTGTTGGACTCGTCGTCTGCTACCCCGTCCCCGCCCGCGGCAGCCCCGGCGTCCCGAAGATGATCTCGGTGATCGCCTTGATGCTCCGGTTGCCATAGCGGAACGGCATGACGAGACGCAGGGGCGCTCCGTGTTGGGGATCGAGCGGCTCCTCGTTCATCATCCAGACGAGCATGACCTGCGGATGCCGCAACTCCTCCACGGACTCGTCCACGTAGTGGCCGTCCGACGCGGTCAAGCGGCAGTAGTGGGCGCCCGGAACGAGGCCGAGCATGTCCGCGAAGTCGGTGAAGCGAACCCCGGTCCACTTCACGATACCGGTGGGCTCCGGTGCACCGCACTGCATGAGGAAGGTGTGCGAAACCCTCGTCAGGGGTTCGAGGTCGCTGAACCGCATCGTCCCACGCTTGGTGCCAAGCCCGCGCGTGTCCACCCGGATCGCCATCCTCGTGTAGTCGTACTCGATCTCGGGCGCCCTGCGGTCCGACGTCCTCCACATGAGGCGGCCCCGGATCGGGCCGGCGGCCGACTCGGGATGCTCGGGGGCCGAGCCGTCGGGGTTCAGCGGGAGGTCCACCGGGAACGTGGCGCGCGGCTCGACGTCGATGAGTCGGTCCGGGAACTCCTGCTCCTGTCCGGCGACCTGAGCCGCCAGCTCCTTAGGATCCAAGCCGCCGACCGACAGGCCAACGATTGCGGACCCGGATACGGCGATGGCGTCGCGTCTCGAGATCGTCATGCGGGGCTCCTCCTCCGAGGGGACAGGCGCGGGCGTGCGCGCAATCAGAATACTCCGGCACGCTCGGCGGGGATAGTCCGACGTCACGGACTTGTCATGGAGATCTGATGGGGGCTCCACCAGGCGCCTCGGAGAACAAGAAAAGCCCCCCAGGCCAAAGTCCTGGAGGGCCAAGCGGAGCCGGTGGGACTCGAACCCACAAGTCCGTTAGGACGCCGGTTTTCGAGACCGGTGCAATACCAGTTATGCGACGGCTCCAAGGCGCCTCGGACTAACGCGAACTAACGTGCACTGTCGTGCTGATTATTCCCATCGGACGCCCGGATTTGAGCTGCGGTCGCCTTCGGCGATCCTCGCTCGTCTCGGCGGTTGGCTGAGGGGCCGCAATGCGGACCACAGTTTCCCGCCTCGGCTGAACCTACGGTTCTGGCGTCCACCTGCGGCGGCCGCCGCGTGCTCGCTGACGCGAGCCCGCAAATCCGGGCGCAGACCCGTAGATTTTTCCATCAAAGTCGGGGCGCCCGGATTTGAACCGGGGACCTCTGCGTCCCGAACGCAGCGCTCTACCGGGCTGAGCCACGCCCCGAATTTCACACATCACCGCCCAAAAAAACGCGTTCCCGCGGGAACGTGGAAGGTGCCCTCGAACGAATCCCACACACCATCTTGCACTTCCAAGCGGATGGGGTGGGATTCGAACCCACGAGGGTATTAACCCACACGATTTCCAATCGTGCGCCTTAAGCCGCTCGGCCACCCATCCAGATTCAGACCAAACGGGGGACTGGACCTCACACCGCCTCGGCTCCCGGATCCCACGCCTCCATCAGGTCTTCTTCAAAACACGGAGGGAGTGGGATTGATCCCGCTACGCTCGATCGTCTCGCGCACGACCCTCCAGAGCGCTTTCGCGCCCAACCCTGGCGGGCGCTCGGCGCAAACCCACGCTCCCCCGCGTGGGTTCGAAGCCCACATCGGCCGAACTGCCCTTCCAAACGGAGGGAGTGGGATTCGAACCCACGCGGACTTGCGTCCAACGCCTTAGCAGGGCGTCGCCTTAAGCCACTCGGCCATCCCTCCCATGAAACCAGACAGTTGCCCCGCTAGGGCTCGAACCTAGACTCTCCCGGGCCAGAACCGGACGTGTTGCCAATTACACCACGGGGCAAGAAAGAGCCACCTGTCGGATTTGAACCGACGACCCCGTCATTACGAGTGACGTGCTCTACCAACTGAGCTAAGGTGGCAGTAGGTCCTTCAAGGGCCTTCAGTAGTGGAGCCGAGGGGAATCGAACCCCTGACCTCAGCGTTGCGAACGCTGCGCTCTCCCAACTGAGCTACGGCCCCCCCATTCTCAATGGGCGCGAGAGGACTCGAACCTCTGACCTCTACGATGTCAACGTAGCGCTCTAACCAACTGAGCTACGCGCCCGATCCTCTCTCTTACCCAAAAAACGCGCCCGGAGGGATTCGAACCCCCGACCTCCTGGTCCGTAGCCAGGCACTCTATCCAGCTGAGCTACGGGCGCAAACAAACCACAACAGAAAAACGTTCTCCAAGAGGACGCAGTCCTCGAGGAACCCCCATGACGTCGTCAATCACCACGTTAAATACTCTTCCGATCACCGCTTTTCGCGAGGTGATTTTGGTGTAGGGGTAGGAGGGCAAGGCGGTCCGATTGAGGCGTACAAACGTACGCCGCAGTGAGGACCGTCCGCCGTCCCGACACCGCCCTACGCCAAAAGCGCCCGCGAAAAGTGCCCACGACAGGACTCGAACCTGTACGCCGTTTCCGACACTAGTCCCTCAAACTAGCCTGTCTACCAATTCCAGCACGTGGGCCACACTTCTCGATTTTCCACACACACGAACCCATGCTCGGGGAGGGACTCGAACCCTCACGAGGTTAACCCCCACAGGGTCCTGAACCCTGCGCGTCTACCAATTCCGCCACCCGAGCGAGCTCGTGTCCAGTGGAGCCGAGGGGAATCGAACCCCTGACCTCTTGAATGCCATTCAAGCGCTCTCCCGACTGAGCTACGGCCCCAACACATTCAACCTGATTCTGTCAAACAGCGTCTCAAACGGGGCTGACGGGACTTGAACCCGCGACCTCCGGTGTGACAGACCGGCACTCTAACCAAACTGAGCTACAGCCCCCATCCACTGCATCATCACATGCATCTTCCAACACATCCCGGAACACACCGGGTCCCTCATACCCTCACGGGGAATCGAACCCCGGTCTCCACCTTGAAAGAGTGGTGTCCTAACCGTTAGACGATGAGGGCGACTCCCCTACCAACGTTCAAACAGGCCCGGAGGGACTCGAACCCCCAACCCCCGGTTTTGGAGACCGGTGCTCTACCAGTTGAGCTACGGACCTCTGACATCCAGTCGGTTGCCATCCATTCGGTCTATACCACGCCATCCGTACTACACTGTACTGTCCGTACTACCCCGTCGTTACTACACCATCCTTCAGTGGCCAGGGGCGGAATCGAACCACCGACACCACGATTTTCAGTCGCGTGCTCTACCAACCGAGCTACCTGGCCGGAAAAAAAATCCGCCCGGCCTTTCGGCGACGGGCGGCTCGGCGAGGGGAAGCGCGCTCCGGGCTTTCTAGAGGCGCCCCTCGACGGCCCACCCTTCCGGGCTAGACCACGTGTCCGCCATCGTCCATCCTCGTGCCTGTTGCGCATCGGTCCTGAACATTGATGATTCCCCAAAAAAGCCGAATTGGATGAACATACAAACGCCGCCCGAAGGCGGCGTGCTAAAAGTAGCGGGGGCAGGATTTGAACCTGCGACCTTCGGGTTATGAGCCCGACGAGCTACCAGACTGCTCCACCCCGCACCGAAGATGGTAAAGGTATTCGAGAAAACATAAACGTTCAACCCACGCGCCGCACGATTTTCGTGCTACATTGGCCCACGTATTTTGCACCCCTCCGCAGGAGAGACGACGATGACGAAGCGTTGGATGTTGATGATCGCGGCAGCCCTGTTCGTACTACCCACCGCGAGTGCCGCTCAGCGTGGCGGCGGCGGGAGGGGCGGCGGGATGCAGGCTTGGCAGAACGAAGCGGTGGCCGACCTCGAGCAGATGAGGGACAAGTTCCTCTCCCTGGCCGAAGCGTTCCCCGAGGACACATGGGATTGGGCTCCCATGGAAGGCACGCGATCCGTGCGCGACGTCATGGTTCTGATGGTGGCCGAGGGACACATCTTCCCTGGGATGTGGGGAGCGAGCCCTCCGACCGGCGCAGCCGACGGCTTCGGTGCCGAAATCGCCCGGGTGACCGCCATGTCCAAGGCCGACGTCATTCAGGAGATGGAGCGCGCGCTGAACTACATGATCGAGTCGGTCCGGAGCATGACGGGGCCTGAGCGAGTCGCCGAAGCTTCGTGGTTCGGCACAGCGACCAACGGAGTCGGTGTGGTCATGCACGCCATCGTGGACATGCACGAGCACCTCGGTCAGTCGATCGCCTACGCGCGCATGAATCAGATCGTCCCGCCCTGGAGCATGTAGCGGGTCGGCGACGTCGGAAGTATTCGGAAGAACACATAGAAACGGGCTTCCGGAGAGCCTGGAGGGATCCGGAGAGACCGCAGGGGTGCTCTCAGGGCGCTGGAGCCATCACGAATCCCGCAGCGGAGAAGTGATGATCCAGCGTCAGCACCTGCCGGATTCCCCGCCCGCTCATCACCTCGAAGCTCACGCCATCGGCCAGCGAGAAGTCCTTATCTTCATAGCGCTCGAGCCAATGGGCGATTGCGCGGTCCTCTAGATCGGGCGTGGTGCTCACCACTTCGTTCGGTGATTGCCGTACAGCGCGGAGGAACCCAAGGGCCGCTCGCCGCCCCGCGCGGGACAACAGCAGCGCGTGGCTTTCGGCCACGATCAAGTTGGTCGTCACAACCCGCCGGCCACCACGGATCGCCCCCGCCAGCGCGTCCGCGAGGATCGCGTGGTCGGGATGAGCCGGCACGGCGATCGGATACCATGCGCTGGTATCCACGAACAGCTCAGTCGACACCGGACCCTTCGTCGGAGAGGCGACGGTCTTCGAGGCCGGCGAGGTATCGGTCGTGCTCGCGCGCTACGTCGAAGTCGACCCCCCGGCCCTCCTCGAGCCCCGCAATCCCGATGATCTGGAGAGCCGGGTGGCGCTCCGGATCGAACAGCTCCCGCTCCAACGCCTCCAGGCCGCGGCGAAGGATGTCTGACTTGGTCGTGTCCAACTCCTCGGTCAAGCGCTCCAGACGCTCCTGTTCGGGGGCGTCCAGGTAGACCTGCACGGGCTCACGTACGCGTTTCGCCTCTCGTTTGCCGTGTTCATGATCGTATCTCATGATTATCATGATAATGAATCATGCGTAGCCTCGCCACCTGTGGCCTAGTTCGGGGCGGCCCGCTCGCTGCGGCCGCCGCCGGCCTCGTTGTAGATGATCGGCACGAGGTCGGCCGCGTTCCACGACTCGACCTGTCCCCACTGTTCGTCGTACTCCGCCGTGGGATTCGCGGCCAGAACCTCCTCGAGATGCATCCCATCGAGGATCATCTCGCTGACCCTGTCGCGGATG
>JBDHFN010000014.1:0-62756 GCA_039590375.1 Gemmatimonadota bacterium
CCAGGTGACTTGTTCCAGAAACTGCTTGAGGATGCCTGTGATCAGGGGGCCACGCATGATGGCGGGCTGCTCCTTTTCGAGAAGGAATCCGATGCTCATCAGGCGAACACCGTGCGCCTCCATCGGCTCGATCATCTCCTGGCCTTTGGCCCCCGACACGCCGGGCCTGCCCTCGGCTCCGAACATGAGCGGGATGTTCGGTCCGTAGATGTCGGCGTCGAGAAGCCCCACCCTCATTCCAGCAGCGGCGAACGCGGCGGCTAAGTTGGTAGCGACCATGGACTTACCGACGCCCCCTTTCCCAGAACTCACCGCGACCACGCGTGTGTTTTCGCCGAGGATTCCGAGCTTGGGAGTCGGAGCGGGTACCGTGCCGGGACCGCGCGCGGCGCCTCGGGCGGGGACGGAGGAGTCCGGCGGCCCCGAATGCCCCGGCCCCGGCGCCGACTGCGGGAGCGTGACGTTGATCTTCACGGCGCCGATTCCGTCCACGGCTTCCACAGCGGCCCGAGCGTCCCGCACCAACCCCCCG
The DNA here is from genome assembly GCA_039590375.1 of Gemmatimonadota bacterium. GTDB lineage: Bacteria > Gemmatimonadota > Gemmatimonadetes > Longimicrobiales > Gaopeijiaceae > UBA822. The sequence continues at coordinate 533 of JBDHFN010000014.1, forward strand.
GGATCGTCCGCTTGAATGCCAAACGAAAAACGGACGTCACCGGTGTCAGCGACCTCCAACCCCTGGACGTGCCCACTCTCCACTATGTCTCGGCCGGTCTCGGGGTGACGAACGCCGGCCAAGGCCTGCAATACGCGCCCCCGGAGGTCCCCATCACTCATTTCGACTCCCTAGCAAGAAAAGCTGATTCGTGAAGAGCACTGACTCATCAAAGGTGCTGAACCGTGAAAAGGACGGACTCGTGAAAGGTACGGACTCATGATGGGGCGGATTCGCGTGAACGAATCGGACCGAATGGTAACGGAGGACGTCGAGCCATAGGAGACGGGTACCCCATGTGGTGGCGAGGGTTGGGGCTAAACCGCCTTAACCTCCGTAACGCCCGGGATGCCACTCTTGAGGCGCCGTTCGATCCCCTCCTTGAGCGTCATCATCGAGATCGGGCAGTCTTCGCACGCACCGAGGAGGCGAAGCTCGACCACCCCGCCCTCCTCATTGAAGCGCAGGAACTCGACATCCCCGCCGTCTGCCTTGAGCGCGGGGCGTATTGACTCCAGGATCTCTTCGATCTGGGTCTCGACGGTATTCGGCATGAGAACGCTTCCGTGATCGAATGCTTCTGACCCGCAAAAAAGGTTGGGGATTTTCACCACACGAGTCAACCGGATGGTCCTATATTGAAATATGACGAGAGTCACCGAACCGCTTGCGTTCTCAGCGCGTTTTGCGAAATTTTCCCTAAACTAATGTTTCCCGTGCCCTGAAGACGGGGTACGGGCTGCGCACTTGAGAAGGAGTCACGTGGAGAACGACCTGCCCAACGGCCCTATGGATTCCGAGTTGGTGGGTGCCTCGCCGCACATCTCCGACTACTGGCAAGTCATCACACGTCGCCTGTGGCTGGTCGTCCTGATTTTCGGGGTGACGACGGCCTCGGCGATCTGGGCCGTATCCCAGCAACGCACGATCTACGAGACCAACGCCTCGATTCAGGTGAACGATCCCCTCGAGGTCACGCGTCAACTGACCGTGCAGTCACGTGGGCTGAGCGGTATCAGCCTCTTCGTGGATCCCATCGAGTCGGAGATCCAGGTACTGGCCTCCGCACAAGTCGCCCGAAGCGTCGTTGACGAGCTGGGGCTGCGCGTGCTTCCGGAAGACGCGGACCTGGTTCGCTCTGAGCTGTTTCTCGATGCCTGGGTCGATCCGAATTTCCCGGATGCCCGCCTGGAACTCGCATACGATGACGGTGGAGTGCAGGCCCAGCTTCTGGACGCCCAGGGCAGAGAGATCGCCGCGGGGCCTGTCGGCACGGTTCTCGATATCGGGTCGCTCCGGCTGACACCTGTACCGCCGCCGAATGAGAATAGACGATTCGGACTGGTGCTTCGTCCGGCCAGCCAGGTGCAAGGTGAGGTCCAGGGTAGGTTGGCGGCCGAGTCGCTCGACCAGACGAACATCGTCTACGTGAGCTACCGGGGGCCCGACCCGATCCTGGCGCCGAAAATCCTCGACGGAGCGGCGGCCGCACTGCAGGGCTTCGGACGAGACAGGGTCAGAGACCGTGCTCAACGAGAGCTCGCATTCATCGAGCAACGTCTGGACAGCGCTCTGACGCTCCTCCGGGAATCCTCCCAGGAGATCCGTAGTTTCAAAGAGAGTTCTGCCTTCACGAACCTCACGATTCAGGAACAGCAACTCCTGAATAACTTCCAGCGCACCGAGGAGCGCATGCAGGCGTTCATCGCTCAGGAGGACGCGCTCCAGGCCCTCTCCGTGAGTCTCGAAGCGTCGGGGGTCGAAGGCGTGGACTTGGTGAGCTTCCTGGCGGTCCTCCCGGCGGGCGTGAATCCCCAGATCCGGGACATCGCGGACGATATCCAGGCGCGGAAGAACGAGGTCCAGGTTCTGATAACCGAGGATGGGCAGACCGCGGATCATCCTCAGGTCATAGCGGTCCGGGCTCAACTCGCATCCAGAGAAAGCGAGCTTCGGTCAGCCGTTCAGGAAAATCTGTTGGTGTTGAGCGGGCAAATCGAAGACGAGCAGAGGCAGCTCAATGAGATTCGGGCGGGTCAGGCTAACTTCCCCGAACTCGAGAATCGCCTGGATGAGCTGAACATTCAGTTGGGCCTCGATCAGGAAACGGTACGCTTCCTGACGTCGCAACAATATCAGGCGCAGATCACGTCGGCAGCGGCTTCGGCTTATGTCAACGTGGTCGATTCGGCGAGCATCGCGTATCCGGTGACCACAGGGGGCCAGACCAACCTGCTGCTGGCGGCGATACTCGGCCTGATCCTGGGTGTGGGCTCAGCCTTCTTCCTCGAGTACCTCGACCGAACCGTACGTACCAGTGCGGACGTCGAGATGCTTCTGAGTATCCCGGTGCTGGGCATCATCCCGCGGCTTCGCAAGATTCCACCGGACTCGGAGGCCGAAGGCCCCCGTCGAGGGATCCCGTTGTTGGTGGCCCTCGACCCGCTCGATCCGGCCGCAGAAGCATACCGGAATCTCCGCATGAACCTCATGTTCATGAGCACGGACGATAAGCCGATCCGGACCCTGCTCTTTTCGAGCCCCGGCCCGAGCGAGGGGAAGTCCACGTCGTCGATCAACTTCGCGGTCATGCTCGCGCAACAGGGTGAGCGGGTCCTGCTGGTGGATGCAGACATCCGGCGACCGGCGCTCCATCGGGCCATGGACATCCTCCGGGAGCCCGGCTTGACGAATCTTCTGGTCGGCGATGCTGAAGTCCGTGACGCGATTCGGCCCAACGTGCTGCCCAACTTGGACGTATTGCCGAGCGGCCCCTTTCCGCCCAATCCGTCCGAAATGCTGGCCTCGAAGAGGATGGAGCAGCTCCTCAGAGAGTTCGAGGGGACCTACAGCCACATCATTCTCGACAGCCCACCGATTCTCGCCGTTACCGATTCGGCGATCCTGGGGACGCACACCGACGGCATGGTTCTGGTGCTCCGATCCGGGGACACCGAACAGAGAGCGGCCGAGAGAGCCGTCGATCAGGTGCGCCGGGTGGGCGTGCGGGTCTTCGGTGCGGTGCTCAACGAAGTGGCGTCCGCGACCGTGGAGGAGAGCTACTACATGCAGTATTACTACAGCTACCACCCGAAGCAGCGCTCGGGGTGGAAGAAGCTGGCTCAATCCCTTCAGAAGATGTCATAAGCCTCCGCTCCCCACTCCCTACGCCAACCCATCGAGGGCCCGCCCGAAGTCCTCCTTCAGGTCCTCCACGTCCTCCAACCCCACGGAGATCCGAACGAATCCGTCGGGAATCCCCATGTCCGACCTCATCGCTTCGGAGAAGTGGATGTGGGAGGTGTGGCGGGGTTGCGATACGAGCGTTTCGACACCCCCGAGGCTCGGCGCCATCAGCGCCAACTCGAGACTGGACGCAAAGGTATTCGCGGCGACGCCTCCGCCCGTGAGCACGATGGAGAGCATTCCGCCGAAGCCCTCCATGATCTCCGACGCTAGTTCGTGGTCCGGATGCCCCGGCAATCCGGGATAGAGCACGTCGGCCACACCCTCGCGACCCAGGAACCAGCGAGCCAGTTCCGATGCGTTGTGGTTGTGCTGGGTCACGCGCATCTGCAGCGTCTTGAGCCCGCGGTCCAACAACCACGCCATGTGGGGATCCGGGGCGGGACCGTACAGCTTCATCATGCTCTGGACCCGCCCGATGAACTCACTCGACCCCGAGACGACGCCCGCCACCAAATCGGAGTGTCCCCCCAGATACTTGGTGGCACTGTGGATGACCGCGTCCACGCCGAGGTCGGCGAGGCGGGTGTTCACCGGGGACGCGAACGTTCCGTCCACCGCCAGCATTATGTCACGATCCCGAGCAATCTCCGCGGGCACTCGGGGATCGAAAACACGGATCGTGGGATTGGTGGGCACTTCGAGGAGGAGCAAGCCGGTCTGGGGCGTCAAAGCCCTCTCCCAGTCTTCCCTGCCCTCAGGATCGATCAACGTGGTGGTGATGCCTCGCCTCGGTAGCTCTCCCTCCAGGAGCGCTCTCGTCGCTCCGTAGAGATGCCGGGAAGCAACCACGTGCCCCCCCTCGGGAAGGGCGGCGAGAATCGTCATCGCGATGGCGGCCATACCGCTGGAGAGAAGCAAGCTCGCCTCCGTACCCTCCAGAGCCGCCATCTTCTCGCCGACCAGGGCCTGATTCGGATTGTTGCCGTACCGGGAATAGAGCAGCTGGGACGCGGGCTCACCGGCTCCCCCGATGAAAGTGGAGCTCTGCACGATGGGCGATACGACCGGTGCGCCCGGCACGGGTTCGGGTGACCCCGCGTGAATTCCAACCGTCGCCGGACGGTGCCCGCCCCGCTCCTCACTCGTCTTCCCGCTCATGCCGATCCCCCCCTCAGTAGTGCGGTAGCGCTAGGCGCCGCTCAACAATGCACTGAGCGCGTGATAGATGCGGTCTCCACTAGGCACGAACGCCACGCGCCGGAGGACGAGATCTTCCAGGGCATCTCGGTGATGAGACCCGGGAAACACCTCGGAAACCTCCGACGCGACAATCCGGCCGCGCCCCTCCAGGACCGTCCAGACGTATTCCTCTTCCTCCGTCCGCGTTCCGATGAGTTCGCACAAGCCGTCATTGCCTTGCGCCACGGCCAGTAGCTCCTGCCGCTCCAACACGGTCTCGATCGGCTCCAGAAGGCTCTGACGCACTCCCCTGAACACGAAGAGCGTATCCCCGGGCCGGTCCTCTTCGAGAAAACGCATCAAGAGCTTCGCCACGATCTCATCCGCGCACGAGAAATCCATGACGGTCACGTCCGAAAGATCGATCAACGAAAGAGCCGTTCGTGAACCACGGGCGAGGCGTTCCTCGATGGCGAGGCGAACCGCACGGCCTGTGGGCCGCGTCACCAGATGAGAATAAAGGGATTCGACGGATCCACGTAGGATGAGCCCCACGTCGATCGCGATCGGCTCGACCCCCGGCTCAATCCTCATCGTCCGCCCGCTCCGGCAGAAGGATGTTGATCTGCGTCCCCGGGAAGTCGGAAAGCCCCTCCTCCAACGGCGGCGCGTCGAACCACTCAGGCACGTCGGCGATGCGCGCCGTGCCGCTTCGGATGGAGATCAGGCCATCCCAGCGACGAACCTGCTTACGAATCTGCTGGATACCCTGCCCCCGCCCCGAGTCCGGGAATCGGGTGAGGCCATGTATGAACGCCGCCTCGAGCGCGGTCACATCCCCCCACCGATCGGCAAACCGTGCGGAGTGCTCGTCGGAGAGAGAGCCCCGGAATCCTCTTCCGAGATCGGCAACCGAAATGATGACCAAGTGCCTGCCCAGGCGTTTCGACCAGTTGTACGACTGAGCGGCGACCCAACCGGGTGCCTCAGCGTGTTCGAGGATGTTCTGGCAGACCTCGCTCAGGATCACACTGAACTGCACGACCGAGGTCTGCGGGTAGCCGAGGGTATTGGACAGGATCGCGCCCGCGCCTTCTTGAATGCGTTCGACCACCTCATGGACGTCACTGTTCTTGGTGATCGGCGTGATCTCCAGGAGGACGTCGGACGGCCCAGGAGGACGCCGCGGAAAGGAAGTTCCAGCCGCGAAGATGCCCTCGGCCGCCTGAAAAAAGCCCATGCGCCCCAGGTAACTCTTCACGTCGTCCGCGCCACCCAACTCCAGGATCGGTGCCTCACCGCTGTGGTCCCGGCCGACCGTGCCGGCCGCGAGGAGACCCACCATGCCATTGGGACCGACCCAGCGGAGGTGCCGCCCATCGAAGAGGATCTTCTCGCCACCGGCCTTCACGACCTCGGCAAACAGCGCGTCCACCGTCTGGAAGTCCAATGACGCCGGAAGGTCGATGACCCTCATCAGGATTCACCGCGCATCAGGAGGATTCACCGCACATCAGGATTCACCGCGCATCAGCATTCACCGAGCATCAAGATTCACCGAGCTTTAGCACAGCGAGAAACGCCTCCTGGGGAATCTCCACCGAGCCCACCTGTTTCATCCTCCGCTTCCCGGCCTTCTGCTTCTCGAGAAGCTTCCGTTTCCGGGTGATGTCGCCCCCGTAACATTTTGCGGTGACATTCTTGCGGAGCGCCTTGACGTTGCTGCGTGCCACGATCTGGGTCCCGATCGCGGCCTGGAGCGCCACTTCGAACTGCTGGCGAGGAATGAGTTTCTTGAGGCGGCGAACCAGGTCACGGCCATACTCCATCGCCTTCTCCTCGTGGATGATGACCGAAAAAGCGTCTACCGGGTCAGCGTTCACCAGGATATCCAGCTTGACCAGATCACCCGGCCGAAACTCCAGAAACTCATAGTCCAGCGCCGCGTACCCGCGCGTGCCGCTCTTCAGTCGATCGTAGAAATCGAGCACGATCTCGGCTAGAGGGAGCTCGAACTCGATCTCGACGCGTTGGGGGTCCAGATACTGCATTCCCCCAAAGACCCCGCGCCTGTCATGGCAAAGCTTCTGGACGTAGCCGATGTACTCCGCGGGACACACGATACGCGCCTTCACGATTGGCTCCCGAATCTCCACGATGCTACCACGCTCCGGAAGCAGGGTGGGGTTCTCCAGAACGACCTCGGCTCCGTCGGTCAGGGTGACGTGGTACTCCACGTTCGGCACGGTCGTAATGAGCTCCACGCCGAATTCCCGGTCCAGCCGCTCCTGGATGATCTCCATGTGCAGGAGCCCCAGGAATCCGCAGCGGAACCCGAAGCCGAGAGCCACCGACGTCTCCGGCACGTAGTTCAGGCTCGCATCGTTGAGCTTGAGGCGGTCGAGGGCGTCTCGAAGGCCCTCGTAATCGTCGGCGTCCGTCGGATACAGTCCGGCGAACACCATGGAGTGGACCTCTTTGTAGCCCTCCAGGAGCTCGGTCGCCGGATCGGACGCGTCCAAAATCGTATCGCCCACACGAGTGTGCGAGACATCCTTGATCGCGGCGATCACGTATCCGACCTCACCAGGGCCGAGCTCGGGTCGTGGAATGCGCCCGAGGCGCATCACCCCCACTTCCGTCACCTCGTAGCTCTGATCCACGGCGCCGAAAGTGATCGACATCCCGGACCTCAACACACCGTCCACCACACGGATGTTGGGGACCGCACCCTGATACTGATCGTACGACGAGTCGAAGATGAGAGCCCTCAGGGGCGCCTCGGGATCACCGCTTGGAGGCGGAACGACTTTGACCACGGCCTTCAAGATCGGCTCGATGCCGATGCCTTCCTTGGCGCTCGCCAACAGGATCGACTCCGGATCGGTTCCGAGGAGGTCCGCGACCTCGGCCTGCCTGCGTTCAGGCTCGGCCCCCGGAAGATCGATCTTGTTGATCACGGCGATGATCTCGAGGTCGGCATCCAGGGCGAGGAAGAGGTTCGAGAGCGTTTGAGCCTGAACGCCCTGAGTGGCGTCCACCACGAGAATCGCCCCCTCGCATGCCGCCAGGGAGCGTGAGACCTCATACGTGAAATCGACGTGCCCTGGCGTATCGATCAGGTTCAGAACGTATTCCTCGCCGTCCTCGGCGTTGTAGACCATCCGCACGGCGTGGAGCTTGATCGTGATCCCCCGCTCCCGCTCCAACTCGTTGGAATCCAGAACCTGCTCTCGCATATCCCGCTGGTCGAGGGTTCCCGTCGCCTCGAGCAGTCGATCGGCCAGCGTCGATTTGCCGTGATCGATATGCGCGACAATACAGAAATTCCGTATGTGGCCGAGGTTCACGTAGGGGGCGATTCCGCGTCGAGTGTGGCGATCGGTGGAACGCTACCAAGATAGTCCGGTGGAATCCGCGGAAGAAGGAGGGCTCAACGCGGTCCTGTTCTGGCCGGCCTCCTCTGGGGAGCCCCTGTGGATCCTCGGGCACTCGGGGGCGTCCGGGAGCGCTCACGAGGCGCCGGGCGGGCGGATGACGATCCCCCTGACGAGGGGGAGGGTCGACGCGTGGACGGACGCGGGGAGGCCCGTGGTGGCGACGGTCGTGGCGACGACCTTCGTGCCGAGGGCGCTGCCGGCGGCGCTGCCGGCGGGTTGGCAGGTCTTCGCGTAGACGGCCGGTTCGATTGCGAGGACGGGCGGGGCTGCTCAGGCCGCGGCCTGACCGCGTCGGGTCGTGGCCGGGTACCCTGAGTCGGGGTGTCCGACCGTCGCTGGAGCGTCGGGCGCCTCGGCTCCCGGTCACCCGTCGGCGGCGGGGTCGCGCGGTCACCCGGCGGCGGGGCCACCCGGTCACCGCCCGGTGGGGGCGTCACCCGTCCGCCGCCGGCTCTGACTCGGGGTGTGCCATCCTGACTGGAGGGAGTCCGGCGGTCGGTCGTGTTCGGGGGTGGCGCAACGGGCGGCGGCGCGACGCGAGCGCGAGCTCCGCCCGCTCTCTGGTCGGTCCTCGGCCGGTCGGCCGCGGAGGGTGGATCATCTCCCCTGCCCGGGCGCACGACGGTGACCGGCGTACCCGGGTCACCCACGGCCCGCTCCTTGAACTCGAAACGCGGGCGTGCCGGGTTGCGAGGCCCCACCATCACGACACGATCGGCGCGGTATCGATAGGAGGGATAGAAGTACGGGTCATCGTAGACGACCACTCTGAAGTCGACGCACGTGTACCGGTATGGATTCCAGGTGCTGTACGGGCGGAACCCGTGGCACTGATAGCACAGGAACCGGGGATACTCGTGAGCGGCTCCCACGCTATAGGAGATGAAGTCCAAGCCGTAGTCCACGTACTCCCAATCGGGAACGAGACGGGCCACGTACTCGTCGATGGCGACGTAGGGATCCGAGTACACCGTACTCCCTACGTCGGAAAGATCCCATCCGCCGTCGTAATACGAGTACCTGAAGTCCGACAGATCGAACGGAGTCGGCGAGGTCACGATAAAGAAATAGCCGACCCCGGGCCGGTCATCGACATTCCAGTAGGCGGAACGCGGGAAGAGCAAGCGGTAGTCACGATTCGCCCGCGCATAGTGATTCTCGCTGGGAGAGCGGGGGTACAGCATCCTGGTTGTGCCGTCGGTGTCGATCTGAAGGATCGCCACGTACGCGTCGGCGTCGGTCCGGTAGTAGATGCGAACCCGATCGCCCGCCTCGAGCACCGGATCGACTCCACGATCCAGCCAGATCCGCGGCTCACGAGCCTCCTGAACCTGGACGTAGGAGACGAACGGGTCCAAGCCATCAGCACCGCCGGTTGGCTCCACTACATCGGACCCCAGGCGTACATCGGCACCCAGGACCGACGCGAGTATGCTCATCATGGTGACTGACCCCACCATCCACATTTTCTTCCCCTCTGTCGACCAGCGCTCTTCTCCGGCGCATTCGACCATGAATAAGGCACGACCCGTGCCACGACGAAGAGGTACCAGCGGGGCCAAAAAACCAATGATGCCACCGGATTCCGACCTGTCTTCGTCCGAAAAAGTGGACGGTGTGGGTACGCCCGTGGACACCGGCAGCCGTGCCCCAAACCCATTGCCTTTCTCTGTTGACGCAGTAGTCTCCTCAGTCGAAAAGTCCCTCCACAGAGATACTTACGTGCACTCACGACCGGATCTGTTGGATCCCCAAACGCTCTCGCAGTTGGGCGGCGTCGAGCTGATCGCCCGGCAAGTGGTGGAGGGGTTCATCATGGGTCTCCACCGCTCGCCCCACCGAGGGTTCTCGGCCGAGTTCGCGGAACGCAGGGCCTACCAGCCGGGCGACGATCTGCGCCACATCGATTGGCGCATGTTCGGCCGATCCGATCGGTACTACGTGAAGCAGTACGAGGAGGAGACCAACCTGAGGGCGTACTTACTGGTCGACGTCAGTACGTCGATGGGGTGGACCTCGAATCCCGGGACGCTTCCGACCAAACTATGGTATGCCAAGCACTTGGCGGCCTCACTTTCCCTCATTCTTCTCCGCCAGGGCGACTCCGTCGGCATGGCCGCGTTCCACGAGGAAGTCGTGGCGCGGATGGCCCCAAGGGGGGGAGCGCGTTCCTGGCACGAGCTCCTCGCCAGACTGTCCCCGCTCGAGGCCCAGGGGAGCACTTCGGCTCACACCGCACTCCGCGACATCGCCGTCCGGCTGCGTCGCCGTGGGCTCGTGGTCCTGCTGTCCGACCTCCTGGTAGACCCCGACACCACCCGGACCGCACTTCGATTCCTCAAGCATCAGGGGCACGAGGTCCTCGTTTTCCACCTTATCGACCCCGGTGAGCGAGAGCTTCCCGCCGCGGGAGACACGCGCCTCTTCGACCCCGAAACCGGTGATGAGCTCAACGTCAATATCGCCGACGTCCGTTCGGCGTACCGAGACGCCGTTAAGGACGCCCTCGCGGAATGGGACCGGAGCCTGCGGCCCCACGGGATCGACTACGTCGTGGTCGGAACCGAGACGCCGCTCTCGAGGGCCCTGCGCTTCTACCTGCGAAAGCGAGAGCATCTCGGGTAATGGGGTTCCTGTCGCCGATCTTTCTCCTGGCGGGCCTGGCGGTCGCGGTGCCGCTGATCCTGCACCTCTTCCATCGGCAGGACGCGAAGAGGATGGTGTTCCCGGCGCTCCAGTATCTCCTCCGCACCGAGAAGGAGCACGCCCGTACCATCCGATTTCGGCAGCTCCTCCTACTCATTCTCCGCATGGCGGCCATTGTGCTCCTGGTCGCGGCTGGCGCTCGCCCGTTTCTGCGCGGTGGGGGCGGGGTTCACGACCCGACGGCCACCGTCTTGATCGTCGACAACTCCATGAGTTCGGGATTGATCAGGGGTGGTGCTCGGGTCCTCGATCTTCTGAAGGCGGTGGCGCTCCGCAGCATCGATCGGGCAAGCGATGAGGACCGCGTCTGGCTGATCCGCGCCGGTGAGCCCTGGGGACCCGCGATCACGGGATCCCGAGCCGACCTGAGTGCCGCCGTCCTGGAGACCGAGGCGACGGACGCCCGAGGAGATCTCGGGATCGCGCTGGAGAGGGCGGTGGTCCTGACGTCGGGATCCGGGCTCGCCGCTGCCGAAATCCATCTGATCTCGGACCTCCAGGCGTCCGCATTCGAGGGAACCGGCTCGACGGGCGAGGCCGGGTCGGTGCCCGTGGTCGTGTTCGATCAGGGGGCCGGTGATAGGGAGAACGCCTTCTTGGACAGCCTGTTGATCGGCGGGGGTCTACCCCCGCTGGCCAATCAACGGACGAGGCTGTCCGTGCGTGTAGCCGGCGATGCGGACAGTGCCGATGTCCCCCTCCGCCTGGTGGTCGCCAACCGAATTCGCGGAGCGGCGACCGGGGGCGTGAACAACTCGGCGCTCCTCCCGATCGGACCCTTCGCGGCGGGCAACGTGGAGGGTCACGTGGAGACGGATCCGGACGATCTCCGGGGGGACGACCGGAGGTTCTTCGCGTTTCGAGTTCGCGCAGCTCCCACGCTGGCAATCTCCGGCTCGGCTCCGTTCTTCCTGTCGGAGGCGATCCCGGTCCTGGTCGACGCGGGCCGCATTCGTCCCGCGGCCGTCCGTGACGCCGAGATTCTGGTCAGCGTGGCGGGCGCCGGAATGACCGAAGCGGGAACAGCGGGTCGAGCGATCGTCGTCTTGCCACCGAACGACCCGGCGCTGCTGCCCGGTCTCAACCGTGCGCTGACCTCTGAGGGGATACCGTGGCGCTATGAGCCCACAGCGGCCAGAGGAGAAGCCGGCATCACGCGATGGAACGGGCCTGTCGACTTGGACGAGGTTCGCGTCCGATCCCATTACACCCTGATACCGGGCGGTGATGGGCCGAATCAAGGCGTGTTGGCGAGCCTTTCTTCCGGCGATCCGTGGCTCGTCGAGGGCACCACCCCTCGGGGACCCTACCTGCTTTTCGCCTCGGACCTGGACGAAGAGTCCACCAACCTCCCGGTGACGGCGGCCTTGATGCCGCTCATGGAGTGGACGGTATCTCGGTGGGGAGATACGCAGGGCGGGACCACGAGCATACGTGACCCGTCCGGGACACTTCATCCGGTGGACGCCACGCAACCCTTCACCGCGACGCCGGCTGCGGGCCTGTACGAGTTCCTGGCGGGCGACTCCACGATCGAGATGATCGCTCTGAATGCGCCAAGGCAGGAGTCCCTCCTGTTACCCATCGAGACGAGTGTGCTCAGAAGTCTCCTTCCGGGGCCCGCCACTATGGTCACGGACAGTGCCCGGTGGACCAGGGCCGTGTTTTCGGCCGGACAGGGGCCAGAGATCTGGCGTTGGCTCCTGGTTGCAGCGGCTCTGGTGCTCATCGCCGAAAGCCTCGTCGCGGCTTCGGGCCCGACGGCGGACAAGTCCCGTTCCGGGGCCCGTCCCGGGCTGCAGGACACTGCATCGGACTGACGTGTCTGGCAGCCTTCACCCCATCGTCGAAGCCCTGGGCACGTGCCCGGGCTTTGAACGGCTCTGCCAAGCGCTGCCGGGCCGGGGCGAGCGGCGCACCCTTTCTGGGGCAATAGGCTCAGCCGCAACCGCGTCGGTAGCGGCCCTGCACCAACGCTTTCCCACGCGGCTCCTGGTCGTGGTCGCACCCTCTCCCAGGCGGGCCATCGAAGTCGAGGTGGATCTCGAGCTTCTTCTCGGAGAGGGGGAATCCTTCCTGTTCCCCCAGCGCGAAGCACGCCCGTACGAGTCGAGCGAGCCCCACCTCGAAATCGGGGCGCTGCGCGTCGAGGCCGTCGAGGCGCTACTCGGTGGACGGACCCGACTGCTCGTGACCACCCTGCGCGCGTTGCAGGAACGGGCTCCCATCCCGGCCGAGCTCGCCGGACTGCGGATCTCGCTTCGCGTGGGGGAAGAGGTGGGGTTCCAGAAGCTGATCGCGGATCTCGAGGAACGTGGCTTCGAACGCGTACCGCTCGTAGAGGAGGTGGGACAGTTCGCGGTCCGGGGGGGCCTGCTCGACATCTACTCCTTCGGCACACCGGAGCCCGTGAGGGTCGAGTTCTGGGGCGACGAAATCGCGTCGCTACGCTTTTTCGACGTCCTCGATCAGCGCACGAATCGCACCATCACCGAGGCGCATATACTTCCGGTGGATTTTCAGGGGGATCCGCAGGCCTCCACACTGGTTTCCCGCTCGCTCCTGGAGTTACTCCCGGCCGATGCCCTTCTGCTACCCGTCCTTGAGGAGGGCGGCGCTGAGTGGCGGGCCGAACTCGACCGGACCTGGGACTATGTCCGTCGGCTTCATGACGAACTCGTGGCCGACGGCCAATCTCCGGACCCTCCGGACACGCTCTTCCTACCCGCCGCGGATGCCGACGAAATGCTCGCCGGATTGGCCCGCGTCGACCTGGACACGGCCACGGGGCCGGACACCGCCGCCGGGCAGCACCTCCCCGCCGAGCCGGACATCTCGCTTTCCTGCAGCCCCCCTCCCCCGATTCTGCGGGATATGTCGCGGCTGCGGGCTTCACTCCGGTCTGCTTCGGCTTCGGGGGGCCGCACTCTCGTGCTCTGCGATAACCAGGGTCAATGCGACCGGCTCGAGGAAATCCTCGGAGGCCCCAAGAAGATTCCGCCCGGGGCGCATGTGGTTGTCGGCTCACTCGCCGCCGGTTTCGTACTCGAGGCCGCGGACCCGCCGCTTCAGGTGCTCACCGACCATGAGATCTTCCGCCGCTCGCGGAGAGTCCGGAGCAGGCGCCGGTTTCGCGGGGCGGTGGCGCTCGAGAGCCTGGCCCAATTGAGCCCCGGGGACCCCGTGGTCCACATGGATCACGGAGTGGGCGTCTTCAGGGGATTACAGCATGTCGAGATCGGGGGTGAGGAGCTCGAGTCCATGGCCATCGAATACGCCGGCGGAGAAATCCTGCGGGTGCCGGTCTATCGGCTCGACCTCGTTGAGCGTTGGGTGGGTGAATCCGAGAACGCGGCGCCTCCCGCCGTACACCGGATCGGGGGGAAGCGCTGGAAGACGCTGAAGAGGAAGACGAGCGAGGCCATCGAAATGATGACCGTCGAGCTCCTCCAACTCTACGCCAAGCGTGAGTCCGCGGCGGGTTTCGCCTTCTCTCCCGATACGGTTTGGCAAAAGGAGATGGAATCGTCGTTCCTTTATGAAGACACACCCGACCAACGGACGGCGACCCAAGCGGTCAAGCGGGACATGGAGTCCAACCGGCCCATGGACCGGTTGATCTGTGGGGACGTCGGGTATGGGAAGACCGAGATCGCGATCCGAGCGGCCTTCAAGGCGGTCCAGGATGGGAAGCAGGTGGCCGTGCTCGCACCGACCACCGTGCTCGTGGAGCAGCATCGGCACACGTTCGCGGAACGTCTCGCAGACTATCCGGTGAGGATCGGGGCGCTGAGCCGATTTCGGACGCCGGCCAGCCAGAAGAAGATCCTGACGGGACTCGCGGGCGGGGGGGTCGACATCGTCGTGGGGACACACCGGCTGCTCTCATCCGACGTCGAGTTCGCCGATCTCGGCCTCCTGATCGTCGATGAGGAGCAGCGCTTCGGTGTGCGCCACAAGGAGCGGCTCAAGCAGATGAGGGCGTCGGTGGACGTGTTGACGCTGACGGCCACGCCCATTCCACGCACGCTGCACTTGTCACTGATGGGGCTGCGGGACCTCTCCCTGATCCGTACTCCGCCGCGCGATCGGATGCCAATCATCACGCACGTGGTGCCGTGGTCGGACCATATCCTGGGCGAGGCTCTGCTCAGAGAACTGGACCGGGGGGGACAGGCCTTCTTCCTGCACAATCTGGTTTCCACCATTCACGGAGCCGCCGAGAGGATCCGAGCACTCGTCCCGGAGGCTCGAATCGATATCGCCCACGGACAGATGAGGCCCCGGGAGTTGGACCGGGTCATGCGGGACTTCGTGGATGGGGGAATCGACGTTCTGGTCTGTTCATCGATCATCGAAAACGGCCTCGATGTTCCCAACGCGAACACCCTGATCGTGAACAGCGCTGAACATTTCGGGCTGTCTCAACTCTACCAGATCCGGGGGCGGGTGGGCCGGTCCGACCGCCGGGCATTCTGCTATCTCGTGGCATCCGCAGAGCTCAGCGATGAGGCCGAGCGCCGCCTCAGGGTGTTGGAGCATCACACGGAGCTTGGAAGCGGATATTCCGTGGCGCTTCGAGACATGGAGTTGAGGGGGGCAGGAAATCTGCTCGGCGGGGAGCAGTCCGGTTTCGCCCACTCCATCGGCATCGACGCCTACATGCGATTGCTCGCGGAGACCGTCAAGCGACTCCGGGGAGATGACGAAGGCCGCGAATTCGCCGACCCGGACGTCTCGATCGCCGGCTCCGCATATCTACCCGACGCGTACATCTCCGACGCTGGCCAAAAGCTACATCTCTACCAAAGGCTCTCGAAGCTCACCCGGATGGCCGAGGTGACCTCCCTACGGGAGGAATTGGCCGACCGCTTCGGTACCCCTCCCACCCACGTGGAGCACTTGCTCGATGGCGCCGCTCTACGGATCCTGGGGAGGCGAATCGGCGTCGAACGCATACTCGTCAGACCGGGCGAAGCGAGAGTGAATTTCAGGTCCACCGTGGTGCCACGTCTCTCGGCTCTCGAGCGCCCTCTAAAGGAATCGTCCGTCGACGTGGAGGTACGACGCATGACGCCTCTCTCCCTGGTCCTTCATCAAGCGGGCCCGGATTCGCTAGTTTCGACCCTGATCCTGGCTCTCACTACCTTGATCGAGGCACGAGACGAAGCGGCGTGACCGCGTGAGCCTATGATCCACGGAGACGAGTGACGATGGCACAACGCGCCGGACGTACCGCTGGCTTACCGGATGGACGCGCCAAGGGGATTGTCCTCGGGCTCGTGGTCCTTCTTGGGGCGTGTGAGACGGAATCGGGAAGGGTTCTCGCGCGGGCGGACGGCCATGAACTCACCGTGGATCAGATGGTCGAGATCCTCGCCAGGCAGAACACCGTCCCCAACCAGGCCGACGTAGTGGACGAGCTCGCGAACCTCTGGATCGACTATACACTCCTCGGCTTGAGCGCCCGTGAGGACTCGCTGTTCACGACCCTCGATCTCGATCCCCTCCTCCGGCCGCAGCTCGATCAGGAGATGATCAACGAGTATATGAACTCGGCCGTGGAGCCCGACACGGCGATCTCGGATGAGGACTTGAGAGCGCTTTGGGAGGCCGATCCCCCGGCCGACTCGGTCCGGGCGCAGCACATCCTGCTCGCCATCCCCGGGCAGGCAACCCAGGCCCAGCTGGATAGTGTAACCGGTCTCGCGGTCCTGCTGCAGGAGCGCGCCACCGCGGGTGAGTCCTTCGAGGCCCTGGCGGGCCAGTACAGCGACGACAATGGAAGCGCCATCCAAGGGGGAGACATCGGATTCTTCAGTCGAGGGATGCTGATGCCCTCGTTCGAGGAGGCCGCATTCTCCCTCGCCGTGGGTGAAGTCAGCGCCCCGGTGTTGTCTTCGTTGGGCCTTCACGTCATCAAGGTCACGGACCGAAGGGCGGCGACATTCGAGGGGGCACGTAGCGCCTTCCGCGACTCGGTCGTTCTCGGGAGATTGCGGGCGGCAGACTCCACCCTCCTGGCCCAAATCGATCAGGAGGGTGAGATCGAGATCGATGTCGGGGCCGTCGACATCATGCGCGAGCTGGCGAGGAACCCGAGGGCCTCGTTGAGCCGCAGAGCGGCGAGCCGCACGCTCGTGTCGTATCGCGGGGGGTCGTATTCGGTATCGGACGCGCTGCTCCTCCTGAACACGCAGCAGACCAACCTCCCGGGTCAGCTCGCCGTAGCTCCCGACGAGGCGCTGAACGATCTCCTGAACCGCCTCGGTCAGTCACGGATCCTGCTCGAGCGGGCGGCGGAAGCCGGAATCACCCCGGACCGGGCGCGCCTCGATTCTCTGGATTCCATTACGCGTGAGAGGGTGAGAGCGGTGACGGAGGAGCTCGGTCTTCGTGGGATTGCTCCCCTGGAGGGTGAGACAGCCGATGAAGCCTTGGACCGGACCACGCTTCAACTCCTTCGTGAGATCTCGGCCGGCACGCGCAGCGTGATCCAGATGTCCGCGATCATGGTGGCGCTCCGTCGAGAGGCCGACTGGGAAGTCCTCGGGGCTTCGACCGGTGCCACCGTCGAGCGAATCGATGATCTCAGGGGGGCCGTCGCGGACGCGGCGACCCAACCCGGCCCTGTTCTGCCCAGTGCACCGCCCGGCGTACCGCCCGGTGCGGTGCCTCCCGCCGATTCTGTCCAGAATTGACGATGGGCGTGGGTAGTCGCTCAGGAACACGATTTCCCCCTTGGTTTAGAGAACGCATGAATTCTTCGTCCGGAAGTTTCGCGCTCTTCGTGGCCGGCCTGTTCCTGATCCCTCTGCAGGTGGACGCACAAGGGGCCTCGCAGGGCATCAACGTGGTCGAACGGGTGGTCGCGGTGGTCGGAGACTCCGTGGTCTTGATGACCGAGATCGACGAATTCCTCCTTTCTATGGAAGCGAGAGGATGGACTCGCCCGAGCGATCCGACCGGCCTTCTCGAGGCACGGTTGGAGGTGCTGGACCAGCTCATCAATCAGCAGGTGATCCTTCAGGAAGCGGCAAAGGACACCACCCTGGCGGTCACCGAGGAGGAACTGGAGGAGCGTGTCCAGCAGGAGATCGACGGCCAGGTCCGCCAATTCGGTACCCTGAATCGACTTCAGCAAGCCCTGGCCGAGCAGAACATGTCGTTGGCCGTCTTCCGTGATCAGCGGAAGAACCTCATCCGGCGCCAGTTGCTCCAAGAACGCTTCTTCGCCAAGGGGGGACAGAGCGAGGCGGACATTCTCGTGACGGACGAGGAAGCACGGACGTATTTCGATGAGAACCAGGACCTGATCCCCGAGAGACCACCGAGCATTCTCTTCGAGAATATTCAACTTCGACCTGAGCCGAGCGACTCCGCCAAAGCCGAGGCTCTCGCCGAGGCGGACAGCGTTCGGGCTCTTCTCGGCGAGGGGGAGGACTTCGCGGAGCTCGCCGCTCGTGTCTCGGACGGCCCATCAGCCCCAGCGGGGGGAGAGCTCGGGTGGATCCGCCGAGGCGAAGGCTTTGTGGAGGCATTCGAGACGGCGGCTTTCGAGACGCCTCCGGGATTGATAGCCCCCCCGGTTGCAACGGAATTCGGATACCATCTCATACTGGTGGAGCGGGTGCGCGGGGGAGAGCGTCGGGTACGGCACATCGTGATTGAGCCGGAAATCACGGAAAGCGATGTCGAGGCGAACGATGCCCGAGTCGCGTCGTTCGCGGCCAGACTGAGGCAGGGTGAGACGATGCAGGATCTTGGTCTGGAGCCCTCGACGGCGGACCTTTCGATCGAACAGATCGCGCAGACGTCGCAGGGGCTGGCCGCGGGGCTACAGTTCGCCCAGGAGGGTGACGTGGTCGGGCCCGTCAGGATCGAAGACCCCCGGACCCAGGGCTGGACCCTCGCCAAGGTATTGGGGATCACGACCGGAGGCGCCGCCGAGTTTTCCGAATTTCGAGAACTGATCATCGAGCGCCTGACGAGTCAGCGTCTCACCGAGAGCGTGGTCGAAGGGCTGCGAAGCCAAGCGTACATCGNNTCAACGGGGAGCGGCGTATGTCCACCCAATGCTTGGCGGTCACCCTCGGTGATCCACGCGGAATCGGTCCTGAGGTGGCTGCGAAGGCAGTTCGGCATCTCAGAGAGCACGGCGACGACACGGACTTCATTCTGGTGGGACCCGACGGGTTCGATCCGGGACTCGGCGCGTACGAAGCCGTGGGTCGTTTTGACGGCTCCGAGCGTTCGGCAGGAGTCCTTTCCGTACGGGCCATTGAGACCGCCGTCCGCCTTGCCCTGGCCGGTGACGCGGCGGGAATCGTGACCGGCCCGATCAACAAGCCAGCCCTTCGGTCCGCCGGGCTCGACGAGCCCGGCCACACGGAACTCCTCCAGCGCCTCACGGGGGCGTCCGACGTCGGGATGCTCATGGCCGCCGAAGAGACGCGTGTAGGCCCGCCTCTCCGAGTCCTGCTCGCCACGACGCACGTCCCGCTACGAAGCGTGCCCGACCTGTTGAGCTCGGACTTGCTCGTCTCCCAAACGATGCTGTTGAACACGGCCCTCGAAGGCGACTGGAATCTGCCACGCCCGCGCATCGCGCTGTGCGCGCTCAATCCGCACGCTTCGGACAGTGGATTGTTCGGCGACGAAGAGGATCGCGTGTTCCGGCCTGCCGTGGACGCTCTCCGCGGCGCAGGTGTGGAAGTGGAAGGTCCGATCCCGGCCGACACCGTGTTCAGTAGGGCGCTCGCTGGGGAGTACGATGCGGTCGTCGCGCCGTATCACGACGTGGGGATGGCCCCCTTCAAAACCATCGCCTTTGGAGCCGGAGTCAACGTGACGCTGGGACTGCCGTTCGTTCGAACTTCTCCGGATCACGGGACCGCATTCGATCTCGTGGGTACCGGTAAAGCGGAGCCGTCGTCGATGCAGGCCGCCATCCGGCTGGCGTCTAGGTTGGCGCTCGCTCGTTTCGACACGTTGACCGCTCAAATGTAGCTTTCGCGTCCGACCCGCCGTGGACGTAAATCGGTGGTACATATTAACTTACGAGGCTGACGACCCCAACGTGATCAAGTTCATCCACGTCACCAAAGAGTACGACCGCCCTGAACCGGCCCTCAGCGACGTGTCGTTCCACTTGCTCAAAGGGCAGTTCTCCTTCCTTACCGGGCACTCCGGCTCGGGAAAATCGACGGCTCTGCGACTCGCCCACATGGTCGAGAGGCCCACTGAAGGAGAAGTCCGTGCGAGCGGGTTCTCGTCACTGAGAACCTCTCGGCGCGACGTGTGGAAGCTCCGTCGGACGGTGGGGTACGTGTTCCAGGACTTTCGCCTCCTTCCCGGCCGCACGGCTCTCGAAAACGTCTCCTTCGCCCTCGAGGTCATCGGTTCGCCGAAGAATCAGATCCTGAGCCGAGCCCAACGGCTCCTGGGCCAAGTGGGCCTCGCGCCCAAGGCGGGGGCCTCGGTGGACCAGCTCTCAGGAGGCGAACAGCAGCGCGTCGCCATCGCGCGCGCCCTTGCGAGCGAGCCGCTCCTCCTTCTGGCCGACGAGCCCACTGGAAATCTCGACGAGCGGGCCACGCGGGGTATCCTGGACCTGTTCTGGGAAATCAACGCACTCGGGATGGCCGTTCTGATGGCGACGCACGACTTGGAACTCCTGCGCCGGCATCCCAGCGCCCGGGTCCTCGAACTCGACCAAGGGCGCCTGGTGTACGATTCCGCCGGGACCGAGCAGCCGCAGAGCACCGGGGATGGCACCCCCCAACCCGGCTCCGACGCGAGCCCGGACCTGGGAAGCGAACCGGACCCGACCCGTGAAATGAATGCCGCCGAAGTGCTCGATTCCGCCGGTGAACCGGAACCGGCCCAACAACACGAGACCTGACGTGCTCTACACGATTCGAGAAACCCTGATCGCGTTCAAGCGGGCTCCGCTCCTGACGGGGCTCTCCGCCGCCATGGTCGGACTCGCGCTCTTCGTCGTTGGACTCTTTGGTCTGGCCACGCATAACGTCCGACTCTACCTCGAGACGCTCGCAGAGCGAGTCGAGGTCGTCGCCTACCTCCGCGACGACGCCAGAACGGCGGACATCGCCACGATGCAAGCCTCGCTGACGATGCTTCCCGAGGTACTCGCGGTGGACTTCGTGACCAAGGGCGAAGCGCTTGAAAGGGCGTATTCTGAGCTGCCCGAGTTCAATGAGATCCTCACCGACCTCGAAGTCAATCCGCTTCCGGCCTCCATCGAAGTCCGACTTCGTCCGGGGAGTCGAACCGCCGCAACCGCGGACCGCGTCGCCCAACAGGCAGCCCTCCACCCCATCGTAGAAGAGGTGCAATACGGCCAGGAATGGGTGGACAAGCTCTACACGCTGCGGCGGATGGGTGCGGTGACGACCACGGTGATGGGAACGGCCTTCGCGATCGTGGCCGCGCTGATCATTGGCACCGCCGTGCGAATCGCGATCTTCGCTCGGCGAGAGGAAATCAAGATCATGCAGTTGGTCGGCGCCCGTGACAGCTTCATTCACCGGCCTTTTCTGCTCGAGGGTGGTGTCACCGGGGCGCTCGGGGGGGCTATTGCCGTCCTGCTTACCTACACCACGTTTTGGTCGGTATTCAACTACCTCTTCATCATTTCGTGGATTCCTTGGGAATGGGCCGCCCTCGGCATGTCGGCCGGAGTAATGTTCGGAGTGATGGCCAGCGGATACGCAGTCCGCAAACACCTTCGTGAGGTGTAGCGTGAGCGGCATCTACCCCCGGATCGGGCTCATCCTGGCCCTCGGTCTTCCGGCATTCTTGCCCGCCCCGGTTGCCGGACAGGTGTCCCAAATTCGGCGTGAGATCCTCGATAGCCAGCGCCGGCTCGAAGAGGTGCGCCAAGAACGAAGCCGACTGCGTTCGGAGCTGACGAATCTCGACGGCCGGGTGAGGGATGCGGCGAGAGAACTCGCCAACGTCGAACGACAGGTCAGTGTTTCCAGATCCGCGGTCGCGGAGGTGGACTTTCAGGTGGAGGTGGTGGGGACTGAAATCGAGGACACGTCCGGAAACCTCTTGGTGACACGTGAACGGCTGCAAACCGGAAAGGCCGTTCTGTACCGCCGCATCCGGGATATCTACAAGCGCGGGACGCTTCACGCGATCCGAGTCATGCTGGGGGCCGGCTCCTTTCCGGACGTGCTTACGCGCTACCGGTACCTGCGCCTCATCGCCACGTACGACCGCACCCTGGTGCAGAGAGTCGAAGAGCTCGAGACCGATCTGGCCCAGCAAAACGAAGCACTCCAGGTGAGCATGGTCAGCTTGGGCCGTCTCCGGCAATCCCGGCTCAGTGAAGTGGCGTCATTACGCTCGGTGGAAGCGACGCATCGCCGGGCGCTCGATGGCTATCGTTCACAGGAACAGGAGGCCACCACACGGCTGGAGCAACTCGAGCTCGACGAGAGCCGCATCAGCGTCCTGATCACCGACCTCGAAACGAGACGCGTGGAGATGGAGCGAGCCGCCGCCAGAGGGGGAGTGCCGAACAGGCTCTCGACGGCCGAGGTAGGAACGATGAATTGGCCGGTGGACGGCGAGCTGATCTATCGATTCGGGAGAGAGGAGAGACCGAACGGGACCGTCCTACGGTGGAACGGAATCGGGATTCGGGCGCCGACCGGGACCCCCATACGGGCCGTGGACGCTGGCACGGTCGCTTACGCGGGCCCCTTCGAGGGATACGGACTGACGGTTTGGCTGAGCCACGGCGGGGGGTTCTACACGCTGTACCTCTATCTCGAAGAGATAGGCGTGACACAGGGTCGTGAAGTGACGATCGGCCAGGTGGTGGGCACCGTGGGAGGGGCAGACACACCCGAGGGGCCCCACCTGGAGTTCCAGGTGCGAAGCCCGGTCGACGGCGGAGACCCCCGGGCCCAAGACCCGCTCGCATGGCTTCGGGCACGGGGAGGGTGAGCCTGCACCCCTTTTTTGGCCACGCCGATCTTCAAGCGTCTCTGTCGAAGGCCTGGGCCACCGAGTCTCTCCCGTCGAGTCTGCTCATCCACGGTCCGCGGGGAGTGGGAAAACAACGACTCGCTCTGTGGCTCGGCCAGCTCCTGCTCTGCCCCGAATCCGGTCCGACAGGGCCTTGCGGCGACTGCAAGACGTGCCGGATGGTCATGAATCTCGAGCATCCAGACCTCTACTGGTATTTCCCGCTGGCGAAGCCCAAGGGAGTTCGCCCGACAAAGCTCAGGGAGGCCATGGAGCAAGCTCGCTACGATGCCCTGACGCAGCGCAGGGAACGTCCACTACGCCCCGCCTCCGCGGCGACTGAGCCCACCGGGCTCTATCTGGCCGTGGCCCAGACGCTGCGGTCCCACGCGCACAGCCGGCCGGCCCTGGGACTCCGACAAGTGTTCGTGATCGGAGAGGCCGAGACGCTCGTTCCCCAGGAATCGAGTCAGGAAGCCGCCAATGCGCTCTTGAAGCTTCTGGAGGAGCCGCCAGCGAGTACGCTACTCATTTTGACTTCCAGTGAACCTGGCCGCCTCCTTCCCACGATTCGCTCTCGGACGATGCCGCTCCACCTACCCCCTCTGGGATCCGACCGTGTCGAACAGTTCCTCGTCGAGTTCGGCGGAGTCTCTCCGGATGACGCGAGTCGGGCCGCCCGCCTCGGCAGGGGTTCGATCGGCCGAGCTCTCGGGTTCCTGGAGGACGGGGAGGACCCTGGTCCTCTCGAGGCGCTTCGAGCACAGGCGTTCGAGCTGCTCACCGCTGCTTCTGGTACGGATGGAGGAGCGGTGTATCGCAAGTCCCTGGAACTCGGAACCACCCGCAGCCGCGGCCTGATGCCCCTGTTCGAACTCCTGGAGGACGCGTTGCGAGATCTCTCGGCGACCGGAGCCAGCACCCCTGAGGGCCTTGGCAAGGAGAGTCTCATCAATACGGATCATGTGGAACTCCTGGAACGCATTCATGGCGGACGGGATATCCATCCGATGAGGGTCACCAGGGCCTTTCGACATCTGGAAGAGGCCAAGGAATTGGTGGCCGGTAACGTGAACCCCCAGCTCATCGTGGCCGGACTCCTGACCGGCATCCGGGAGGAACTCATTGGCAACCCCTGAAGACGCCGGTTCGGGCGGAGCGGGATTGACGCACATCGACGCCCAGGGAAATCCGCGCATGGTGGACGTGTCGGCCAAGGAGCCCTCCGCGCGCATCGCGGTCGCCGAAGGCCGCATCCGCATGGCGGAGGACACTCTGGCCGCGATCCGAGGGGGGAAGGTGCATAAGGGGGATGTTCTCCAGGTAGCCCGCCTGGCCGCGATCATGGCTGGAAAACGCACGGCCGACCTGATCCCGCTGTGCCACATGCTCCCTGGTGCCTCCATTGCCGTCGATCTAGACTTCGATGACACCCTCCCGGGGATCGTCCTACGGGCCGAAGCTCGGATTGACGGTCAGACAGGAGTCGAGATGGAGGCCCTCACCGCCGTCTCGGTGGGCCTTCTAACGGTCTACGACATGGCAAAATCCCTCGATCGCGGAATGGTGATCGAGGGTGTCCGTCTGCTCCGCAAAGACGGTGGAAAGTCGGGTGCCTGGTCTGCGGATTGAGCTGCCCACGTCGGTAAAGTCATCTTTTCTTCTTGGAGAAAGTTCTGTGAGACTCAACATCCTCGCCTTGGCAACCGTCGGGCTCAGCGCCTGCTCGGGTGGTTCCCCAGCCCCCGGGCCCGCTCCCGCACCCGTTTCGGGGGGAGGTGATTATGAGAGCGCGACGGTGCGAGCCGCAGCCGGAATCCTCCCCGACCGGATCCGAGAGCATATCACGTTTCTGTCGAGCGACGAGCTAGCGGGAAGGGACACGCCGAGCCCCGGGCTCGAGACGGCGGCCTCGTATTTGGTGGAGGCCCTGGAATCGGCGGGACTCGAGCCAGCAGGAGACGACGGGACGTTCATTCAGCGTTTTCCCTACACGCGCACCGCCATGGTCCACGCGTCCCGACAGGTGGACTACCGGTTGGGGGCATCGCCTCGACAACTGGAATACGCTCGGGACTACTACGTGATTCCGGGGCAGCTGTCGGCGGCGAACGCCCAGGTGGTCTTCGGCGGATCGGCGGGTCAGCCCTCAGCCGGAATAACCGGGATCTCCGGCGGTAAGGTCGTACTCTTCACGACCGAGGGTAACCCGGTCGTGGGGACGGGCGAGGCGTTGCTCACAGCCTTCCAGGCCGCAGCCCAGGCCCGAGCCACCGCAGTCGTGCTCATCCTCGATGGCACACAGGAGCCCGACAGCATCTTGGATATGGCCAGTGGACTTCAGGGGGCGGGATTGGCCACTCCCCTCCCGATTGTCGGCTTGTCCTCCGCGAGCGCCGCCGCACTGTTGGCGGGAGTCGGGCTCGACTTGGCATCGCTCACCGCATCACCACCGGCGACCGCAATAGCCCTCGACGGCATTACCATGAACGTCGTGGCCCCGTTCGAGGTGTCCGAGCACACGCCGCCCAACGTGGTCGGCATAGTGCGGGGCAGCGATCCGGAGTTGCGGGACGAATACATCGTGTATACGGCGCATTTCGACCATGTCGGCGTCGGAATTCCCGACGAGTCCGGAGATTCGATCTATAACGGAGCCGACGACGACGCGTCCGGAACCGCGGTCCTGCTGGAAGCCGCGGCCGCCTTTGCCGCGCTCGACGTGCCCCCGGCGCGATCCGTCATTTTTCTGGCGGTGAGCGGCGAAGAGAAGGGGCTCCTCGGTTCACAATACTTTTCGGAAAACCCCACCGTCCCGATCGAAGACATCGTCATGAACATCAACGTGGACATGGTGGGACGGAACCATCCCGACACGCTGATCGGCGTCGGCCGGCAATACACCAATCTGGGGCCCCTCACGGATCGCGTTCTCCGCGAGCACCCGGACCTCGGATTCACACTGATCGAAGATCCGGAGCCCGAGGAGCAGGCGTTCTTCCGCAGTGACCATCTCCACTTCGTCAACAAGGACATTCCGGCCATCTTCTACACCACGTGGGATCATGAGGACTACCACAAGCCCTCGGATGAGGTGCATCTCATCGACATGGAGAAGGCGGCGCGAGTGGGCCGCATGGTATTCCATGTGGGCGCGCTGGTCGCGGGGGGTACCGTGGACGCCGTGTGGACCGAGGACGGACTGGCCGAAGTCCAACAGATCCTCGCCGATAACGGAAACTGAGCGGAAGTCCTGCAGATCGCCGCCGACAACGGGAACTCAGCGGGATCCTACATAGGAACGTTATATCGGGACCCTACACTAGGGACCCTACATGTGGTAGTTGGGCGCTTCGCGAGTGATCGTGACGTCGTGCGGGTGCGATTCGCGCAAGCCGCCGGACGTGACGCGCACGAACGTCGCTTTCTCCCGTAGCTCCTCCAGGTCGGCCGCCCCGCAGTACCCCATGCCGCTCTGAAGCCCGCCCACGAGTTGGAATACCGTATCGGCCATTGGCCCCTTATACGGAACCCGGGCTTCGATTCCCTCCGGAACCAGCTTCCGCAGCTCGGCCGCCGGATCCTGGAAATAGCGGTCGGCGGAGCCCTCCTGCATGGCCGACAGGGAGCCCATCCCACGCACGGTCTTGAAGCGCCGACCCTCCATGAGGAAACTCTCTCCCGGTGACTCCTCCGTGCCCGCGAACATCGATCCCATCATGACAGCCTGGGCGCCGGCGGCGAGCGCCTTCACAATATCCCCCGAGTAGCGGATTCCCCCGTCGGCGATGACGGGAATCTCTCCCTCGACGCCCTCCACGGCGTCCATGATGGCCGTCAGCTGCGGGAGCCCGACGCCCGTCACGACCCGGGTCGTGCAGATCGAACCGGGCCCCACACCCACCTTGACCGCGTTCGCTCCACGTTCCACGAGGGCCGCGGCCCCCTCCTTGGTGCCGACGTTGCCCGCGACGATCTGCGCTTCGGGGAACTGCTCTCGCACTCGAGCGACCGCCGAGAGGACGCCCTCGGAGTGACCATGGGCGGTGTCCAGCACGAGCACGTCCACACCGGCGTCGAGGAGCGCCCCCGACCGGTCGATAGCTTGTTTGGAGGCACCGATCGCCGCACCGACTCGCAGCCTCCCGTGCTCATCCTTGCACGCTCCCGGAAAGAGCCGTCGCTTGAAGATGTCCTTGACGGTGATCAAGCCCTTGAGCGCCCCGCTCTCGTCGACCACAGGCAGCTTTTCGATCCGGTGTTTATGAAGAATCTTCTCGGCGGCATCGAGCGTCGTCCCCTCCGGGGCCGTCACGAGGCTCTCGGACGTCATCACCTCGCGGATCGTCCGATCGAATTCGCTCTCGAACTGCAGGTCCCGGTTGGTGACGATCCCTACTAGACGGCCGTCGCTCTCAATGATCGGGACGCCGGAAATCGAAAACCGGGCCATGAGCTCATGCGCGTCATGGAGGGTCTTGTCCGGAGACAGGGTGATGGGATCCAGAATCATGCCGCTCTCGGAGCGCTTGACCCGGTCCACCTCCGCCGCCTGTGACTCGATGGACAGGTTCTTGTGGATGACCCCGAGCCCGCCCTGCCGGGCGATGGCGATGGCCATTCCCGACTCGGTGACCGTGTCCATGGCGGCCGTGAGGAGTGGAATCTGGAGATCGATGCTCGTCGTGAGGGACGATCGGACCACCGTATCCTTCGGGTGCACCGTTGAATGCCCGGGCACGAGCAACACATCGTCGAACGTGAGAGATTCCTTGAGAATCACCGCCATGAAGTTGTCCCATCTCCCATGCTATCCCATCCCCCATATACGAGGCGCCCGCCCACCCAGAATCTCCTCTCGAGACCCTCGATGAACAGGCGCGTTTGGCACTACCATGGACGATCATACCGAGGCCCGTCTCGGGGTGTCAAGCCTCGGGCTCTCAGCCGAATCCTAGTCCGTGGCGGGCGAGTCCCCAGAGGGGGAGGCATCATCGGTGCCGGCCTCATCCAACGCCGGCGCCTCTGCCTCAGGGCCCTCATCGGCATCGGGCGTGAGTTCTTCCATGAGCTTCTTCCCCGCGGTCGAAACGTTGGAGAGAACCCGATCCGCGGCCGAAATCAGTTGAAACGCTTCGCGGAGCGTCGCGGGACTCATCGCGTTCTTCCTCAGCTTGTCCTCCATCGCTTCGGCAAAACGCGTAAGCCCCGACGTCTCTTCGGCCCCGTCCGTCCCATACTTGCCCTCCAGAAACTCGATGTAATCCAGCATCTGGTAGACCTGTTCCTCCGGCAGACTCTCGATCTTCCGCATGAGACGCTGGCGAAGTATGTCGTGCATGAGCGCAGGTCCGGATCGGGTTTGTGCTCCGTTCGTATGGCAACCGCAAGTTAACACAGCGCGGCCGGCAAGGGCGACGACAGCCCCCTACCCCTCCTCCGACTCGTATTGCGACTTCAGCCTCTCGACGACCGCGGGATCGGCCAGCGTCGTCGTATCGCCCAGGGCCTTCCCGTCAGCGACGTCCTTCAAGAGCCGCCGCATGATCTTGCCGGAGCGAGTCTTGGGAAGGTCGGCCGTGAAGATCACCGTCTCGGGACGTGCGATCGCTCCGATCTTGTCGGTGACATGCTTCTTCAGTTCCACAGCGAGGTCGTCGTCCCCCCCCTTGCCCCCCTTCAGCGTCACGAACGCGGCCACCGCCTGACCTTTCACGTCATGTGACTTGCCCACCACAGCCGCCTCTACGACGGCGGGGTGGTCCACCAGCGCGCTCTCGACCTCCATCGTTCCGATTCGGTGCCCAGCCACGTTGAGCACGTCGTCCACCCGGCCCAGAATCCACAAATACCCGTCTTCGTCGCGCTTCGCGCCGTCCCCGGGGAAGTAGATCCCGTCCCACTTGGACCAATACGTCTCGCGGTACCGCGCTTCATCTCCGTAGATCGTACGAATCATCGACGGCCAGGGCTCGGTGATCGCGAGAAACCCGGCGTCCACTTCATTACCGTCGTCGTCGAGCAGCGTGGCCGAGATTCCGGGGAAGGGCTGGGTTGCGCTGCCAGGACGAGTTTCAGTGACCGCTGGAAGCGGTGTGATCATGATGGCTCCGGTCTCGGTTTGCCACCACGTGTCCACGATCGGACAGCGCTCTTTCCCGAGCACCTCATGATACCATATCCACGCCTCGGGATTGATCGGCTCGCCAACGCTCCCGAGAAGGCGGAGCTTCGACAGGTCGTGCTTGTCCGGCCATTCCTCGCCCCACTTCATGAACGCGCGAATCGCCGTGGGTGCCGTGTAGAATACGGTCACGCCGTACTTCTCGCAGAGGTCCCAGAATCGGTCCTTCTCGGGCCAGTCGGGGCCTCCCTCGTACATGAGGACGGTGGCACCGTTGGCAAGGGGGCCGTAGACGATGTAGCTGTGCCCAGTGACCCATCCCACGTCGGCCGTGCACCAGTAGACGTCGTCCTCCCGGAGATCGAAGACGCACTGCGTGGTCGCGGCGACCTGTGTCAAATACCCACCGGTGGTGTGCACCACGCCCTTGGGCTTTCCAGTCGTGCCGGACGTATAGAGGATGTACAGCAAATCCTCCGCGTCCATGACCTCGGGAGCGCAGTCCACGCTCGCATCGGCGATGAGCTCGTGATACCAGTGATCACGGCCCGCCTGCATGTTCGCATCGACCTCGCGGGTGAGCCCCGCCCCTCTCGCCACCACGACCACGTTCTCGATCGTCGAGCAGGACTCCAGTGCCTTATCGGCGTTCGCTTTGAGGGGGACGATCCCGCCTCGTCGGTAGCCGCCGTCGGCGGTGATCAGCGCCTTCGCCGTGGCGTCATTGATGCGATCGGCGAGCGATTCTGGGCTGAACCCACCGAAAACAACGGAGTGGGGAGCACCGATACGCGTGCAGGCGAGCATGGCGATCGCGGCCTCGGGAATCATGGGCAGGTAGATGGCCACACGATCGCCCTTCCCCACCCCCAAGCCCTTCAGTGCATTGGCAAACCGACACACCTCCTGATGGAGGCTCGAATACGTGTACTCGCGGACATCGCCCGGCTCTCCCTCCCAAATCAGCGCAGCCTTGTTCCGGCGCGGCCCCTCCAAGTGCCTATCGAGACAGTTATGGGAGACGTTGAGCTTGCCTCCGACGAACCACTTGGCGTGAGGGGGCTCCCACTCGAGCACAGTGTGCCACCGCTCGAACCAATCCAGCTTCTCCGCCCACGACTCCCAGAAGGCGAGGCGATCCGCCGACGCGCTCTCGTACAAGCCGCGATCGGGTACGACGGCCCCTTCCGCGAAATGCTCGGGCGGAGGAAATCGGCGATTCTCGGTAAGGAGGACGTCCAAACCCTGACCGTCTGTGCTCATTCGTGTCCCCTTCTTCCGATGTCCTCACGCATGTGATCTCCCTTGTACCTCGTTGGTGAACCGTCATAGCGCCGAAGCCTCGCGGGCAAGATGCCCTTCGCGGGCTTGGCGCGCGACCCTCCCGTGGCCGCAACAGTAGCAGTGCTTGCTAGATGGCCCTTGTCGTCACGGCCCGCCCAGCTCGGCACGGAGCATCTGAAGGATGAGGTCGATGCGAGCCTCCATTGACTCGGCGGACCGGAGGGCTCGCTCTTGATTCGTACGCCGGCTCCCGACGTGGTTTTCGAACTCGAAGCTCCGGACGAGCGCTCGAGTGTCGGCTTCGAAGCGAGTATCACGCGACCTCGGAAAGGTCCGGCTCAAGAATGGGAGGAGATCTCCAAAGACCTGGTCGGCGCCGTACCCTTGCGTTCGGTTCATCTCGGCGAGCTGGCTCGGGAAAGACGCCAACGAGGCGCGGAGATCGGTGTTTTGCACGAGGCGTAGATCCCCCGATCCCAGCATAGCGTCCAGGGCCCCGAGAGGTGGCGCAAAATTCGCGATCCGGCCGATCGTATTAAGGAGTACCGCCAGGCTGTCCGCGGGCGGCGCCACAGCGGCAGGACCCGTCATTTCGAGTATGGCCTCCGCTGCCACGAGAACGCTGTCGTGTACCACACTCACGCGCTCCAGTAGCGTCGAGGCTGTTTCGAAGTCCTGAATGAGAGAACGGTAGGCCTCGCGTTCCTCCTGCTGTCGTCCGAGATCCGCCCACCAGGCGTCTATGCTGAACGCTAGAAGAATACTGACGACAATGAGAACTGCCTCGGCCAAGAATCGACGCTTGGTAGAGCTGGTCATCTTATCGCTCGGATTCCGGGGGAGGCTGAGGGCCATCTAACGGATATGTGTTTCTGCTGCGCGATCAAGATGGTGGCCGCGAGCGAAGCGCGCGAGCTAGATGCGCACGAGCTGCTCGGAGGCAGGGCCGGTGGGTCGGTGGCAGCCTTATCCCGCCTCTATCAACAAAGATCTGAGGCCTTCATGCGCCAGAGCACGCTCGAAGGCCACGGTCGTGGCTGACGCCAACGCGGATACCGCGCTCGCCCCTGCACTCACGGCTTCCGACGGGATGGTGAGCTTGATGCGCACCTCCGTCTCGGCGGCTCGCGGATCGTCCTTCGGATCATCCATCCTCAAGCGCAACACAAACGGGGTGTGAGCCTGCTCGGGAAGGCAGTCTCCAGTGACCTCTGCGAGGGCCGCCAGAAGGTCGGGCATCGGTCCCAAGAGCCCCAGTTCCGGGCCGGTCACGACCAACGCGAGATTCCCCTTGAGGCCCTTCGTCGTCTCGTCCAGGAACACGTCGATACTCACGAAATCCGGGCCCTTGTCGTCGTGAAAGAAAAGGTAGGCGCTCCGTGAGCTCTCCCCCTCCCACCGGCCCTCGAACTGGTGACTCGTCGTCTTCTGAAGACCGGAAAGTACCCATCCGGAACGCGTGATACCGTCCTGAACAGCCTCGATAAACGGCTCTAGAGTCAATAGAGGCTGGGCGTTGTCAGTCATGGCACAGGCCGGGGTCGGGGGATATATTGTACTATTATGAAAATACCGAGTACGAACTCTCAAGATGTGGTGTTGCGCCGGACTCTTCAGGAGAACGGGCACCGTTACACCGATCAGCGCGCCGCCGTGTTCAGGCTCGTAGCGCGCAGCAGAGTCCACCCCACCGCAGAGGACGTGTTCCTGGGCGTACGCACCGAAGTCCCGGGAATCTCGCTCGCTACGGTCTACAAGAGCCTCGAAACCTTGGTCAGTTGTGGACTGGCGAAGAAGCTCAACCCAGCGGACGGCTCGGCCCGGTTTTGTGGCCGGACGGAACCCCACCATCATGCACGGTGCCTGGCCTGTGGGAGCGTGTCGGACGTCGCCGGTGAACTCGGCGATGTCGAGATCGCGGTCCTCCGGTCACAGGCTAATGGATTTCACTTGGTGGGATACGAGCTCGAGCTGACGGGGTACTGCTCGGACTGCGCGCCGCCCTCGGGTAACGGGGCCGGCGCCTCCTCCAACTGACGCCATCGTCCTGCGTGCGCCGCATCAGCTCCCGCGTCTAGGGGGCGAAACCACGTTGGGTCGGCACCCACTCGAAGGCCCTTGGCCCCAGAATGGCGGTGGGGCATGATCCGCTTCCCAGTGTTCCGGATTCCCGTGACCCCCGTTCACGTGACCCGCGCCAAGACGACGTTCATGGGGCTGTCGGCTCTGGTGGTTCTGTCCGTCTGGACCGGGGCAGACTGGAACGAGGAGTCCCTACCCCCACCGCCGCTCGAGGTGGTGGAGGTCGTTGCTCCCGCCCCCGTACGGCCACCGCCAGGTCCCGACGTTCTTGCGCTGCGCCGGGAGCTTTCGGCCCTTCTGACCACGCAGTCACTAAGGAGAGCCGAGTGGAGCGTGCTCGTGGTCTCGCTCGAAAAGGGAGACACCTTGTTCGCGCAGGACGAGGACCGATTCCTGGCGCCTGCGTCGAACATGAAGATCGCCACGACCGCGGCGGCACTCCACTATCTTGGGCCGTTGTTTAAGTACCAGACATTCGTCTACGCGGACGGGCCCATCGAAAACGGGATCCTCCGAGGGGATTTGATCCTTTACGGAACGGGAGACCCGGGTATCTCCGAGCGCTTTTACAGAAATCGCACGGACGTATTCGAAACGTTCGCCGACCAGATCGTCGAGGCCGGCATCACGCGCGTCGAGGGCGCGGTGATTGGTGACGCGACGTACTTCTCGGGGCCAGAGCTGGGACCCGAGTGGGATCCGAGGGACCTGAACGAGTGGTTCGCCGCATCCGCTTCGTCGCTCTCGTTCAACGAGAACATCGTCACCCTGCAGATCCTTCCGTCGGCTCGCCTGGGCTCCCCACCCCGGATCGAGACGATTCCCTTCGGATTTCCACTGGACGTGAGCAACCGAGCCGAGACGGTGGTCGGACGGCCCCGCCCCAATCTCTGGTTGGATCGTGTCGAGCCCACGGCGCGCATCCGCGTCGACGGAGAGATTCGGCAGGGAGGGCCGGATATCTGGCGCCGCCTGACGGTACCGGATCCGGCGTTCTTCGCGGCCCGGAGTCTTCGAGAGGTGCTGATCTCCGAAGGTATCGGTGTCAGGGCTCCGGAAAGAGCGGTGCACGCCGAGTCGGACTCCAGGATCACCGGGCGGGAGTCCTGGGCGCCTGGAGCCCTCGATCAGGATGAGCCCTTGCTCCTCGCCCAGCACACGTCCCCGCAGCTGATCGAGTATCTGACGGTCGTCAACCATGAAAGCCACAACTTGTTCGCCGAGACGATCATCAAGACCATCGGCAAGGTCGCGACTGGAGACGGATCCTTCGAGGGAGGCGCCCGTGCGGTTCAAGCGTTCGCCACGAAGGAAGCCGGGGTCGGGGCCCAGCAGATCATCGCCGTGGACGGCTCGGGGCTGTCCAAGAGCAACCGGACGAGCGCCGGCGCCCTGGTCGGACTCTTGATGCACGTTGCCGCCACCGACAATTGGGACGAGTTCGTCTCGACCCTTCCCGAAGCGGGCCGATCGCTTCGCAGAATGTACGGGACGAGTGCCGCCCGTAACCTCCGGGCCAAGACGGGTACCATCGATGGGGTCTCGGCCCTCACTGGGATCGTCACGACCCAGGATGGCGAGACGCTACTCTTCAGTATTCTCTCGAACGAACTCCGATCGACCGGCGCGGCCAAGCGCGTCGAGGATCGGATCGGGGCTCGTTTAGCCGAGTTCCGGCGAAGGCTCAGTCCCACGTCCTAGGGGGGCGGGCGCGCCACTGCTGTGGAGCCGCCCACGAGCAGAACGAAGTCGCCTCCGAAGCTCCACGTCGGACATGGTCGCCAGGGTCCTCTCCGCGGTGCCCAGACTGTTCCACCTCACGTCGAGAAGCTCGAAGCCCTCGTCTTCAGCGTCTTCAGGGTGGAAAACCAGATGGTGACGCCCCTTGAAGTCGAGGCCCGCCTCCGAGCGGACCGTAGCCACCCAGGCAACGCCATCCGAATCCAGAAATGTTCTCATGTGCGACTCATTTGGGTTCTATTCCCTCGACACGGACACGCACCGACACGGGAATCGACAGGAATCGAGGATCGGCCGAGTAGTGTCTGGCGGTCAGCCCAAAGCTAGTTTTGCCGAATCGGTATTACAACAAAGTGGCGTACACCACCTGGCAACCCCGAGCGCAAGGAGCACTTGGTGCCGCAGCCCCCAGACACCGCCCCCGTTCACGTTCGCACGCCGGAGATCGAGCCCCGAGCCGTGGGCCAGAAGCCACCACACCTGCGGACAGATCTGGCGCTCCTCGCGCTGAGTGTGATCTGGGGTGTCAATTTTTCCGTGATCAAGGTCGCTCTGAGGGAGTTCGACCCGCTGGCGTTCAACGCCCTACGGTTCGTGCTGGCATCGTTGACGCTCTGGGTCTTCCTGAGGCTGCGCGGCGCCGTCCCGATGCCTGCACGACGGCACTGGCTCCGCGTCGTCTTGTTGGGTTTGCTCGCGAACGTCGTGTACCAACTCCTGTTCATATACGGCGTCGACCGGACGCTGGCCGGCAACGCGGGACTCGTGCTCGCCACGACGCCGGTGTGGACCCTGATTCTCGCGTCCCTGTCGGGCTTGGAGCACCACGGCCGTGCCGTCTGGGGCGGAGTACTGGCCACGCTCGGGGGGATGGTGCTCGTGGTTCTCGGCGGGGATGGCGGGTTGGGACTGGGCGAAGGCCTGTTGATTGGCGACCTCCTGCTCGTGCTGGCGTCCATCACCTGGGCCGCCTATACGGTCGGCACTCAGGACATCACTCGGGAGTACGGAGCCCTCGCCGTCACCTCGTGGACCCTCTGGGTGGGCACCATCGGCCTGGTCGCACTTGGCGCCCCGTCTCTATGGTCGACGGAGTGGGGCATTATCTCGCCGGTGGGCTGGATCGGCACGGTGTATTCGGGCGTTCTAGCCATCGCCCTCGCCTATCTGATCTGGAATCACGGCCTCGAGCATATCGGCGGACCGCGAACCGCCGCGTTCTCGAACCTGGTACCGGTGGTGGCGCTCATCGCCGCCGCTCTTTGGCTGGGCGAGGAACCGGGACCCACGCAGATCGTGGGCGCGATCATCATCATCGCAGGCGTGTGGGTCGCTCGCGTGGCCGGCGGGAAGACCGTGGAGCCGAGTTACTGAGCTGCCTGGAGCCGAGCTACTGAGCTACGTGGAGCCGCGTCGAACCCTATCCGGCGGAACCCGACTCGAGTCTGGGATGATGACGCAGCTCGGGGAATTCGTACACGATGATCCCCTCATCGGTGATGTCGGAACGAACGCGAAGACCGTCGTCCATGCTGTCCAACACGTCTTGGGCCATCGACAGTGACATGTTCAGCGAGGCGGCGACCTCCGTCACCGTCAACGTTCCGGACTTTTCAGTTGCGAGTAGAAGCCCCCGCCGCTGCAGCCGCGCCATGATCGCCCGTCGCCTGTCCTCACGCGCCTTGAGCCCCCACCAGATGGTTCCGGTTCCCGTGGCCCCTATCACGCTCCCCATTACGATCGCCTCGACAGCGAACTCGACAACGCCTATCGAGATGGCAAGGGCAGCGATGAGGACCATCCCTACGCCCAGGACCCGACGCACCACTCCCCTCCTGGGAAGACTCGGCTCGGATTCGGTGCGGCCTCCGCCTTGCCCCGTGCCGCCTGAGCCCGCGAAGGCCGGATGTTCAGCGAACCCAGGTCCCGGGATGCGAGCCTTTTCCCAGCCCAAGCCACAGTGAGCACAGATTCGACGCTTCCGCCGAGCTGCGTAATACACCAGGCCGCCCAACCCGAACGTGAACCAAGTGAACGCGGAGAGTCCCAGAAGGAGCGCTATATGCCCGGGCCGCTGAAAGTACTTCACCCCGGTCCCCAAGTGGCCGCATCTGGGGCAACTGCGCACTTCGAAGCCCATGGGCCCGATCACGGGGCGCGCCGAGACCACCGCCCCACACGTGGGGCAGGCGCTTTCGTGATCCTTCAGAAACTCACCGCAGGTGGTACAGCGCATTTGCCCTCGACGAATGGGTCCCCGCAGGTAGACACTCCATACTACGCGTTCGTTCCGGAGAAGATTCACCCCTCACACCGCCCTCGGGCGGTGGCGTGCCGCGTCAGAGCAACCGTACCAACTTCAGTCGCAGCCCACTATTACTGGACACCGGGCCTCCGTTGAGGCCGGACGGACTGAGCGCCAACCCCCCGTCCCCGGTTACGATAAGGAAGTACGCTCCGGAGGAAGACCAAAGACGCCCCTGGTCCGAGAAGTCACCGGACTCATGAAGCGTGGGCATCGAAGGGAACCCCTCTCCACCCATGTCGAGAGCATCCATCAGGTCGAACCCAAGAAAGAGAAGCTCGTTGCGGAGGGGTAATGGCCCTCGCAGGGAGACCTGTCGCTCGAGCTCGAGCGCGGCGCTCCAATCGGAGAAAAGAGCTGCCCAGGCACGACCTGTGACCGACTCGACGTTGGCCGTACCGGTTTCGGTGGCGCCGGTCAGCAGGCCCAGCACACTGTCGTTCCCAGCTTGCCCCCTCAGGTATTCGAGGAAGAGCCAAGCGGCGCCACGCTCCGCCAGGCTACCCTGACCGGCCGCGATGATGAGGCTTACCTCGGACGGCTCGGTGAGAAACAAGCTGGCACGGCTTCGGTTTCCTCTCTGGTATTCGTCCGCCTCGGCCATCCTCCCGCGTGTTCGAAGCTCCTCTCCCACCAAGTCCTCAGCCATGTGGGCCAGCCCCTCCGCGAGCCAGATGGCCTCCCTGGTCGACGCCTCCCGCTCGATGATCCTCTCGTTATGATGGATCATGTGCTGAAACTCGTGAGCGAGAATGGGAGGCACCGTGCTCCGGACCAGATCGACGGTCCGTACGTTCCCGTACACACCGGTCGGATCCGGTACCAGAACGTAGAAGACCTCCCCGGCATTGCTGTGCTCCTCCCCCGGCAGGAGATCGAGGCCGAAAAAGAACCCTCCGATGAGATCGTTCGAACCCGGTGGCGACAACCGATTCACGCTAGGCGTGAAGAGGATGATGACACGATCGTTCCCATCCAGGTCCGACGGAGACCCGAAGGCCCCTGTGTCCACCGGGTAGATGGGATCGTCGAAGAGGTCGGCGAAACTCTCGATATCCGTCTGGTCGAGACTGCCCAGTGCGATCGTGTCTTCGTAGAGGATGGCTCTCTGTGAGACAAAGCGGACCCTGGCGGTGACCTCGTCGAATCCGCCATCGGCTCGTACGACGTCGAAATCTCTGAGGTCTCCAATGTTGGGGACCGCTTCAGGGGTAGTCCGAGCCGCCCTCGCCGTCGTGGAAGCAGCGCCCAGGAGAACGTCCTCCCGCTCCCGCAGGACAAGATCCCATTCGGCCTGCGCCGCGTTGAGTGACGGCCCTCGACGTATCCCGACCCCAGGGGCGGCATGCTCGCCAACGCGACTCAGGGGAGCACGATCTGGCCTGAGCGCAACGGGGGCGGGCACGCCGGGCCGAAGTCCGGTGAGCGTGTAGTCGAACCGAGCCGCCCCGATGGTGGCCGTCGACTGCACGACGGCCAGATACTCCTGTGGGCCGCCCGAGCCCACCTTCAGGCAGACCGGCGTGTCCTCGACCGAGAGCACCGTGTCGGCTCCGAGTGCCAGGTTCAGGACCTCGGCCGACGCCGTCACGCTCAGGGGGAGGGACCCACTCACGGCTCCCCCCAGTTGCACGAGCACATCGACGGAACGCGTGGGAAGGCACGGAGGGACGATGACGTCGAGCCGCACCGCGTCCCCCGAGATCACCTGGCCGGGTATCCCGGAGAAGAGAACGACATTGTGGGTGGCAATCGTGCTGAAGTTCGTGCCCGTGAGCGTGATGAGGGCGCCCGCGTTCAAAGCAGACGAAGAAAGCGCACTCAGCGTGGGCGGAAGTACGGCCCAGGCCTCGAAGTCGACGGATTCCCGGGGGATATTTCGAATAGAGGCCCGAATGACGTACCTACCCAGGGCGGACCCGAGCCGAAGCTGCGCCCTGGCCAGCCCCGTAGAGTCACTGGAACTGGTCTGGGGCGACAGTTGCGCGCTCACGGGCCCCTCAGCGATCTCCCAGTCTACCAGAACGCCGTCGGCCGGAAGGTCTCCGTCCTCGGTTCGGACGACCACGGTCAACGAGTCGATCAGAAACTGCGAGGGCGGGCCGAACTGACCATCTCCTGTCACCAGTGTCAGCGTGACGTCCGTGATGGCGGGCTCAGCAGGCCCGAACCTGAAGCATGTGGTCTGAGTAAGGGCGACGAAAACGGCGAGTCCTGAGAGGACTTGCCGCCGGAACCGCGAAGTCACTCGGGGATTCTATCGAGGGACAGCAACTCGAGAATCGGACTGCCGGTCAGCCGCGCGGACCCGGTCCGCACACGCCCCACGACCCGGATTCGCTCGAGCGGGCTCAGGCCCTGGGCTTCACCGAGCCGCTCCGGCGGAACGGCTATATACACGAATCCCTGGTCGCCGTCCCCCATTCTGGTCAGAAGGAACGGTTCCGTTACGAAGAAGTCCGTCCGGATTTCCTCGGCCCGTTCCAGTGATATGAACTGAAGGTCCCACTGAAGTACTTCTCCACGGAAATCATCCGGTGCGGCCGCCACGTCCTCGAGCGTCACATCCGTGCGGATGGACACTTCGACGCCCCCGTCTGAGCCCTGCGGAAGCCATATCCATCCCTCTAGGCGAATCCGGGCCCAGTTCCCCTCTCTCGCCAGGACCCGGAGGTTCGTGCTCGGACCCGAAATGGCCAGCGTGTCCCCGTCAGGGGCGCTGAGAATCGGGGAATCCACCGAGCCACCCAGAGCCCATTCCTCGCCATCAACCGTGGTGGAGGGCACTCTGAGACGGACCCGATCCGCAGAGCCGCTGGCGGGATCCGAACCGAACAACACGACTGATCGTCTCCACACCCAAACCTGCCGACGTACCCGGACCCAGTCGGGAACACGCTCGAGGGTCTCGAGAACCGTGCCCTGCTCCATGTGCCCGATGATCTCACCTCCGGCCGTGCCGCGGATGTTCTCTCCACCCTCGACCGACACGACCAAGTCGAAGTTGCCTCGGTCCACTGCCTGAAGCGACCGGGCCCAGACCCATCCCTCGAGATCGAACCGAAGCCAGTCGCCCGTCGCCTCGAGCACTTCCAGACTCATGCCGGCGCGGAGCTGCCCCAGCAATGTCCCATTCGGCGTCGCGCGGAAGTTTTCTTCGGTGGTCAACGTCGCCGACTGGCCTTCAGCGAACTCGGCCATGGCCAGCAGGGGCCAGAGAATACAAAGAACCCACAGAACCCCCGGGCGCCGGGCACAGGCAATCATTCTACTGAAACGATCCTCGACAGACGGTGTTGAAAGGACGATCTTGGCGGCCTGTAGGGCACTCAGCCGCTCGCGTCGAATGTGTTCAGGCAAGTGTCGGTCGTCAATTCCCAAAACCGGATTCTTCGCATTCTCCATGCCCCACCTCAAACTCCTCGCTCCCTCGATTCTACTTTTCGTCGCGGTCGCACATTCCGAAGCCGTTGGTCAAAGCGTCTCCTCCCCGTACACCTTCATCGAATACGGACAGGCATGGGCCGTATTCGCAGGTAAGAGCGACCTCAACCCCGGCCAGCTCGGGCTGGGCCCGCGGGACGCCACCACGTTCGGTGGGCGCTACGCCGTCGCTTTCAGTGCGATGAATCTGGATATCGACGGAACATACTTCATGTCGAAGCGAGACGTCCTCGACGTGTCGCGACCGGCGGATGACCGCTTCCTGGGTAAGACCGACATCGACCTTGTCCTCCTCGATCTACGGCTCCGCCTGAACCTTACCGGTCAGCGAGCGTGGCACGGGCTCCAACCCTTCATCCTGTTCGGCGGCGGGCTCGCCTTCGCCACGTCCACGGAACGGTTTCTGGAGGTCAGCGCGCTCATGCCCGAGGATGAATGGTACGACTTCGGCAAGGCGTTTGCCGGAACGTTTGGAGCGGGCGCCAGCTTTCACCTTTCCAGCAAGATCTCTCTCCGTCTGGACGGTGTGGTGAACCTGTGGAAGGTCTCAACGCCGGTGGGATGGCTCACGGTGGAAAACGACCCCAACGGCGAAAACCTCGAGGATGAGTGGGTCTCTGCAAGAACCATCAGGCTCGGGGCCGCCTGGCGCTTTTGAGACAAATGCCGGATTTCGAGTCTAGGGCTGGGGACTGGCTTCCATTCGAGGAGGCTCTCGAACGTGTGCTCGGCCATTCCCGTCCCCTTCCCCCCGAGGTCGTACCGCTCGAGGACGCGCTCGGTCGTGCGCTGTCGCAAGATGTCCTGGCGCCCTCGCGACTACCTCCCTGGGACAACAGCGCCATGGACGGATACGCCGTCCGGGGTGACGACGTGGCCGGAGCCACAAAGGACGATCCCGCCGTCCTGACGGTGACCGGCGTGGTCCACGCGGGAACACGCTTCGAAGGCACCGTCGGCCCGGCTGAAGCCGTAAGAATCATGACAGGGGGGAGGGTCCCTCGAGGTGCCGATACGGTGATCCGGGTCGAAGACACCGATCGAGAAGAGACGGACACCGGAAATCTTCAGGTCTACTCCGACCGCGATCGGGGTCGCCATGTTCGGCCGGCCGGACAGGATTGGCCCGAGGGCGCCGTCACCCTCGAGGCCGGGGCCGGAATCGGTCCCGGACAGATCGCCGTGCTGGCTGCCGCCCGCGTACCCATGGTTTCCGTCCACCGGCGACCCACGGTGGCCATTCTGGCGAGCGGGGATGAACTCGTCGACCTCGATGATCCGTCCCTCGACGCCCACGGCATCCCGGAGAGTAACAGTCACTAC
Source organism: Gemmatimonadota bacterium (assembly GCA_039590375.1). GTDB lineage: Bacteria > Gemmatimonadota > Gemmatimonadetes > Longimicrobiales > Gaopeijiaceae > UBA822. Next base: position 41,391 of record JBDHFN010000014.1, read on the forward strand.
GCGTCCGCCGCCGTTCGCGCGGCCGGAGGGACGGCCCTTCGCCTGGGGATTGCGAAAGACGACCGAGCAGACATTCGGGAGCACCTCGCCAGGGCCGCAAACGCCGACGTACTCGTGACTCTGGGGGGCGCCTCCATGGGAGAGGGCGACCTCTTCAAGGGTGTCCTCGAAGACCTTGGCCTCCAGCTGGAATTCTGGAGGGTCAAGATTCGGCCGGGAAGCCCAGTGAGCTTCGGGCGTTTGCCGAAGGAGGACGGGGGCGAGCAAGCGGTCTTCGGACTCCCGGGAAACCCGGCGTCCACTTTTGTGACCTTCGAGCTCTTCGTCCGGCCCTTCCTGCTGGCGCTTGGGGGCCACGCTCGGCTCGGTCGGCCGACCGTCACCGCATCGGCAGCGATGGATCTCACGACGTCGGAGGACCTCACCGCATTTCTGAGGGTGAGCTTGAGCGGCTCGGGCGCCGAGCTCGAGGCATCGCTTACCGGCCCACAGGGCTCCGGGCTCGTCGGGGGTCTCGGGCGGGCGGAGGGGCTGGCGATCATTCCGCCGGGAGTGTCGGTGATCCCCAGTGGAGCGCCGGTCGATGTGATGCTCCTCGATGATCCTCGCGGGTCCTACGCACCGGCCGGCACGAAGCACGGGACCGCGGAATGATTCGACCGCGCGGGCGAATACTCGCCGCGACGACGGTCCTCGCAACGGTTGGATGCGGGCTTCCCCGTTGGCCGGTCGAGGGGCCGCTCATCGCGCCGTTCGGAGTCCGATGGGAGTCCGGTGGCCCCGCCATCCACAGGGGCGTCGATCTCGTCGCTCCCACGGGCACGCCCGTGTACGCCATGTCGAACGGGAACGTGCGCTTTGCCGGCACGATGGACGACTTCGGACTGGTGGTCTGGGTCGATCACGGAGACGAGATTCTCACCATCTACGCCCACCTGTCCGAAATTCTAGTGGACGAGGGCCAGTCCGTAACTCGAGATGAGCCCTTGGGGTTGAGCGGAGAGACTGGAAACGCGACGGGACCGCATCTGCACTTCGAGATTCGGGGTCGCGGCCGCCAAGTGGATCCCGTAGCAATGCTCGGGGGTCCTCCCGGTCCGTAACGATGGGAGCGCCGGGGAGCGCCCGGTTCTCCGCTTTACCCCTCGGCGCGAAGGGCCGCGATCTCCGCCGTCAGGCCCGGGAGCACGTCGAACGCGTCTCCCACGATACCGTAGTCCGCCACCGCAAAGATCGGTGCGTCGGGATCCTTGTTGATGGCGACGATCGTCTGAGAGGTTCTCATTCCGGCAAGATGCTGGATGGCACCCGAAATGCCGACCGCGAAGTAGAGTCTCGGGGCTACCGTCTTGCCCGTCTGACCCACCTGTTCGCCGTGAGGCCGCCATCCCGCGTCCACGACGGCCCTCGAAGCGCCCAGTGCGGTACCGGGGCCCAGGGCGCCCCGCAGGTCCTCCAGGAGGCTCCAATGCTCCGCCCCTTTCATGCCCCGCCCGCCTGAGACGATTACGCTCGCCTCGTCGACGTCTACCGACCCGCTCTGTGCGGCCTGAAAGTCCACGATCCGCGTCCGCACACCCTCCGGAATGGTCGGCGTGAAGGGCTCGATCCGCCCGGCAGCTTGAGATCCGTTCGTACCGAAGGCGTTCGGCCTCAACGAGAGGACGGCCGGGGAGGCCTCGAATCCGACCCGAGCCAGCGCCTTTCCCCCATAAATGGGCCGTACTCCCACGACCCTGTCGCCCTCCGTTTCCACTCGGGTCACATCGGAGGCGAGGGGTGCGTCGATCCGGGCCGCCACACGGGGCGCGAGGTCCTTCCCGAGCGCCGTCGCGCCAAATAGGACCACGGTGTAGCCGTGTGAACGGACAACCTCCGCGATCACGGCCGCGTGCGTTTCGGGCAAATGGCCCTCCAGGGCGGGGTCTTCACCAACGTGTACGACCTCCGCTCCGAAGCCCCCCAAGTCACCCGCATGCTCTCCGACTCCGGCGCCACCGAGAAGCACCGCGTGGGCCGTGCCCCCGAACCCCTCGGCCACCGAAGCGGCCACGGTGACCACTTCGTTCGCCACGGGTCGGATTCTTCCGTCTCTCTGCTCCGCGATCGCGAGAACGTCGCCCATGTCACCCCTCTCCAATCATCAAAGGACCTTGGCCTCGTCACGGAGGAGCCGAACCAACTCCGGCACCGCCTCGACCCCCTCGCCGACGATGCGTCCCTGCGCGCGCTCCGGCGGATAATCGAGCCGCTCGACCGTGAGCCGAGCTTGGGCAAGGTCGGCGTCCTTCACTTCGAGCGGCTTCTTCTTCGCGGCCATGATCCCCTTGAGCGACGCGTACCGTAGCTCGAACGCTCCCTTCGTGAGGGTCACGATCGCCGGAAGGTCCATCTCCACCACTTCCGTGCCCCCCTCGACGGCCCGATCACACCGTATCACCCCCTCGCCCATCTCGAAGCTCACGACGTTGGATGCGCACGGGCGCTCGAGCAGCGTCGCCACCATCGGGCCCACCTGCTGCTGATCGTCGTCTCCAGCCTTCACACCGAAGAGCACGAGTTGCTCCTTTCGGTTCTTCAACTCCGAGGCCAACGCCTTGGCGGTGGCCAGCCCGTCCATCGTCACCGACCCCTGGGCACTCAGCAGCACCGCCGCATCGGCCCCGGCCGCGAGCGCCGCTCGGAGTGTCTCCTGGGAATCCTCTTCACCGAGCGTCATCACGGTGACCTGCCCACCCTCACTGGCCTCGCTCGCGCGGAGGGCAGCCTCGAGCGCGAACTCGTCGTAGGGACTCAGGATGTACTTGACTCCCTCGGGTTCGATCGCCGTGGCCCCGTCGGAAAAGCGAATGCGTGTTTCGGTGTCTGGAACCCTCTTCACGCAGACGATGATATCCAAGATCATTCACTCCAATCGGTTGTGGTACAACGACTTGGCAACGAATCTATCCGACGGGCCGAAGCCGCTCAGGCGGCTGAGACCGGCGTACGCGAGACACCGAGGGGTTGCCCCGAACGCAAAAGCGCAGCGGCCAGTCCCGAGCCCGGCTGACACCGACGCGGGGGGACACCTCGATCGACGCAGGCGTCGTCGGCCAACCGGGCAGGAGCATCAAGGGAGGCACCGAGAAGTCATGCCCATTGAAGGCATCGCTGATTCCGAAGGCCTGCCCCAAGCGCCCGGGGCCCGAGGCCAAGTCCCGTTCGCGGCCTCTCCGAGCCGTCATGACGTCGAAGCCCTCGATCGGATCGACGGCCCGTAGGAGCACGGCGCACGGATGCCCGAGCGCTCCGGTGACCACGTTCAGGCACCAATGGACGCCATAGCTCAAGTAGACGTAGGCGGTTCCTGGTGGCCCGAACATGGGAGCGTTGCGTCGCGTCCGACCGATGCGGGCCGCCGCGTGGGAAGCGGGATCGTCCGGACCCGTATACGCCTCTACTTCGACGATGATGCCGGTCGCTCGTCTCGCGTCGACGGTCGACACGAGCCGCGCCCCGAGTAGATCGGGGGCTACACTCTCGGCGGGTCGTTCGAAGAAGGCTCGGTCGAACGTGCCCGCCCTGGGCGTGCCGCCCCGAGCAGCGGTCGGCAACACCCGAGGCGAGGCCCACATTTCAGATGACCGTACCGAGTCTATTCGTCCGAACCGGAGGACGGACGCCTCGGAGTCCGGCGGGTTCCACGCCGAGCCCCACCGGACCTGGGTGCGGGAGTCGACGGAGAAGAAGAATCGGGTGCCGGAGCCGAAGATGAATCGCGTACCGGAGCCGAGGACGGAGATGAATCGGGTGCCGAAGCCGAGGACGGAAATGAATCGGGTGCCGGAGCGGACCACGGGGACGAATCGGGTGGCGGAGCCGATTCATTCGCCAGCGCCGGCTCGCTGCTCTCGGGCTCTGACACGACCTCTTGTTCACTCTGGGATTTCGCGGACCGTCGTTCGAAGTCGGCCCTCCATTCCGCCAGCACCTGAGGCGCCCGGCGGGGGACGATCTGGGCCACCCGCCCGGGTTCGGCCTCGAACACCCGGAAGACGTCCGGCCCAAAGGCCTCGACCAAGGATTCGGCCGTCTTCGTGCCAACGCCGCCGTAGGAGTTCGTCAGATAGCTGACAATCGCCCGCTCGCTCGTGGGCAGACCGAGGTCACCTACGTCGATACGGGATGACGGGGCCAAGGAGCGCTCGGGCGGCCCTCCGGACTTGCCCATGATCTGACCCTCGAGAAGCATGGGACCGTCCTTCTCTTTTCGACCCCCTGAGCCCCCGCGGGGCCCCAGTCTACCGCCGGATCCGTCTCCCAATCCCGCAGGCCCTTCCTGGCTGGGTGCCCCCCGTCTGGGTGCTTCCCGTCTGGGTGCTTCCCGGCTGGGGGCTTCCCGGCTGGCGGCTTCCCGGCTGGGGGCTTCTCGGCTGGGCGCATCCTGAGAAGACGGGGACGGCGAACCGATGGCTGTGGAGTCCGCAAGCGAGACACGGTAGTTGCCCGTCGCCGTCTTTTCGAGGGAGATCACGCCATGCTCCTGCGCCTGCTGCAGGAACCGGCTGAACTTACCGAAGCCCAACTCCCCCTCATCGAAGGCCGAGTTTTCCTCCAACATCTTTCGCTTCACGTCCGAGTCGCGAGCCGAGTCCTTCCCCGCTTCCCTGAGCCTCTGAAGGCACTGAACCATTAGATCATAGGCTGAACGGAGCGGCTCTGCGTCCAATCCTCCCCCGCCCGAACTCTCGGGCTCTTCCCTGGCTTCCTCAGGTGCGGATCCCTTCGCCTCGCCGCCCGCGACCTTACCGCCTCGCGGGGGCCTCGTCGGCCTTCCTCTTCGTGCCGGCGGGCGACTCCGTTCCTTGGGCCCTCTCGTCGTAGCCGGGGCGTCGGCCGACTTCCGTCCGGCGCCGGGTCGAATCTCGTACTGTCCGTTTTCGAGCTTGTGTAGCCCGATGAGACCCCGATTGGCAGCTTCAGCCACGAACCTGGAAAACTTGCTGAAACCGAAGTCTCCCTCGTTGAACCTGCCGTCGAGCTCCAACATCACCTGCTTGAGGCGGTCGGACCGCATGACGTCGCCCCGCGTGGTCATGCGGCTCACCGCCTTCTCCACTAGATCCCACGGATTGTTGGCATCATGGCCAATGTCCGTCGTCTTTCGAAGCCCGGTGAGGCTCGTGTAGGAGTAGTATTCATCGCAGTTCTGAACCAGAATGTCCGAACTGGACTCCTCGATCCCCACACCAATCACATACTTTCCATACTCCTTGAGCTTCAGGACCAGGCTCGAAAAATCGGAGTCACCGGTCAGAAGTATGAAAGTGCCGATCTCCGGCCGGATGAAGACGAGCTCCACCCCGTCGATCGCCATCCTGATATCCGTCGCGTTCTTCTTCGAGCTCCCGTAGGCGGGTGCGAAAATCAAGTCGACCGACGCCTCGGACAGGGGGACGATATACTGCGGATAGCGCCGCCAGTCGGCATACGCCCGTTGGACGGTCACCTTTCCTCGGATGACATCCGATTGGAGGAGGGTCTTCAGTTCCTTGGAGAGATCACTGCGCATCCCCATCGTGACGTTATCGAAGTCGATGAGGAGGGCCGCGTTGGGAGCATCGGCCGGTGCCTTGCTGGGCCCATCTACATGAGGGGCCTGAGTGTACTGATTCATATTCTTTTCTTCTCGCGAAAATTGTTGCCGGCCGCACTCGCGAGACCTCCCCACTCTTGCCAGTCCTTCGCGCCGCGCTGCGACGTCTCGGATCTGGAAGGAGTCAGGGGGGTCACTGATCAGAGTGCCCGGCGATCCTTCATGTCTTTGGTTCTGCGTGCGCCGCTCGAATGAGGCGCGACAACTCGCCCCGCTGGACCTTTCCGGTTCCCGTAAGCGGGAATTCGTCCATGAACTGAACGAGGTCAGGTACCTTGTAGGCGGCGAGTGTGACCGAGCACCAATCTTGAATCTCTGGGCCGGTCACGATGGCACCCTCCTCAGGGAGGACGCACGCGCAGATGGCCTCTCCCAAGAGCTCGTCCGGGATTCCAGCCACCATGGCCTGACGTACGGCCGGGTGCGATTGAAGTCGATCCTCAACCTCCCGGGGGTATACGTTGGAGCCACTGCGTATGATAACCTCTTTCTTTCGGCCAACCAAATGAATAAATCCCTCCTCGTCCTCCATCCCCAGGTCACCTGTAAAAAAATATCCATCCTCGTCGAGCGCATTGGATGTCTCACGCGGTTGCCGGTAATACGCGCGCATGACCCCGGGGCCGGCGACCGCGATCTCGCCCACGCTCTCCTCCGGTAACTCGGCTCCATCCGGGCCTACGATCCGAACGACGTTGTTCTCGAGGGGACGACCGACCGTGAAGATGCGCTTTGCCGCAGGATCGTCCGGTCTCGTGATACATACGGTGGAGGACGTCTCCGTGAGAGAATACGCGATCAGAAGCTCGGGGCAGATCCTCTCCTGCACCGCCGTCACGAGTTCGTCGGAAACGGGAGCTCCCGCGACCAAGCCTCGGCGTAGAGAACCGAGATCTCTCGGGGCCTCGGTCTGTTCGCGGAGTTCGGAGACAAACAGCGTCGGCACGCCATAATGGACCGTCGCCTTGTGGCGCTCGACGAGGTCCAAAGCGCCCGCCGGTCCGAATTCATCCTGGAGTACGAGCGCCGCCCCCGACAGGAGGGACCCGAGGATGCCCGGCCCCAGTCCGAACACGTGAAACAGAGCCATGACGCCCACGACGCGATCACCCCGGGACAACTCCAGGGCATCGGCCGTACTCCCCGCTATCTGCAGGAGATTGGCGTGCGTCAGCTCGACGCCTTTGGGCTTCCCGGTGGTGCCGGCCGTGTACACGATGGCGAAAAGTTCGCCCGCCGACGGCGGTGACGTGGCGGCGTAGTCCCGTCCACCCCCGGCGGAGAGCAGATCCTCGAACTGAAAGACGCGGTCATCGTACCAGAGGTCCTCCTTGCCCACCGTAACGAGGTATTGGAGGTCCGGAAGCTGAACCAACATCTCCTCGAAGAGGTGGAGGAAATCGATATCCTCGAGGGTTTCCGCCGTAATGGCCGCCACAGCCTCGGAATGGCGGAGGGTATAACGCAGATCGTCGGCCGTCAGTCTCGGATTCAACGGCACCAGGACGGCCCCCAACTTGGCCACGGCGAACATCGAGATGACGAACTCCGGCCAGGAGGGCATCACCACGGCGACCCGATCTCCGGGCTCGATGCCCAGGCCGTGAAGCGACGCGGCCAGAGCCTCCGCGCGGGTCTCCAACTGCCCGAAGGTGACGGACTCATCCCCGTGGATCAGGAAGACGTCTTCTGGATCCGTCGTGGCACGGGATGCCAGCGCCGCGGGCACGGTGAGATCGGCCGGTCGACCCCCGACCGACTCCGCTGGTTTCGACTTCTTTGGTACCGGATTCGAATCCGAGGCGTTCACGATTGTCCCCTGAGGAGGAAAGCGTCGAGGAGGTTCGCCACGTGCTCCTCGTCGACGGGATGGCTCCAAGATCCGTCGGCAGGGCGGACCGCTCCAATCTCAGACAGTAAGACGAAACGCGTCCTTCCGTGACGAGCCTTCTTATCGGAGGCAAGATACGTCATGATGTCGTCCGGCGCGGCGGATTCCGGGATACTGCTCGGAAGCCCCACTCGCTCGACTACGTGCTCGAGCCGCTCGACCACATCCGGGCCGGTCACGCCCAGCGATTCTCCAAGGCGAGCCTCCAAGATCATTCCGCACGCGACCGCGGTCCCGTGGGGAACACGAAAGGCACAGGCAGCCTCGATCGCGTGACCGAGGGTGTGACCGAAATTCAGGATCTCCCTCCGTCCCGCCTCCCGCTCGTCCTCGGACACCACGGCAGATTTCAGTTCCACGGAACGGGCCACCGCCCGCTCGAGCGACGCGGCTTCTCCTTCCAGGATCACCGGCATGTCTCGGTCGAGTTCGGCGAAATACTCCTTATCCATGATCGCACCGTGTTTGACCGCCTCGATCATCCCCTGAGCCCTCTCGGCCCTGGGGAGGGTTGCCACGACGTCCGGATCCGCCACAACCAGATTCGGGGGGTGAAACGCTCCGACCAGATTCTTCCCCGCCTCGACGTCCACGCCCGTCTTCCCACCGATGGAGGCGTCGATCATCGCCACGAGACTGGTCGGGACCTGCACGACCGGGATGCCTCTCATGTACGTCGCGGCCACGAAGCCACCGAGGTCACCGGTTACGCCCCCGCCCATCGCAATCAGGCACGAGTCTCGGCCGAATCCGGCAGCGAGGAGGCGATCGGTCAACTCCGACCACGTGGCCCGACTCTTATTTCGCTCGCCAGCCTCGAACGTAAAGAGTTCGGCGGTCAAGCCGGCGTCCTTCAAGTGAAGGATCGTCGACTCCCCGTAGAGCTCCGCGACGTTCGAATCGGAGACCAGCGCGTACCGATGAGCGGGTGCGTACTCCTCCAGCAGGGGAGCCAACGAGCCGAGCAGGCCCCCGCCCACGAGCACCCGGTAGGGTCCCGAGGCGCCGCTCGTCATGACGCTGATCGGGGCTGACTCGTCGGTCATTCGCGGTCCAACTTCAGAGGCCCCCCAGGGACGCTACTACGTCGGGCACATCCCCCACGAACAAGCTCGTCCCAGGAAGTCCCCCGATCTCCAGCGTCGTCAGCGACGCCTCTCTGGGGAGGGCCGAGAGACGCGGCTCCAGTGCACGGACGAATCTATCGCGCAGTGCCACAGTGTCCCAAACCGCGAACCAAGCGAGCGAGCGATGTCCCACGCCGTCGTCGAGGAGTACGTATCGATCCCCGCCCCAACCGACAGCCATAGCCCGAGAGGCGCCCACCGTCTCCAGGAGAATGCCGAGCTCCAGCTCGCCCAATGTGTCTTCGTACAGACGGCTCCATCCATCTTCTACCGACAACTCGAGGGTGCGAACAACCTCGCGCTGCTCGCCCACGAAGTGCTCAGGGTGGAGCACGTGCTCGGTCGAGCCCGGGAGGTCGGGACCGAACGGTGGCACACGGCCACCCCGCTCTTTCCAAAGAGCCTCGACGAACGCGACTCCGCCTCTATATGGAAACAGCACGCCCTCCTGCAAGACGAGGGGTGCTCCCGCAAGCGCGGGGGACTCCGATCGTGCCGCCTCCAGAGCAGGGCCCAGGCGCGCCGAGAGATCTGGCACATCCATCAGGTCCACGGCTCCCTCTCCCTGGTCCTGCATCAAGAATTCGAACATCGCCAGCGTCGCGTGCCCCTCGATCGCCGCCTGTGCGGCCACACGTCGGTCGTTGCCGAGGCCAGGCGCCGTGATGGCATCCAGATCCGTGCTCTGGTCCTGGATGGCATGAACCAACTCGTGGGCCAAGAGCGACTCGATCGCCCCGTCGGGCTGGTCGTCGAGTACGAAGAGCGTCGTGGAGTCGGGGTCGTAAAAACCCGCGACCTGTTCCAGATAGAGGGCCTTGAGCGTGCCCTTCAAATCCATGTCACCGGGTACGAGACCGAGGAGCCCGTATACCGCCGAGAGCAACTCCGCCCGATTGCCCGGAAACTCCTCTTCGATCTTGAACTCCAAGTACCGCTCGAGCTCTATCCGAGAGCGGCGCTCGACCCGGACTGGAGCGAGAAGCTCCATTCCCGCGCGGGCCGCCAGGTCGGGAAGAATCCGAACGGCCATTTCGGCGAGCCTCGGATCGGAGGAAGTCACGAGCGCGTCGTCTACCGACCCGCCGCACCCCAGAATCACGAAGAGCATCGACAGAGACCGGGGCGCAATCCAGCGCCGACTCGGCATGCCCATCGATTTCACGGGGCCGTCACCCATCGGCGGGCACTCTCCCATACCGGTCGTCCAACCGGACGACGTCGTCGAGGTGCGGAGTCGATGCCTCGAGAACGTCGCAGTCCGTGATCGCGACCATGCGGTGCACCGTGCCCGTTGCAACGTGGAAGCTCTCACCGGCCACCAAGTCGATGTCTTCGAGGTCGGCCTCGGAACTCCCGGCGGAAAACCGCATCTCGCCCGAGAGGAGGTGAATCGTCTCGTCCTTCTGCTCGTGGTACTGCAACGAAAGGGCCTCACCCGCCTGTATGTGGAGGAGCTTGCCCACGTACTCACTCGTGTCCGCCCAGATGAGCTCGTAGCCCCAGGGCTTCTCGACTCGTCGAGGAGTGTGTTTCAAAGTTGGGCTTCCCGTTGGGTTCCAGACCCCAGGCGGAGCGACGACGCCATAGAACGTCCCGAAAAAGTGACGTTGACGGACACCGCCACCAAGGTCAAGGGCCGTATCGCTGGCACGAAAGGTGCAATCGCCACAGAGGGGAGGACGGAACGGGTTCGACCTGACGAAGCCGACGGGGTGAGGGCCGATGTGGTACGGTCGAGAACTCATTCGGCACGATGGACCCTAGAGGCCCCATATTGGTACGTGGACGGTGGATATCACGGAGTCGGGTACGTGGACGCCACAGGAGACACGAAATCGAGGACGACCGCGATACAACGGGAGGATCGATGTCCGTGATCAAACTGCTGTGGGATCCCCGGGTCTTGAGCCTCGGAGCGTTGCTCCTCGGGGGACTCGGCATCGGGACGGCGTGGGGTGCTTGGCGCAACGTCTGCTCCGACTGCCCGTCGATCGCGCAGATCAGGACGTTCGAACCCCAGCAAGCCAGCAAGCTCTACAGTCACGATGGACGACTGCTCGCGGAACTGGGCGTCGAGCGCCGGACGCCCGTGTCCATCGACGCCCTCCCCGAATACGTGTCGCAAGCGTTTGTGTCCGTAGAGGACAAGCGCTTCTACAACCATCGAGGCATCGACCCGCGCGGGTTCGCACGCGCGGTCGTGGGCGTTCTCACCGGCCAGAGCCGGAACCAGGGCGGAGGGAGCACGATTACGCAGCAACTGGCTCGCAACATGTTCGAGACATCCGTCGACGCTCGAATCCGATCCGGGATGGGACTCATCGTCCGAAAGATCAAAGAGCTGCAAGTGGCCTTCGCCCTCGAGCGCGCGTACACGAAAGATCAGATCCTCGAAGCCTACATGAACGAGATCAACTACGGGCACGGTTGGTGGGGAATCCAGACCGCGTCGAGGAACTACTACGGGAAGAACGCCGCGGACCTCAACCCCGCGGAGGCCGCCCTCCTCGCCGCGATTCCAAACCGCCCCGAGTTCTACAGTCCTCTTCGTAGCGCCGACAACGCCGAGAGCCGGAGGCGGCTCGTGCTCCGGCGCATGGTCGACCAGGGCGTCCTTCCCGCGGAGGACTTCGAACGCTATGCGAACGCTCCGCTTCCGACCGAGCGCGCGGTCGACGGCGGGAGCATCGCACCCTACTTCGTGGAGTGGGTCCGGCAGATTCTGGACGACCGCTTCGGCAGCAAGCTCTACACGGCAGGGCTGAACGTATACACGACCCTCGACGTGCCCATGCAGCGAGCCGCGGAGACGTCCATGCAGGAGGGATGGGCGGGGATCGAGGCCCGGGCCGGATTCAGCCACATAACGTATGATGCGTACCGGGATTCCCTCGCGGCCGGGGTCGAGCTGGCCGACTCGATCGCGTATGTGGAGGGGCTACTCGTCGCGCTGGACCCGTGGACGGGATCGGTCCGTGCGCTTATCGGCGGCCGAGACTTCGGCCTCTCGAAGTTCAACCGCGCGACGCAGGCGCTCCGCCAAGCCGGATCGGGCTTCAAGCCGTTCGTGTACACCGCCGCGATAGCCAGCCGCATCCCCACGACCTACGTCGTCCTCGACAGCCCCTGGATGGCGCTGCAGCCCGACGGAACGGAATGGAGACCCTCGAATTATGACGGACGTTTCGAGGGTCCGATGACCATTCGGAAGGGTCTGATGAGATCTCAGAACATGATCGCCATCAAGCTGGCCCAGGAGATCGGACTCGAGAGCGTGGCCCAGACCGCGCGGCGCATGGGGATCCGAAGCGAGATCGAACGTTTCCCATCCACGGCCATCGGCGCGGTGGAGGTCAGGCCCCTCGAGATGGCGGAGGCCTATTCGACGTTCGCGAACCAGGGCACCAAGGTGCGACCCTTCCCGATTCTGAGGGTGGAGGACCCCCAGGGACGCGTTCTTTGGGACCCGCAACCGGAGCGTACGGAAGTCCTAGATCCTCTGGTGGCTCGCGTGATGATCTCCATGCTCCAAGGAGTGGTGGATGGCGGGACCGGATACGGTGCCATCAGAAACGTGGCGGGACTCTCGTACGAAGTCGTGGCGGGCGGCAAGACCGGCACGACGAACGACGGCACTGACATCTGGTTCAACGGTTTTACGCCGAACTTGCTCGCGACGGTCTGGTTCGGGATGGATCGTCCCCAACAGATCTGGCCGGGCGCGACCGGCGCCGGCGCGCCGGCACCGGTATGGGGCAACTTCATGCGGCGCGTGTACTACGGGGATGCAGACGCCCTCGATCACGAGTTGCGGGAACCGACGCTTCCGGTCCCGGAACCATGGGAGATCCCGGATGGGCTGGTGACGCGGCTCGTCGACGGGACCACGGGAAAACTCGCCTCACAGTGGTGCCCCCAAGAGGAGCAGATCCTCGAGATGTTCCTTCCGGGCACCGAGCCCACAGAGTATTGCGACCGGGACGACTTCGGCCTGTTCAGAGATCCGACGAACTGAGGGGCGTGCGTCGTCAGGCGTCACGCTTCAACAGGAACCGCTTACGGGCGCCCCGTACGGCGTCGTCCACCTTGTCCTTGACGTCCTCGGCCAGATCTTCCCACTGATCCCCGGCTGAATCCCTCAACTCCCCGGCGACCCGACGGATCCTCCTGCGCGCCCTCGTGCCGGCCTCCGGAGCCGCGAGCAATGCGATGCCCGCACCGACGATCGCCCCCAGAAGGAAGCCCGACACGAACGTCGAGGAATGCGCGTCATGATCGTAATCCATCTTCTACTCCTTATCGTGGGCCCGTCGCCATCGTGGGCCCGTCGTCGTGCATCGTGCACGCTACATTCGCCTGGACGCATGACCTCGATTTGGGCTTATATTGACCTAGGACGTTTCGACGTCATAGAGAAATCTATCGGAACAATCGCACAGGGGGATATGCGCGTTCTGGGAATCGACCTCGGAGAACGACGCGTGGGCGTCGCGGTCAGCGATCCTACCGGTGCGATCGCCCAACCACTGCCCACACTCGTGAGGCGAGCCGGCAAGCGAATGCCTCTTTCCAAGCTCCAGAAGCTCGCGGAACAGTACGAGGTCCAGGGAATCGTGATGGGGCTTCCCTTGGCGCCCTCGGGGGATGATACGGAATGGACGCAGACCGTCAGAGATGCCGCGAACAACCTCCAGCAGCGTTCCGGCGTGCCCGTCTACCTCGTGGACGAGCGGTTCACGTCCAGAGCCGCGGAGCGAGCGGTGCGCGGGCTCGGTCTTCCCAAGAAGAAGAGAGAACAGAAGGGTCGGGTGGACGCTGCGGCGGCGGTACTCATCCTGCAGAGCTGGCTCGACGCCAAGGCACGGTCATGAGGGCGGGGCGCTCGCGCTCGCCCGCACTCCCGACGGCCCTTGGCCTCGTTGCCGCGAGCTGGGCCGTTCTGGGGATGACGGCTTGCGGCATGGACGAACCAGCCGAAGCGATCGAAGTAACCGTGCCGGCGGGCGCCGCCTTCGACTCGGTCCTGGACACGTTGGTCGATCGAGGCGTGGTGGCCGGCAGACGCAGGTTCCGGTTCTACGCCCGCGTCACCGGTGCCGATCGGAGAATCCGGTCCGGCAGCTACGCGCTGGCCCCAGGCGCATCCTGGGGGGAGATCCTCGAGACGTTGACGTCGGGAACGATGATGACGTTCGGACTGACCATCCCGGAGGGCTTCACCATCGCCGACATGGTCCCCCGGGTGGCCGAGACCATCGAGCGCCCCGCCGATTCGGTTCGCGCCCATCTGACCGATCCCTCCGCCCACCAACAGTGGAACGTGCCTGGTCCGGGACTCGAGGGCTACCTGTTCCCGGACACGTATCGCTTCGCTCGCGGCGTCGCTCTGGACGTCGTGATCGAGGCGATGGTGACGCGGTATCACGAGGCCTGGACGCCCGAGCGCATCGCGCGGCTCGAAGCATTGGATATGTCCGAGAACGAACTGATGACGCTGGCCTCGATCATCCAGGCCGAGGCACGGCGTGTGGAGGAAATGCAAACGATTTCCGCGGTGTACCACAACCGCCTGAGGTTGGGCTATCGGCTCCAGGCGGACCCGACGGTCCTGTACGCGCTGGGAGGCCGCCGAGAGCGACTCCTCTTCGCGGCGATCGATTCGGTAGCGGACAATCCGTACAACACGTACACACAACGTGGCCTCCCTCCGGGGCCCATCGCCGCGCCCGGCGAGGCGGCCATCCATGCGGCGCTCTATCCAGCCGATGAAAGCTATCTCTATTTCGTGGCGCGCCCCGACGGCCGCCACATCTTCACGAACAGCCTTGAAGAGCACAATCGCGCACGGGAGATCGCCCGCGGCGAGCGGAACGTCGCCGCTACTCAATAAACGCTCGCCGGTGGGGTCGACCGACGGCCCTCGCGACCATCATCATCCCATGGAAACTCCGCCTCTCGCCGACCGCCTGCGCCTGACCGTCATAACCGATGAGGCGTTGGCGCGGCCGCGCGCGCTTCACGACGTCGTCGGGGAGGCGCTCGCAGCCGGCGCACCGACCATCCAGCTTCGCCTCAAGGGCGCCAGCGCCCGTGAACTGCTCGAGGCGGCCCATGAGCTCATACCGATCGTCCGTTCGGCCTCCGCGCTTTTCATCGTGAACGACCGTCTGGACGTCGCGCTGGCCGCCGGGGCGGATGGCGTGCACCTGGGCCCGGACGACCCGCCGGTCGCGGACGCCCGTGCCGTGGCCGCTGAGGCTCTCGGAGCCATGGCGGACGGCTTCATTCTCGGATGCTCGGTGGACACCCCTGCCGACGCCGCACGGGCAGAGGCGGAGGGAGCGAACTATCTGGGGGTCGGCGCGGTTTACGCGACGGCCAACAAGTCCGACGCGGGGGAAGTCATCGGCCTAGAGGGGCTGGAACGCGTGGTGGAGGCCGTCTCCATCCCGGTCGTGGCCATCGGCGGCATCACCCCAGAACGGGCCAGCGCCGTGGTGGAGACAGGGGCGTGTGGATACGCCGTCATCGGCGCCGTCATGGGCTCGCCCGAGCCGGCTGATGCGGTCAGGGCCCTGCTCTCTCCGTTCGGCGGACCGGCCTGACACGACCGCCGTCTCTCTAGGCCTCGCCCGCCTCGATCAGCCCCCCGACTTCCTCCTCCGTGACGAAAAACGTGCCGAGCGATTCCCGCTGGGGATCATGCCAATCAGAGCCGCCCGTCATGAGCAGTCCGGCGGTCTCGGCGGCTCGCTTCAGCACCTGCACCTGGTGTGGGGTCGAACGAGGCCGATAGACCTCCAGGCCCTCGAGCCCGGCTTCCGTGAAGGCGGGCAAGAGCCGGTGCAGCGCGTCCATGGGTGGATGCGCCCACACCGGGATGCCTCCCGCATCGAGAATCAACTGGATCGCCTCCTCGGGCGTCGCGAGGCCCGTGGGCACGAACGCGGGATGGTCGTCGCCGATCAGGCGGTCGAACGCGTCGGACACCGATTTGGCATACCCCTTCAGCACGAGCGCCCGTGCCAGATGGGGCCGTCCGATGGCCGACCGGTCGGGTCCCGCCACCTCGAGGACATCCGCCATCTCGACGAGAAGCCCCTGGCCGCGGAGACGATCCACCATTTCCTCCATCCGGTTCGCGCGACCACCGACGGCATGCCTCTCGTGCGCCCGGATCGAATCCGCCTGTGGATCGACGAAGTATCCGAGGATGTGGTATTCGTCACCCCCGACCGTGCTGCTCACTTCGATGCCCGGGATGAGCCGGAGGGGGATGTCGGCTGCGGCGTCCATGGCCGCGGGTATTGCGGCCACGGTGTCGTGGTCGGTGATGGCCAAGGCGTCGAGACCGCCTCGGGTCGCCAAATCGACGACGTCCCGTGGACTCACGGAGCCGTCCGATGCGGTCGTGTGAACGTGAAGATCAAGCCTCATGTAACCAATGTACCGCCAGCCGGTCTACTGTCAGCCGGCGCCCTCCATGGCATCCAGAATTTCGCCCACGTCGATCGCCGCACCGGCCGGAAGCTCCTCCGGCGCGGCATCGCCACCGTATTCGGTGAGGATCATCAACTCATCACCCTCGATCCTGAGAACGCCGCCCGCCACGAAAAACCGCTCGCTGCCGCCCTCAGGGAGATCGATAGACAACTCTCCCGAGCCCAGAAGCGCGATCATCGGCGCGTGTCCGGGCAAGATACCGAGCTTTCCATCCCACGCTGGTGCGACGGCCGATGCCGCCGGCCCTTCATAGAGCACGGAATCGGGCGACACCAGACGGACGCGCAGTTCCGACATCAGCCGGCGAGCTCCTCGCCGGCCGCAATGACCTCGTCGATCCCGCCCTTCATGTAGAAAGCCTGCTCGGACAGGTGGTCGAACTCACCCGCAACCACACGCTCGAAGGACGCCACGGTATCGTCAAGACGCACATACTGCCCGGGAATCCCGGTGAAGGTCTCGGCGACGTGGAAGGGCTGCGAGAGGAACCGCTCGATCCTGCGCGCGCGGTTCACCAACACCTTGTCCTCTTCGGTGAGTTCGTCCATTCCCAGGATCGCGATGATATCCTGCAAGTCCTTGTACCGCTGTAGGATACGTTGCACCTCGGCCGCCACCCGATAGTGGCGCTCTCCGAGGAACTGTGCGTCGAGAATCCGCGAGCTGGAGTCGAGCGGGTCCACGGCCGGATAGATCCCCTTCTCCGAAATCGCCCTCGACAGCACGGTCTGCGCGTCCAAGTGCGTGAACGCCGCCGCGGGCGCGGGGTCCGTCAGGTCATCGGCGGGAACGTAGATCGCCTGGACCGAAGTGATGGATCCCTCTCTCGTCGAAGTGATTCGCTCCTGAAGCTCGCCCATCTCGGTCCCGAGCGTGGGCTGGTATCCTACGGCAGAGGGCATTCGACCCAGAAGGGCCGACACCTCGGATCCCGCTTGCGTAAACCGGAAGATGTTGTCGATGAAGAGAAGTACGTCCTGCTTCTCCACATCGCGGAAGTACTCGGCGACCGTCAAGCCACTCAGGCCCACGCGGAGGCGGGCGCCCGGAGGCTCGTTCATCTGCCCGTAGACGAGTGCCGTGGAGTCGAGCACGCCCGACTCCTTCATCTCGAGCCAGAGGTCGTTCCCCTCACGCGTCCGCTCGCCCACGCCGCAGAAAACGGAGCGCCCGCCGTGCTCCATGGCGATGTTGTTGATGAGCTCCATGATGATGACGGTCTTTCCGACCCCCGCTCCTCCGAACAGACCCGTCTTGCCACCTTTCACGTAGGGAGCCAACAGGTCGATGACCTTGATTCCCGTCTCGAAGACCTCGGTCTTCGGCTCGAGTCGGTGGAATTCCGGGGCGGCCCGATGGATGGGCCAGCGCTCCACCTCGCCCTCTTCGGCGACGATCGGGCCCTGCTCGTCCACGGGCTCGCCGAGCACGTTCAGAATCCGTCCAAGCGCCGGGGGGCCGACCGGAACCGAGATCGCGTTTCCGGTGTCGACCGCGTCCATTCCACGAGTCACGCCGTCGGTCGACGTCATGGAAACGGCCCGCACCATGCCCCGGCCGATATGCTGCTGCACCTCGGCGATGAGCCGGACGTCGTTCCCGTCGCCCCCGGAGGATTCCACGGACAGCGCGTTGTAGATGTCGGGCAAACTCTCCGGATCGAACACGACGTCCAATACCGGCCCGATGACCTGTACGACCTTACCAATATTTGTTTCTGCCATGGATTCCTGTCTCCCGTCCGTGTTCGGCCTGCTCTCCTACTCGAGGGCGGCCGCTCCACCGACGATTTCGGCGATCTCCTGGGTGATTTGACCCTGACGGGCTCGGTTGTACGAACGCGTGAGATACTCCAGCACGTCGCCCGCGTTGTCGGTAGCACTCTTCATGGCGCTACGCCGAGCTCCCTGCTCGGCGGCCACGTTTTCAACCAGCGAACGGTACGTCAAATTGCGGAGGTAGGCGGGAAGCAGCCTCTCCAGCAAGACCTCGGCCTTCGGCGTCAGAATGAAGTTGTCGCCCCCCCCCGACCCACTCCCCCCCTGGATCGGTAGCAGCGCCGTAACCCTCGGCGGCGTCGACATGGCTGAGATGAACTCCGAGCTCACGACGTGCACCGCATCGACCCGCCCCGCCGAGAATTCGTCCCGAAGTCCCGCGATCACCGACTCCGCATCCTCCATCGAGGGGGTGTCCCCCAAGTCGATACGCGTGGACGCGATGGGGTGCCCGCGAAAGCGGAAGTAGGCGATGCCCTTCTTGCCCACGATGTGGAGGTCCGTCTCGACTCCTTCGGCGGCGAGCTGCTCCAGGAGAAGGCGAGCCTCCTTGATGAGGTTCGCGTTGAAGCCACCCGCCAGTCCACGGTTCGCCGTGAGAAGCAGCACGGCGGCCCGTTCCACTTTGTCGGGACGCCGCAGCAACGGAAACTTTTCGGAGAGTTCCGGCGCATAAAGGCTCCCGACGATCGACGCCAACGCGTCGCTGTACGGCGCCACCGCACGAACCCGGTCCGTGGCCTTCTTCAACTTCGAAGTAGCCACCAGTTCCATGGTTCGCGTGATCTGCCGAGTGTTTTCCACCGACTTGATCCGCCGCTTGACGTCGCTCGAACCAGCCATTCTCTAGGCGCCTACCGCAGCCGGAACGTCGGCCTCCACCTCGGCAGCGAAGATCTTGTTGTACTCCGCGATCGCCGCCACAAGATTGGCCGTAATGTCCTCCGTGAGCTCTCCCGCGTCCCGGATCCCCGACAGCACACTGTCGTGCTGGGTTTCGAGGAACTCGTGGAAGCCGCGTTCCCAGCGCTTCAGATGTCCGACGTCGATCTCGTCCAAATGCCCCTCCGTGGCCGCGAAGATCACGCAGACCTGGTTCTCCACACGCATGGGCTGGTACTGACCCTGCTTGAGCACCTCCACCGTGCGCTCGCCTCGAGCGAGCTGCGCCTGCGTGGCGGCGTCCAGGTCGGATCCGAACTGGGCGAACGCTTCGAGCTCCCGATACTGCGCCAGGTCGAGCCGAAGCCGACCCGCCACCTTCTTCATGGCCTTGATCTGCGCGGCCCCGCCGACGCGAGACACCGAGATGCCCACGTCGACCGCCGGGCGAACGCCGGAGTTGAAGAGGTCGGGCACCAGGTAGATCTGGCCATCCGTGATCGAGATCACGTTGGTCGGAATGTACGCCGACACGTCGCCGGCCTGGGTCTCGACGATGGGCAGCGCCGTCATCGATCCTCCGCCATGGGCGTCGGAAAGCTTGGCGGCCCGCTCCAACAGCCGCGAATGGAGATAAAAGACGTCCCCCGGGAACGCTTCTCGCCCCGGCGGCCGGCGAAGAATCAGAGACAACTGACGATAGGCGGTGGCCTGCTTGGAGAGGTCGTCGAAGACGACCAGCGTATGTTGGCCCTTCCACATGAAGTACTCCGCGATGGCCGCCGCTGAATACGGAGCGATGTACTGCGTCGGGGCCGGGTCGGACGCGCTCGCGGCCACCACCACCGTGTAGTCCATGGCGTCATGCTCGGCGAGCGTCTGGACCACGCTCGCGACCTTACCCGCTCGCTGCCCGATGGCGCAGTAGACGCAGATGACGCCGGTGTCCTTCTGGTTGATGATCGCGTCGAGCGCGATCGCGGTCTTTCCCGAGCCCCGATCGCCGATGATGAGCTCACGCTGGCCCCGGCCGATCGGAATCATCGAGTCGATCGCCTTGAGGCCCGTCTGGAGCGGCTCACTGACCGGCTGCCGCATCACGATCCCGGGGGCGACCACGTCGATCTGCCTGTTTTCCTCGATCGGCTCGACCGGGCCCTTTCCATCAATGGGTTCACCCAGCGGATCCACGACCCGACCGATGTACCCCGGCCCGGCCGGAATATCGAGCACGCGCCCCGTCCGCCTGACCTGATCGCCCTCGTGTAGGGCGGTCCAATCCCCCATGATGACCGCGCCGATATTGTCCTCTTCGAGGTTGAGCGCGAGGGCGGTCACGGGCTCGTCGGAATCGGACGGAATGATCTCCAGCATCTCACTGGCCATCGCCTTGGTCAGACCGTAGATCCGGGCGATTCCGTCCTTGACCTCGAGGACTTCACCCACGTCCTCGGCCTGAAGCGCTTCCCCGTAGTTCTCGATCTCCGAAAGGAGGACGCCCTTGATTTCACTCGCCCGGAGTCCTGAGTCGTTAGCCATTGACTAGTCCTGTTAGTCCATCACGAAGGCCGGCGTGGGCCGGCCGGATCTGTACCCTCAGACCTCACCCGTCCGGGGGAGGTCGGCCTTCAGCAACCTTCGGCGTATGCTGTCGAGCCTTCGCCTCAGGGATCCGTCGTAGATCGTGTCGCCCGTCCGGAAGATGGCACCACCCAGAATGCCCGGCTTGACCCGAACGTGCGGGATGGCGGTCTTCCCCAGTGCCGAGGTCAGACGCTTCTCCATTTCCTTCATGGACTTCTCTTCGAATTCGCGGGCGAGCGTCACCTCGACATGCACGCGGTTGAAGTGCTGGTCCATGAGACCCATGTATTCGCGAGCGATGGCCCTCAGGAGACGTTGCCGCCTCTTGTCGAGCGTAATCAGCAGGAAGGTTACGAGTTTCGCCGGTAACGTCTCACCGAACACTTTACGCACCACTTTCTTCTTCTGCGCCACGGCGATTCTCGGAGTCTCCAAGAACCGGCGGAAGTCGTCATTTTCGTCGATGAGGCGCGCCACGGCTTCGACGCCCGTGCCAAAAGCCTCGACGCCTTCGTGTCGGTCGGCCAACTCGAAGAGCGCTTCGGCATAGTTACGAGCGACCGTCTCGTCTCTCACGCCTCGACCTCGCCCTCGCTACTCAACTCGTCGATGAAACCCATGACCAGTTCACGGTCCTTCTTTTCGTCGAGGCTCTCCTGAACCAACTTGGCGGCCGCGGCCAAAGCCAGATCTACGGACTCTTTGCGAAGCTCGTCGAGCGCGGCGTCCTTCTCGCGTTCGATCGACTCCCGGGCACGTTCGATCAGCGCATCGCCCTCGACTCGGGCCTTCTCCTCGATGTCCTGCCGGACTCTCTCACCCGCTTCCTTGCCCTCGGCGATCACTTGCTGCGACTGTCGCCGCGCGTCGTTCATTTGCTGACGGTGCTCCGCCAGAAGCTTGGCCGCCTCCTCCCTCTCATCCCTAGCCTGGTCGAGCGTGCCTTGAATGCCGTCCTCA